>NZ_JBVVQZ010000001.1:282147-574583 GCF_055811635.1 Mesorhizobium sp. WSM4806 | reverse complement strand
ATCGAGGTCACCGGAACGATCTTGTCGCGAAAGGAGTCCATCAGCGAAGCTCCCCTCCTCTCCCCAACGGGGAGAGGGTGGCCGGAGCGAAGCGGAGGCCGGGTGAGGGGGTAGAAATCTTTCCGTCGAGGCAAGCCAGGATCGTATCAAGGACCGCTCGGCGCTCGGCCAAAACTTCATGGTTCCAGAACCGGAGAACGGAATAACCATGCCCATTCAGCCAGGCCGTCCTGGCGGGGTCGGTTGGTGAATCAGCATGCTGGCTGCCATCGAGTTCGACAATCAGACCCTTCTCGCGACAAACGAAATCCGCGATGAAAGGTCCAAGCGGCACTTGCCTCACAAATTTGTAGCCGTTGAGATGACGTCCTCTCAGATCCCCCCGAAGTCGGTACTCAGCCTCGGTTTCGTCGACCCGCAGCTTTCGAGCGCGAGCGGTTGCCCCGGCATTTCTTTTGGTCGGATCTGTCGGCGCGGGGGGGGGCGCCCCCCCCCCCCCCGCCCCCCCCCCCCCCCCCCCCCCCCCCCCCGGGGGGGGGGGGGGGGCCCCCCCCGGGGGGGGGGGGGCCCCCGCGGCGCCGACCCCCACCCGGACCTGCGGTCCGACCTCCCCACAAGGGGGAGGTAGGGGCCTCGCGTTCTTCGCGGCAGCGCTGAGCTGGCTAAGAATACTCATTTTGCCACCTGCCTTGCACCCACGCCCGCCGCCGGCTCGACCGAGGAGATCTCGTGCGTCAGCGTGTTGCGGGTGATCTTCAGCCAGGCCCGGCAGCCGCCGCCATGGTACCAATGTTCGCTGGTCTCGCCGGCAATGTTGTCGCGTAAATAGACATAGTCGAAGACCTCGTCTTCCGAGGCGCCGGCAGCCGGCCGCAGCGGCTTGGCGTCGCCGAGACAGGTGAACTCGCCGAGTTCGCGTTCGCCGCAGAAGGGACAGACAATACGCATGCTTTTCGGACCGTCCTCAGTGCAGGTTCGGTTGGGCGCCGACGCCCTTTTCATCGATCATCGCGCCCCGCCGGAACCGGTCGAGGCGGAAGCGCGCCGCCTCCTTGTGCAGTTCGTCGCGGGCCAGAAGATGGGCAAAGACAAGGCCGGAGCCGGGCGTCGCCTTGAAGCCGCCATAGCACCAGCCGGCATTGAGATAGAGCCCGTCCACCGGCGTCTTGTCGATGATTGGCGAGCCGTCCATCGACATGTCCATGATGCCGCCCCATTGGCGCAACAGGCGCACGCGACCGATCATCGGCATCAGCGCCATGCCGCCCTCGCAGACGTCTTCCATCACAGGCATGTTGCCGCGCTGGGCATAGGAATTGTAGCCGTCTATATCGCCGCCGAAGACCAGCCCGCCCTTGTCCGACTGGCTGACATAGAAATGGCCGGCGCCGAAGGTCATGACATTGGGGATCAGCGGCTTGATCGCCTCGGAAACGAAGGCCTGCAGCACATGGCTCTCGATCGGCAGCCGCAGGCCAGCCAACGCCGCGACGCGCGACGAACTGCCGGCGACGGCCATGCCGACCTTGCCGGCGCCGATTGCGCCGCGCGATGTCTCGACGCCGGTCACCTTGCCGTTGGCGTCGCGCCCAAAGCCGGTCACCTCGCAGTTCTGGATGATGTCGACGCCGAGCGCGCTCGCCGCATGGGCGTAGCCCCAGACCACGGCGTCGTGGCGTGCCGTGCCGCCGCGCCGCTGCAGCAGGCCGCCTTGCACGGGAAAGCGGGCATTGTCGAAGTTCAGGAACGGCATCATCTTCTTGACCGCGGCAAGGTCGAGCAGTTCGGCATCGATGCCGTTGATGCGCATCGTGTTGCCGCGCCGCGCATAGGCGTCGCGCTGCGCATCGGAATGGTAAAGGTTGATGACGCCGCGCTGGCTGACCATCGTGTTGTAGTTGAGGTCCTGCTCCATCCGCTCCCAGAGCTTCATCGACAGCTCGTAGAAGCCGGTATTGCCGGGCAGCCCGTAATTGGAGCGGATGATGGTGGTGTTGCGGCCGGCATTGCCGGAGCCGATCCAGCCCTTTTCGAGCACGGCGACATTCCTGATGCCGTATTCGCTGGCGAGGAACCATGCCGTCGCCAGGCCGTGGCCGCCGCCGCCGATGATCACCACGTCGTAGCGGTCCTTCGGGCTGGCGTCGCGCCAGGTGCGCTGCCAATTCTTGTGACCGGAAAATGCCGCACGGGCGAGGGAGAAGATCGAGTATTTCATGACTCTATTCCGAGGTCGCTCGCGCCGCGCAGGACCATTCTTGACGCATCGGAATCGTCCGAAAACCGCTTCACACTTTTCGGTCCGATGCTCTAGATATCCAGCGTGTGGTCGCGCTCCCACTGGGTGAAGTGGGAAGCATAGGAATTCCATTCCTGATGCTTCAGCTTTAGATAAGCCGACGAGAATTCCTCACCCAGCGCCGCCTTGAGCGATTTGTCGTTGTCGAACTCGCGCAATGCATCGAGCAGGTTGAGCGGCAGCTTCGGCGCGCCCTCCACCGTATGCCCGAACTGGTACATGTCGATGTCGTAGCGCTTGCCGGGATCGGCCTTCGAGCGGATGCCGTCGAGGCCGGCGGCGATGATGACCGCCTGCAGCAGATAAGGGTTTGCCGCGCCGTCGGGCAGGCGCAGCTCGAAGCGTCCGGGGCCGGGCACGCGCACCATATGGGTGCGGTTGTTGCCGGTCCAGGTCACCGAGTTCGGCGCCCAGGTGGCGCCCGAAATGGTGCGCGGCGCATTGATGCGCTTGTAGGAATTGACGGTCGGGTTGGTGATCGCGGCAAGCGCCGAGGCATGCTTCATGATGCCGCCGAGAAAATTCCTGCCCTTCGCCGACAGGCCGAGCTCCATGGCGTTGTCGGCAAAGACATTGGTCTTGCCGTCCTTGTCCCACACCGAGATATGGGCGTGGCAGCCATTGCCGGTCAGGCCCGGGAATGGTTTTGGCATGAAGGTGGCGCGCAGGCCGTGCTTTTCCGCAACGGACCTCACCATGAACTTGAAGAAGGAATGCTTGTCGGCGGTCGCCAGCGCATCGTCGAAGGCCCAGTTCATCTCGAACTGGCCGTTGGCGTCCTCATGGTCGTTCTGGTAGGCGCCCCAGCCGAGCGCCAGCATGTGGTCGCAGATCTCGGCGATGACATCATAGCGCCGCATCACCGCCTGCTGGTCGTAGCAGGGCTTTGACGCCGTGTCGTATTCGTCGGAAATCGTGTTGCCGTCCGGCGAGATCAGGAAGAATTCGGCCTCGACGCCGGTCTTGACATGCATGCCGTCGCCCGCCGCCTCGTCAATCAGCCGCTTCAGCGTGTTGCGCGGCGCCTGGGCGACCGTTTTTTCGTCCATCATGCAATTGGCGGCAATCCAGGCGACTTCCGGCTTCCACGGCAGCTGGATGACCGAATCCGGATCCGGCACGGCCAGCATGTCTGGATGCGCCGGCGTCAGGTCGAGCCAGGTGGCAAAGCCGGCAAAGCCGGCGCCGTCCTTCTGCATGTCGGCGATGGCCTGCGCCGGCACCAGCTTGGCGCGCTGTCCACCGAACAGGTCGGTGTAGGAAATCATGAAATATTTGACGCCGTTCCCTTTGGCGAAGGCGGCGAGATCGTTCCCCATTATAGTTCCTCGCTTATTGGTATTTGGTAGTTTGGTATCAGAAGCCGTTCTTCCCCGGTATCCAGTTGGTGCCGGCCAGCGGCACGCCGGCCATGGCGGCGGCTTCGATCGTCAGCGCGACGAGATCCTCGGGCTCGAGATTGTGCAGGCTGTTCTTGCCGCAGGCGCGGGCGATCGTCTGCGCCTCCAGCGTCATCACCTTGAGATAATTGGCCAGCCGTCGCCCGGCCGCTATCGGATCGAGCCGTTTCATCAGCTCGGGGTCCTGCGTGGTGATGCCGGCCGGATCGCGGCCCTCGTGCCAGTCGTCATAGGCGCCGGCGGTGGTGCCGAGCTCGTTGTACTCCGCCTCCCAGCGCGGATCGTTGTCGCCGAGCGCGACAAGTGCGGCGGTGCCGATCGACACCGCGTCGACGCCGAGCGCCAGCGCCTTGGCGACATCGGCGCCGTTGCGGATGCCGCCGGAGATGATCAGCTGCACCTTGCGATGCATGCCGAGATCCTGCAGTGCCTGCACCGCCGGCCGGATGCAGGCAAGCGTCGGCTGGCCGACATTCTCGATGAACACTTCCTGGGTTGCGGCGGTGCCGCCCTGCATGCCGTCGATCACGACGACATCGGCGCCTGATTTCACCGCAAGGGCTGTATCGTAATAGGGCCGCGCGCCGCCGACCTTGACGTAGATCGGCTTTTCCCAGTCGGTGATTTCACGCAGTTCCAGGATCTTGATTTCGAGATCGTCGGGCCCGGTCCAGTCGGGATGGCGTGAGGCTGAGCGCTGGTCGATACCCTTGGGCAGCGTGCGCATTTCGGCGACACGGTCGGAGATCTTCTGGCCAAGCAGCATGCCGCCGCCACCGGGCTTGGCACCCTGGCCGACGACGATCTCGATCGCATCCGCCCGGCGCAAGTCGCGCGGGTTCATGCCGTAGCGCGACGGCAGGTACTGGTAGACCAGCGTCTTGGAATGGCCGCGCTCTTCCTCGGTCATGCCGCCGTCGCCGGTCGTCGTCGAGGTGCCGGACAGCGTCGCGCCGCGGCCGAGCGCTTCCTTGGCCGGGCCGGACAGCGAGCCAAAACTCATGCCGGCAATGGTGATCGGGATTTTCAGCTCGATCGGCTTTTTCGCATGGCGCGAGCCCAGCACGACACTGGTGTCGCAGCGCTCGCGATAGCCTTCAAGCGGATAGCGCGAGATCGAGGCGCCGAGCACAAGCAGGTCGTCGAAATGCGGCAGCCTGCGCTTGGCGCCGGCGCCGCGGATATCATAGATGCCGGTCGCAGCGGCGCGACGGATCTCGGAAAGCGTGTAGTCGTCGAAGGTCGCGGATTTGCGCGGCGTCGTCGGCGGGTTGCGATAGGTCATTGAGCCTCAATACGCCTCGGCGTTGTCAATGTTGAAATTGTAGAGGGTGCGCGCCGAGCCGTAACGCGTGAACTCCGCCGCCTTGACGCCGGTCACCCCGGCGCGGTCGAGCAGGTCCTGCAGCAATGCCAGATGCTCGGGCCGCATCTCCTTGGCGATGCAGTCGGCGCCGAGGCTGCCGACCTTGCCGCGCACGAACAGCCGCGCCTCGTAGATGGAATCGCCGAGCGCATCGCCGGCATCGCCCAGCACCACCAGATTGCCGGACTGCGCCATGAAGGCCGACATATGGCCGATATTGCCGTGGACGACGATGTCGATGCCCTTCATCGAGATGCCGCAGCGCGACGACGCGTTGCCCTCGATGACCAGCAGCCCGCCCCTGCCGGTGGCGCCGGCATATTGGCTGGCGTCGCCTTTGACCGTTATCGAGCCCGACATCATGTTTTCGCCGACGCCGGGTCCGGCCGAGCCATGCACCGTGATGGCGCTGCCGTCGTTCATGCCGCCGCAATAATAGCCGACGCTGCCGCGGACATCGACGGTAACCGGCTGGTCGACGCCGACCGCCACCGAATGGCTGCCTTTCGGATTGAGCACTTCCAAGGCGGTCTGGTTCGAACCGGGAGGCAAATCGTGAAGCGCCTGGTTGAGCTCGCGCAGCGGAATCTCGGCCAGGTCGAACACCCCTGATGCATGGCTCTGGTCGAGTGCCTTGGAGACGTTGATTGCCGGCATGAACTCAATGCTCCCAGAAATAGACGGTTGCAGGCTCGGGTTCCCAGACCCTCGCATTGTCGATGCCGGGCAGTTTGGTCAGCGCACGATACTCCGAGCCGAAGGCGACGTATTGGTCGGTCTCGGCCATGACGGCAGGCTTGCAGGCGATCGGATCGCGCACCACGCCGAAGCCGTTCTTGGTGCCGACGACGAAGGTGAAGAAGCCGTCGAGGTCGCTCAGCGTGCCTTCCAGCGCCTCGCCGAGATTCTTGCCATGCGCCATCTGCGAGGAGAGGTAGGCGGCCGCGACTTCGGTGTCGTTCTCGGTCTCGAATTTCATGCCTTCGCGGATCAGCTCGCGGCGGACATTGTTGTGATTGGAAAGCGAGCCATTATGCACCAGGCATTGGTCGGCGCCGGTCGAGAACGGATGCGCCCCCATCGTCGTCACCGCCGATTCCGTCGCCATGCGAGTATGGCCGATGCCGTGCGTGCCGGTCATGCTGCGCACGTCGAAGCGATCGACCACCGTTTCGGGCAAGCCGACTTCCTTGTAGATTTCGACGACCTCGCCGGCGCCCATGATGCGGATGTCGGGGCGCAGCGCCTGGATCGCCTCGCGCATTTCGTCGATCTTGGCAGGCGCGGTCCTGACCACTGCATGCGTCGATTTCACTGCGATGCTTACCGGCGCTCCGATCGCCTTGGCGAGTTCGGCGTCAAGGTTGCGGAAATCCTGCTCCGGTTTTGCCGACTGCATGGTGATCTTGGCCTCGTTGCCGGATGGCGTGCCATAGATGGCGATGCCGGCACTGTCGGGACCGCGATCGCTGAGCGAGATCAGCATCTCCGAAAGCATCGAGCCGAGCTGGGGCTCGAGCGACTTGTCCTTCAAAAACAATCCGACGATTCCGCACATGTCAGGCTCCCGCGGTAAGCTATGATTTCGGTGCTACCAGCTTCATAAATAGAATTCAACTCATATGAAAGTTTTTTTCATGCTGGACAAGTCGTCCGGCGCAAATGACGCGCCAGACGACCTTATTCCGGTCTAATGGCGATCGATCGCCTTTCTGGTCTCCTCGCCGCTGCGATCCACCGCCACATCGGCCTCGATCTCAGCGTTCTCCTGGCGCGTCTGGAGGACGTGCCACCCGATCCAGAAGGCGAGGCCGACGATCACCATCACCACTTCAGAACCCTGGAAAGGGTAGATCGCGCCGACGTCCTTGAGGTCCACGGCCCAGCTTTCCATTCCATTGGTCGACATTGCGGTTCTCCCTGTCGTTTGACTACCTGTCGGTTGACTATTTGATCATGGCCTTTTCGGCGGTTCCCAGTTCGCGGACCGACCCCTCGAACGCATGGTTGAGGGCAAAGTCGACGCCCTCGAGTTCGACCTTCTTCGGTACACGCAGGAGGTTCATGCTGTTGAGGATCTTGCAGACGACGAAGGTGGGGACGAAGCCGAGCACGAACATCAGCACCGCACCAGCGAAATTGCCGAGCGGGTTGATGTGCGCGAAGCCCTCATAGGGCGAGGACGGCTGTCCCCACAGCATGAAGCCCGCCACCACGACCCCGAGAAAGCCGCCATAACCGTGCACCGCAACGGCGCCGACCGCATCATCGATCTTGAAGCGGCGCTCGACGAAATAGTGCAGCTTGTAGCAGATGCTCGGGACGATCGCGCCGATCAGCATCGCCTGGATCGGGTGATAGAGGTCGTTGCCGGCAGACGCCGAGATGATGCCGCAAAGCCCCATAGAGAACGTCCAGAAAGGGTCGCCTTTCGAGACGATGTAGCCGGCCAGCATACCGCCCGACAGCGACATCAAGAAGTTGAAGGTGACCGCCGAGAGCGTGGTCGGCGCGAGATAGATATTGGTCGCCGTCCAGGTCTCGCCGGTGATCTGGCCGGCAATCGTGGCCGGGCTGATCAGCGGAATGTTGCACGCGGCATAGAAGCCCCAGAAGCCGGTGAAGATCAGGAACAGGCCGATCGTGACCAGCCAGACATTATGGGGCGGGATGTCGCGGGCCGTGCCGTCGGGCCTGAATTTGCCGATGCGCGGCCCAAGCACGATGAGAAAGGCGAGCGCCGCTCCGCCGGCGATTGCGTGCACGACGCCCGATGCATAGGCGTCGTGATAGCCCCACAATTTCACCATCCAGCCTTGCGGATGCCAGCCCCAGGACGCGTCGAGGATCCACAGGACCGAGCCGATCAGCACCGCGACGATCCAGAACGCGCCAGAGCGCGCGCGCTCTATGATCGAGCCCGAGATGATCGACGCCGTCGTGATGGAAAACAGCAGAAAGGCGCCCCAGAACACGCCGTTGAGGCGATGCCACAGCGCCGCGTCGGTAGGGGTGACCCCCGTCTCGCCCGGATTGACACCGGAGAGATGGGTGCCCATCAGCGGATTCCATGGTTCGGCAAATGGCGCCGTGACAAGTCCGCCGGCGATGCCCGGCCCGTTGGGGAAGCCGAAATAGATCCACCAGCCAAAAAAATAGAAGGTGATCGTGACGAGCGGAATCGCCATCGCGTTTTTCATCAGCGTTTTCAGATGATTGCGCCGACGCGACACGCCGACCTCGTACATGCAGAACCCGACATGGATCAGGAACATCATGACGATGGTCACCCAGTAATAGAACTCCGTGAAAATGGTCGTTAGAGCGTTGAGATTCCCTTCCATTGCATGTCCCCTCCGTTCAGTTGCGTTCCTTGCCTCTCAGTAAAACTTTTTGCATCTTAGTATTGCGCGCTTTTGGAGTTTTGAGTCAATATGGCCCGGACCGTCGCATGGCCTCAGTGCCCTTGAGCGGCGAACGCCGGCAATCTTGTGAGGAGAAGCAAGTCCATGACCGCATCCTGGAGATTTTCGACCTTGGCGGATCGCCATCGTACGCTCGGTTCGAAGCTCGAAGACTGGAGCGGGATGGGCACTGCCTGGACCTACGACAAGGACGCCGACGAGGAGTACATCGCCATCCGCACCAAGGCCGGGCTGATGGACGTGTCGGGCCTCAAGAAGGTCCACATCACCGGGCCGCATGCCTCGCACCTGATCGACCTCGCCACGACGCGCGACGTCGAGAAAATATATCCCGGCAAGTCGGCTTATGCCTGCATGCTCAACGAGGCCGGCAAGTTCACCGACGACTGCATTCTCTACCGCACCGGTCCGAATGCCTGGATGGTCGTGCATGGTTCGGGCACCGGCCATGAGGAATTGCAGCGCGCCGCCATGGGCCGCGATGTCTCGCTGCGCTTTGACGACAATCTGCACGACCTTTCGCTGCAGGGACCGATATCAGTCGACTACCTGGCCAAGCATGTGCCTGGCATACGCGACCTCGCCTATTTCCATCACATGCAGACCCGGCTGTTCGGTCTTCCGGTGATGATCTCACGCACCGGCTACACCGGCGAACGCGGCTACGAGATCTTCTGCCGTGGCCAGGATGCCGGCACGATCTGGGACACCATCCTCGACGAGGGCAAGAGCGCCGGCATCATCCCGTGCCGGTTCACCACGCTCGATATGCTGCGCGTCGAGAGCTACCTCCTGTTCTACCCCTACGACAATTCGCAGAAATATCCGTTCGAGAACGAAGGCCCCGGCGACACGCTGTGGGAACTCGGCCTCGATTTTACCGTCAGCCCCGGCAAGACAGGGTTTCGCGGCGCCGAGGAGCACTACCGCCTCAAGGGCAAGGAACGCTTCAAGATCTTCGGCGTGCTGCTCGAAGGCAAGGAGCCGGCCGACGAGGGCGCACCGGTCTATCGCGACGGCAAAAGGGTCGGCGTGGTGACCTGCGCCATGTATTCGCCGCTGGTCCAGAAATCGATGGGCATTGCCCGGCTCGATGTCGATTGTGCCGTCCAGGGCACCAGGCTCGAGATCCGCAACCAGAGCGGCGCCATCAGCGCAACGGCCGAGCCGCTTCCATTCGACGATCCGAAGAAGACCAAGCGCACGGCAAAAGGCTAAGGCATACTGGGAGGATGGCAGCGAAAAGCATCATCAGCCGGCCGGTCTACGGAACCCTGTCGCCGCAGCCCGGCAAGCACCATCTTTTCGTGGCCGATGCAGACGGCGCGCTGGCGATAACGGACTTGGCCCCCAAGGCGCCCGACGGTTTTTTTGCCGATGCCCATATTATTTTCATCCCCGGCAATGAGGGCCAGCATGTCGCCGCGCTCGAAGCGCTGAAGCCGGCGCAGTTCTACCAAGGACCTTCCTTCGCCAGCGCCCTGCCGCGGCTGAAGCAGACGCTGGCCAACGCGCATATGGGCCTGCGCCTCTATCTCGCCGGCACCGAGGGGCTGATCGGCCAGGCGATGCAGGCGGCGCTCGAAGCCGGCATCGACCACACCTCGATCCAGACCGAGCATCGCGGCTCGCTGGCGCGCCGCGTTCAATGCGTCCATTGCAAGGGCATCACCGAAAACGTGACGACGCAGCCGGCGACCTGTTCGCATTGTGGCCTGCTTCTTCTGGTACGCGATCACTATTCCAGGCGCCTCGCCGCATTCCAGGGCGTCTGCATCAA
This sequence comes from Mesorhizobium sp. WSM4806, assembly GCF_055811635.1. NCBI lineage: Bacteria > Pseudomonadati > Pseudomonadota > Alphaproteobacteria > Hyphomicrobiales > Phyllobacteriaceae > Mesorhizobium > Mesorhizobium sp. WSM4806. Next base: position 564,313 of record NZ_JBVVQZ010000001.1, on the reverse strand, counting down.
TGCGGAAGACCGCAGCGAAATTCCTCCGGCGGAGGAGATCTTTCGATGAGCACCGGCACCACCAAGCTTGACGTCGTCGTGAGCGATGTCGTCCCGGTCAACGAACTTGTCACGCGCTTCCATTTCCGCCGGCGCGACGGGCAGCTTTTGCCGACATTCTCCGGCGGCGCCCATGTTGTGGTGGAGATGCGCGACGGCGAGCGGACCAGGCTCAATCCCTATTCGCTGATGGGCTCGCCGCTTGACACGCGCGAGTACACCATCTCGGTGCGCCGCGACGATGCTGGCCGCGGTGGCTCGCTGTTCATGCACAGGCATGTCAGGCCCGGCATGGAGATGGTGATCAGCTACCCCGTCAATCTGTTCTCGCTCGACCTGCGCGCCAGGAAGCACCTGATGCTGGCCGGCGGCATCGGCATCACGCCTTTCATGGCGCAGACCGCGCAGCTGGCAGCGGAAGGCGGCAATTTCGAGCTGCATTACACCTGCCGCACCGCCTCGCTCGGCACCTATGCCGATGTGCTTAGAGAACGCTACGACCGCCGCGTCAGGCTCTATCACGACGACCGCGACGAGCGGATCGAGCTCGACCGGCTGCTGTCGTCGCAGCCGCTTGGCACGCATCTCTACGTCTGCGGCCCGTCGGGCATGATCGGCTGGGTGCGTGACCGCGCCGCTGCCTTGGGCTGGCCGACGGAGACCGTGCATTTCGAGCATTTCGCCGCTCCGCAGCCCGGCGCGCCGTTCGACGTGACGCTGGCCCTGAGCGGCAAGTCGATCCGTGTCGGCGAGCAGCAGAGCCTGCTCGAAGCGATCGAGGCCGCCGGCGTCGATCCGCCCTATCTCTGCCGCGGCGGCGTCTGCGGCCAGTGCGAGACCAATGTCATCGCGCATGACGGCAACTTCATCCACATCGACCACTGGCTGAGCGAGGAAGAGCACCGTTGCGGCAAGAAGATCATGCCTTGCGTCTCGCGCTTCGAGGGCAGGTCGCTGGTTCTGGAAAGATAGGAGGCGAGCTTGGGCATCACCTTTCGTAACGAAACGTTCCGTAACGATTTCACCTTCAGGAACAGCCCGGAGCACATCAGGCGGTTCCCGTTCCCGTTCCACGAGGACAGCTACATGTATGCGGTCAACATCGAGCCGCACGTCGTCGGACCGAAGGGCAGCGCGCTCGAAAACCTGATCGACGTCGACGAGCACTATGTCGCCGAGATGCAGGACCGCGCGCTGGTGCTGGCGGAAGACCCGCTGCGCTGCCAGTCACTGCCGCACATGACGCTGGCCGGCTGGGACCTGCTCGAACTTCTGATGGAACAGCAGGCGCTGGGCTATCCCGAGCATTTCACGCTGACGCGCGACGGCGACAAATGGCGCTGGATCAACCGGCCGCTCGGCATCGACGACAGCTTCACCTTCGGCGATGTCTCGACGCTGCCCTACGGGCCGATGGAATACATCACGCGGCAAAGCCAGGGCGATTTCTGCATCCTCGACCAGCGCGACGGCAATCTGTGGATGGATGCCGGCATGGTCACCACCCAGGCCGACTGGTCGCTGGATTTCGACATCGGCATGAACTTCTTCGAATGGCACGCGCCGGTGCCGCTGGCGCATGAGAAGGGGATTTTCACCCGGGCGCTAAAATTCCTCACCAACATCCAGCAGGGCAAGCCGGCGCGGCGGCTGAACTGGACGATGACCATCAATCCGCGCCTCGACACCAGTCCGGAAAATTACCACAAATGGGGTCCGGACCGGGCGACGGTGACGCCCGAAAACGTCGGCGACAAGGTCCATCTGCGTGTCGAATTGCAGAGCTTCTGGCGGCTGCCGCGCTCGAACGGCATCGTCTTCCCGATCCGCTGTTATCTCATCAAAATGGACGAGCTGGTGACCCAGCCGAAATGGGCGCGGCGCCTGCACCGCGTCATCCGCGACCTTCCCGAAGAGCTCGCCAATTACAAAGGCCTGACACGCTACCGCGCGACGCTGGTCGAATGGCTGTCGAAGCTGGACGACGGCAGCCCGACATCGCCCGGCTTCGGGCCGGATTAAGGAGGCTTGCACCGGCGCTTCCGATCACCTGAGAAGATTTTTGACCCCGCACCGATGATTTCAGACCGCCTGCGCTGTCCTTATCAATGGGCGTGCCTGGATGGTCCAGCTGCCCGGATAGCAAGGTGGGTCCATGAGATTGTTACAAGGTCAGAATGTCGTCGTCGTTGGAGGAAGCCGTGGTGTCGGCCGCTCGATCGTAGAAGCCGCCCTCAGCGAGGGGGCGACGGTCCTCGCAGTCGCCCGCAGCGAACAGACCCTGGCGGAATTTGCCCGGGAGACTTCGGGCGTGAAGACGTTCGCGGTCGATGCAACTGTGGACATCGCTCCCGATCAGGTCTTCGCCGCGCTGGAACCGGACGTCCTGGTGATATGCGCAGGTGCTCTTGCCCCCTCCGCGCCCCTACATGAACAGAACTGGGAGGCGTTCTCCGCAAACTGGGAAACGGACGTCAAGGCGTCGTTTCTGTTTTGCAAGGCCGCGCTTCGGCGTCCGCTCAAACCGGGCGCCCGGGTTGTTCTGATCTCCAGCGGCGCGGCTCTGACCGGGGGGCCACCGAATTCCGGCGGCTATGCCGGCGCAAAACGCATGCAGATGTTCCTGGCCGGTCATAGCCAGAAGGAATCGGATCGGCGCGGCCTCGACCTGCGCTTCATGGCGCTTGCGCCTATGCGCATCATGCCAGGGACCGGCGTGGGCGACGCCGGCATCGAGAGCATTTCGGCCTATAGGGGCGTCCGGCCCATGGAGTTCATCGCGGGCATCCTCGACATGCAGACGCCGGCCGACGTCGGACGGGCGGTGGTGGCACTCGCCACCCAACAATCGCAAGGATGTTCCTTCGCAGTGAGCGCGAGCGGACTTGCGCCGGCCGCCTGAGACGCGCGTAATGCAAACTCAAAATTGCCGGATCCGCATGACAGACTCGCAGGCACCTCTCAAGCCGGTACGTGAGCCGGGCCAGCCGATCCTCGATCGGCTGGCCTTCGAACAGTTCACGGCTGCCCATCGCCGGGAGCTCAAGCTCCATTGCTATCGCATGATGGGCTCGCTGCACGAGGCGGACGACCTTGTCCAGGACACGCTTCTGCGCGCCTGGCGCGCAAGATCGGAGTTCGATGGGCGGGGTTCGGTTCGCGGTTGGCTCTACACGATCGCGACCAACTCTTGCCTCAACGCGCTCAAGGCCAGGTCGAGGGCGAATCGCATTCTCCAGCAGCCCGAACGGCCGGCTTCCCACGGGATGGCCACAGGCGGCCCTGCAGCCGAGGTCACCTGGTTGGAGCCTTACCCGGACGCAGAGCTACCGGGCCGCGCTGATGGTGAGCCGGGTCCGGAAGCGCGCTACGAGACCCGCGAAGCCGTCCAACTCGCTTTCGTCGCCGCGATCCAGGATCTGCCGCCCAGGCAGCGCGCCGCTCTACTGCTTTCCGACGTGCTGGGCTGGTCGGCTGTCGAAACGGCGGGATTGCTGGGCGGGTCGACGGTTTCGATCAACAGCGCATTGCAGCGGGCCCGCATAACCCTTGCGGCGCGATATCCCCAAGGACGTCCCATCCATCGATCGAAGCCCAACCCCGACGAAGGCCTGCTGCTCGAACGTTACATGCGAGCCTGGGAGGCCGCCAATCTCGACAGCCTGATCGAACTCCTGCGGGAGGACGCCACCTATCGCATGCCGCCCTGGCAGGAATGGTATCGTGGACGCGCGGCGATCCGCAGTTTCCTCGAGACCATCTGGGGCAATTTTTCGGGCTTCCGCACCGTAGCCATTGGAGCCAATGCCCAGCCGGCAGTCGGGGTCTATTCCCGCAGCCAGAATGACCCTGCCTGGCGAGCCCATTCGCTGCATGTGATCGAGCCCGCCGAGGGCGGTATCGCGGCTCTGACGATCTATGTGCCACCGCTCGGCCCCAGTTTGTTTGCGGCCTTCGGCCTGCCGCCATCCTAAAGCGCGTCGCATTTGACCGGCCCCATGCGACGCGCTTTAGGTTGTTGTTTCATGCATGTCGATATCGCAAAACCGCTGCACACTTTTGCGCGACATGCATTAGAGCAATTCCAGGAAAAGCGTGAAACGGTTTTCCCGGAAAAGCGCATAGCGCTTTCCCTAGGGAATTGCGCATAAACAAAGAGATAGAGCGGTTCGGCGTTTCCGTGAAACGATGAACCGCTCTAGTCTGGACCTGTAACATTCCATCCGGCCGCTTCGCGGCCACGGGCTCAATGAGGGGACTTCGCTTGCGTCCGAACCCTCTCACCCTGCGCTGCCCTGCGGATAACAGATGATCGAGAGATAGCGCATCGGCAGGACTGTCAGCACCTCCGGCCCGTGCGGCGCGTCGGCGTCGAAGAACAGGCTGTCGCCGGGCTTCATCGGGTAGAGGTTGCTGCCGTGCCGGTAGGTGACCTCGCCTTCGAGCATGTAGAGGAACTCCATGCCTTCGTGCTGAAAAGTCGGAAACACATCGGAATCCTCGGTCAGCGTGATGAGATAGGGTTCGACGACGACGCCACTGGTGTTGGAGCCGATATGGCCGAGCAGATTGTACTGGTGGCCGGCGCGCGTGCCGCGGCGCTCGACGTCGAGGCCTTCGCCGGCCCTGACGAAGACGGCGCTGCGCTCTTCCTCGAAGCGGCGGAAGAAGGCGGTGACCGGAACGCCGAGCGCCCGCGACAGCGCCTGCAAGGTGGTCAGCGACGGCGAGGTGATGCCGTTTTCGATCTTCGACAGCATGCCAAGCGAAATGTCGGTGGCAGCGGCAAGATCGGCAACAGTGATGCCGAGTTTTTTGCGAAACGCCCGCACCTCGCGGCCGATCGCGACCTCGAGCACCTTTTCGCGGGTGTCGCGAACGGCGTGCGGGTCCTGGCTTAGTGGCGTCCGGATCGTTGCCACGCCCTTCGGCGATGGCTTGGCCTTGGAAGGGGCTGCCCCATTCCTGGAATTGAAAGCTTTTTTCGCCATGTCGCCACCCCGGGTTCTGCGGATTTATTTCACTCGGGGTGAACATATTCGGTGCGGGTACCTGAGCGCAACTGCGAAGGCACTTTGTCGAACAGCGTGCTCTCCGATTTTTCCGCCGTCAGCGGTTTTGCCCAGAATCCGATCTGGTGCACGTGGTTTCAGCAGAAGGCCTGTTGACAGCATCGAAGGGGCAATTACTGTCCTGTCAGTGAAATTTGTTTCGTTAGGGAAATGAGACCGGGAGGCTCGCAATGAAAAGTCGTGTTGCCGTCATCGGAGCCGGACCGTCCGGCATGGCCCAGCTTCGAGCCTTCAAGTCGGCAGCCGACAACGGCCGCGGATATTCCGGAAATCGTCTGCTTCGAAAAGCAGTCCGACTGGGGCGGCCTGTGGAACTACACCTGGCGCACCGGCCTCGACGAGCATGGCGACCCGGTGCACGGCTCGATGTACCGGTACCTCTGGTCGAACGGGCCGAAGGAATGCCTCGAATTCGCCGACTACACCTTCGAGGAGCACTTTGGCCGGCCGATCGGCTCCTACCCGCCGCGCGCCGTGCTGTGGGACTACATCAAGGGTCGCGTCGAAAAATCCGACGTGCGCCAATGGGTGCGCTTCAACAGCCCGGTGCGCATGGTGACCTTCTCCGACGCGACGAAAAAGTTCACCGTCACCGCGCATGACCGCAGCAACGACGTCACCTATTCGGAGGAGTTCGACAACGTCGTCGTCGCCTCGGGGCATTTCTCCGTGCCCAACGTCCCCTATTTCGAGGGTTTTTCGAGCTTCAATGGCCGCATCCTGCACAGCCATGATTTCCGCGACGCCATGGAATTCAGGGATAAGGACATCCTGATCATCGGCCGCTCCTATTCGGCCGAGGACATCGGCTCGCAATGCTACAAATACGGCGCCAAATCGATCACCTCCAGCTACCGCTCGAAGCCGATGGGCTTCAAATGGCCTGACAACTGGAAGGAAGTGCCGCTGCTGCAGAAGGTCGTCGGCAAAACCGCGCAGTTCAAGGACGGCAGCACCAGGGATGTCGACGCCATCATCCTGTGCACCGGCTATCTCCACTCGTTCCCATTCCTGACCGAAGATCTGAAGCTCAAGACCGCCAACCGCATGTGGCCGGACGGGCTCTATGAGGGCGTCGTCTGGGAGAGGAACCCGCAGCTGTTCTATATCGGCATGCAGGACCAGTTCTACACGTTCAACATGTTCGACGCGCAGGCCTGGTTCGCGCGCGACGTCATCATGGGCCGCATAAAACTGCCTTCGGCCGAGGCGATGGCCGAACACGGCAGGAACTGGCGGGCGCGTGAGGAAACGCTGGAAGACGCCGAGCAGATGATCTGGTTCCAGGGCGACTACACCAGGGAGTTGATGGAGCAGACCGATTATCCGGGCTTCGACGTCGAGGCCGTCAATCAGACCTTCATGGAATGGGAGCACCACAAGGCGCAAGACATCATGGGTTTCCGCGACCACGCCTACCGCTCGCTGATGACCGGCACGATGGCGCCGCTGCACCATACGCCCTGGCTGCAGGCGATGGACGATTCAATGGAATCCTATCTCGAGGTGAAAGGCGTCGCGGCGGAGTAGCGGCTTCTTCACCACACAGCTTTGCGCGACATGCGTCAGTTGCTGCGCGCCTCGCGCATCTCTTTCGTCGCTTCAATGATCCGGCCGAGCAGGGCATGGAGATCGTCGCGGTGGCCGCTGCGGCCGGCGGGGCCGTTTTCGTCCGAAGTCATGACCACGGTCAACGCGCGCCCGGGCACAACATAGACCATCTGCCCGCCATACCCCCACCCGTAGAAGACCGCTTCGCCCGCGATCTGGCGGATGAACCAACCATAGCCGTAACCGTCACCGGTGAAACGCGAGGCGGTGCGTGGCTGCCAGGAGAGCTTGATCCAATCGGCCGGCACGAGTTGCCGTCCGCCGCGGCTCATCCCGCCGCTGCGGTAGAGCTCGCCAAAGGCCAGCAGCGAGCGCGGGCTCATGGCCATCTGGTTGCCGCCGAGATAGATGCCCTGTGGGTCGCGGTCCCAGGCGGTGATGGAAAAGCCCTGCTGCGGCCCGAGCCATTCGCGCGCCAGTTCCAGGGTCGAGCGGCCGGTCCGCCGCGTCAGGATCGCCGAAAGGAGATGGGTCGAGCCGGTGGAATATAGCATGGTGCCGCCCGGATCGTCGTCGAAGGGCATGGCGAGCGCTGCCCGCACCCAGTTGTCGCTTGCCACCCAGCGCCCGTAGTTTGGGCCGGAGGTCCGTCCGAGCCCTGCCTGCATGGAAAGCAGATGACCGATCGTCACCTGCTGGAGCCGCGGATCGGCGTTCGCCGGCAGGTCGGCCTGAAGAAGCGGAGCGATCTTCTGGTCAGTGCCTTTGAGCACGCGCTTGTCGATGGCGATGCCGACAAGCGCCGAGATGATCGACTTGGAGGCGGATTTTATGTTGGCAGGACGTGCCGGAGAGTGGCCGCGATAGCCGCGCTCCGCCACGACCGCGCCCTCATGCGCGATGGCAACCGTGCGCAGCGGCGTCAGGCGCTCGGCCTCGTCAAGCAGCTTTCCAAGCCGCTGCTCCAGGCCGTCGGCAGCGTGAGCAGCGACGGAAAGGATGAGGAGAAAGGCGAGAATCACGGTGGGACGCTTCAGCATGAAGCCAGCTTGGGATGCATTTTGGGCAAGACGAAGGTGGGGCGGCGGGCAAAGACGCCTGCCTAGATGGGGTATCGATGGATGTTTTCGAAGACTTCGTGCTCGCGTCGGTGCGAGATTAGACAAACATTACCTCAAAATTTAGTCCGGTCATGGAGAGCGCACCAATTGCCGCGCCGCTTCGTGAAAGAGGCCCATTTCCGCCAGTCTGATTGGTTTAAGGGCGCTTGGGCTGACGACGCGATCTACGCGGTGTTATCCAATTGCCAGCCGTAGTTGCCGATCTTCGTTGAATGAGAGAATGCCGTCATGGCCCCTTCATTTGCTTATCGAGGAAGGCAAACGTGTCCTTCGCCGACTGTTCGGTCACCTCTGCGCTGTATTGATACACGATCTCCTGGCCATAGACGCCGCGTATGCGCTCCCCCGCGCTGCCCAATTCCCGATGATCCCAAACATGTGTCGCATGGTAGACGATGTGTTCGACCGGATCCCCCTGCGCCTTCCGTTCTTCGAGCAGCGTCTTGCAGCCGTTCATCGGCGGTCCGCCCTGCGTGTCCTGGTCGCCTATTTCAACCAGCAAAGGTATGACGATCTTTTCCGGAATGAAGTGCATGTCGACGGGATGCGGCATTCCCGGCATCAGCAAGTTCGCGAAAAGACAAACCGGGTAAACCGAGACGATAGCGCGAAATGGCTCGGTTCCATCCGGTCGCGACCGCCTCGATCCCGCGGCGGCGAGTCCTGTCATCGCGCCTTGCGAAAAACCCATCAGAGCGACGCGAGCGGGATCGACGAAATGCTGCCGACGGAGGTGGTTGGCAGCATCAAACGCATCCTTCAGGAGCCGAGAAGCAGGGATGGCCAAGGGCCGGACACAGTTGTCGTCGACTCCGCGCGGAGCCAGCGGATCAATGACGAGCGCCGCGTACCCGTGCTCGACGGCACGCCGCGCCCAATCGAACGTGTTCGAAGTGTAGAGATGTCCATAGCAGGTGGGCATGATGACGAGCGCCGGAAAAGGGCCCTCGCCAACAGGCTTGAACATCATGCTTTCGCGTCCGGCCGCAAGGTCCCGCGTCTGATCCGGAAGCGTCAAATCCGCGCTGTTAAAAGGCACGGCAAACTCATCGAACTGATCATCAGATCCAGCAGCAGTTGTCGCCAGCACAACCGCGATTGCGGTAGCAGCTAAGGATGGAAAAGACATCGTTCAGCCTTTCTAACTCTGGAACGATTACGCCGACGCTTGCGAGCCTTTCGTTTCTTTGGCAGTCCGGCTTTGGCAAGGTCGGCGAGTTCGCCTTCGAGAATCGCTGGAGAACGAGCCCTCTCGCCTCTATCTCCGGCTATCCCAGCTTTGCCCGTGCCTTGGCCGTCCAGGCGTTGAACAGCCGGTCGGCGACGATGCCGATGAAGGCGATGGCGAGGCCCGCGACGATGCCGCGGCCGGAATCGGCCTTGGACAGCGCGATGAACACCTCCTGGCCGAGATCGCGCGTGCCGACCATGGCGCAGATGATGATCATCGCCAGCGCCATCAGGATGGTCTGGTTGACGCCGAGCATGATCTCAGGCAGCGCCAGCGGCAGTTGCACGCGCAGGAACGTCTGGCGCTTGGTGCAGCCCGACACCTTTGCCGCCTCGATCAGTGCCGGTGGCACCTGCCTGAGGCCGTGATTGGTGTAGCGGATGGCCGGCACCACGGCGAAGGCGACGGTCGCGATCATCGCCGTCACGTCGCCGACTCTGAATAGCATCACCACCGGAATGATGAAGCAGAACGACGGCAGCACCTGCAGCGTGTCGATAACAGGGGTGACGATCTTCTCGACACGGTCGCTGCGCGATGCCATCAGCCCGATCGGAATTCCGATCAGGCAGGCGATGAAGGCCGAGATGCCGCAGAGGTAGACCGTCGCCATGGTCTTTTCCCAGAGGCCGGTCACCGCGCAGAAGACGGTCAGCGCCGCGACCAGGGCAGCGAGGCGCAGGCCGCCGAGCTGGTAGCCGGCAAGGCCGAGCAGGAACACCGCGCCCAGCCACGGAAAACCCTCGCAGAAGGCGCGCACCGGGTTCAGCACATTGAGGATCAGCGCCACGCGGAAGGCTTCGATCGTGTCGAAGAAGTTGATCGTGATCCAGCTCACCGCTGTCTTCCACATCGGCGCGGTGGTGAAGGTGATCGCCTTCGGCACCGCGGCGAAGGCCGGCACGAACAGACCAAGCAGTGTCGTGACGGCAAGGATGGCGACGGCCAGCGTCAGATTGGGGTAGCGCCGCCAGAAGCTCGGGCTGACCTCCTGATAGACATGGCCCTTCGCGTGATTGCGCGCGATCGCCTGGCTCAGCCGGTCGAGCGCGATTGCCAGCGCCACTATGGCAAGGCCGGCTTCCATCGCCTCGCCGACCTTCAGCGCCCTGAGCGCCAACAGCACGTCGTAGCCGAGGCCGCCGGCGCCGATCATCGAAGCGATGATCACCATATTGAGCGCCAGCATGATGACCTGGTTGACGCCGACCATCAATGTCGGACGCGCCGAAGGCAGCAGCACGCGCCACAGTTTCTGGCGCGCCGTGCAGCCGGCCATCTCGCTGAAATCGTCGATTTCGGACGGCACCCGCGACAGCCCCAGCATCGTCGCGCGCACCATCGGCGGCGTCGCAAAAATGGCCGTCGCGATCATCGCCGAAACCGGACTGTTGCCGAACAGAAGAAGCATCGGGATCAGATAGGCGAAGGTCGGGATGGTCTGCATCAGGTCGAGGGCAGGGGAGATCAGCAGCCTCTCCGCCCATGGCTTGCGCCACGCCCAGATGCCGACGAACAATCCGCTGACGATGCAGAACGGCACGGCGATGGAGATCAGCCCGAGCGTCAGCATTGCGCTGGTCCACTGGCCGAACAGCGCGATGTAGAGGAAACAGCCGCCGACCAGCGCGGCGAGCTTCCAGCCGCCGGCGGCACGTCCGGCCAGGAATGCGGCGATGCAGACACCGACCCAGGACAGACGCGGCAGGACGAGCATGTCGGCGCCATGGCCGATCTTGAAATTCTTGGCGAGCAGACCGAGCGCAAAATCGAGCGGCACACCGAGCGCCGCGGTGATCGAGCGCGTCAGCCAGGAAAAGTTCGACTTTATCAGGCTCATCAGCGCGCTGACCCAGTCGGCGACCGGAACGACTGCGCTGGCCGGATAATTGACCGCCCAGGGCAGTCTGTCCTGCAGCAGGAACACGGCAAGCACGGCTGCAAGGGCGCAGGCCCAGACCACCAGCCAGAGCTGAACCGGCCGCGATCTCGCTTCGCTGGCGCTTGCCGTCACTGTCATGCGTTGGCCCCGGAACGCTCGATGCCGGCCAGAAGATCGATCACCGCTTGCGGCGTGACTTCGCCGATCGGCTTGCCGGTGCCGTTGACGACGGCGAACGGCTTGCCGGCCGAGACGATATCAGCCGAAAAACTCGATATCTTGGCATCCGGCGCGACCACGCCGCCATGCTCGGCGCCGGCGCAGGCGCGCATCAGGCTTCGCGCCGAGATCACCTTGGCGCGGTCGACGTCGCGGGTGAACTCGGCGACATAGTCGGTCGCCGGGTTGACCACCAGCTGTTCCGGGGTGCCGATCTGGATGACCTCGCCGTCCTTCATGATGGCGATGCGGTCGGCCAGCCGGATGGCTTCGTCGAAATCATGGGTGATGAAGACGATGGTCTTGTGCAGCATGGTCTGCAGCCGCATCAATTCGTCTTGCATCTCGCGGCGGATCAGCGGATCGAGCGCCGAAAACGGCTCGTCGAGAAACCAGATTTCCGGCTTGGTGGCGAGGCTGCGGGCGATGCCGACACGCTGCTGCTGGCCGCCGGAAAGCTCACGCGGATAGAAATGCTCGCGGCCGCGCAGGCCGACAAGCTCGATCACTTCGCGCGCGCGCTTCTCGCGCGTCGGCCGGTCCTGCCCTTGTATGCCCAGTGGAAAGGCGATGTTCTCCAGCACATTCAGATGCGGCAGCAGGGCGAAATTCTGGAACACCATGCCCATGCGGTGGCGCCGCAGCTCGATCAGAGCGGCATCGGAGATTTTGAGGAGATCCTTGCCCTCGAACTCGACCTTGCCATGCGTCGGCTCGACCAGCCGCGACATGCAGCGCACCAGCGTCGACTTGCCCGACCCCGAAAGCCCCATGATGATGAAGATCTCGCCCTGGAGGATTTCGAGGTCGACGGCGCGCACCGCGCCGACCAGCCCGGCCGCGGCGACCTCCGTCATGCTGGCCTTGCCGTCGCGCTGGCGGATGAAATTGGCCGCGTTCGCGCCGAACAGCTTCCAGACGTTGCGGCAGGCGAGCTTTATCGGGCGGGCATCCATTGGCGTGCCTGCCGCTTGCAGCACCTGTTCAGTCGTATCGGCCATGCCGTCGTCCTTCTGGAATATGGGATAGAGACCCGGCCATGAATGACCGGATCTCGCAGTTTCCAGTTGGAGCGATCACTCGGCCCAGGCTTTCCAGTCGGCTTCGTGGGCGGCGATCCAGGCGGCGGCGACGTCTTCCGGCGTCTTGCCTTCGAGATCGATCTGGCCGCTCATCTTGTTGAGCTCGTCGGTGTCGATCGTGTAGTTCTTCGCGACCTTGTAGGCGACCGGCCATTTGTCCTTCATGCCGGCCCAGGAATATTTCCAGATCTCGCCATGCGGCTTGCCGCAGTCATACTTTGCCTCGGGGTTCACGCCCCATTTCGGGTCGGTGTAGCATTCCGGCGTATAGTCGGGGAATTCGACCCATTCGCCCTTGTATTTGGCCGGCGCCCAATGCGGCGAATAGACCCACAGCATGATCGGCGCCTTGCGCTGATAGGCCGAATCCAGCTCAGCGAACATCGCCGCGTCGGTGCCGGCATGGATGACGGTGAAGGGCAGCTTCAGCGCCGCGGCACGTTCGTCGTCAAAACCTTCCCATGTCACCGGGCCGCCGAGATAGCGGCCGTTCGGCGCCGTTTCGGCGGTCGAGAAGGCCTCGGCGCATTTCGGGTCCTTCAGCGCCTCCCAGTTCGGCAGGCCCGGGCATTTTTCCTTCATGTATTCAGGATACCACCATTCCTCCTTGGCTTTGGGCCCGAGCGGGCCGAGGCGTTCGGTCTGCCCGGTCGCATCCGAGGCCTTCATGGCTTCGCCGGCCGTCGTGTCCCAGAATTCCATGGCGACAGCGAGATCGCCATTGGTAAGGCCGGTGGTCAGGCTGGAGAGATAATCGGCCGTCGGGTACTCGACCGTGTATCCCAGCTTTTCAAGAATGCCGCCGAGGATCTTTGCGTTCAGATTGACGCTGGTCCAGTCGAACAGCGCGATCTTGATAGGGTCGTTCGATTCTGGCGCCGCCGCTTGGGCCGAAGGCGTCAGTGCACTTGCCGCGGCAAGTGTTAAGGCTCCCATTGATAATCTCGAAATCAAACTCCGAAGTGACATGCCTGTGCTCCTGTCAAGCTCTGGTGGAAGTTATCGTTCGTTCCCTTCTTGCGTCTTTTTGATTGTGTTGGAAAAGCTGGTCGTTGCGCAAGTCCATTGGCAGCAAATTGCTGTCGGCGCTGAAGTCGGCGCAGACGGGAATGATGCCCAATTCGATGAAGAGGTCGTGCGACCGCGTCATGGCTGCCGTGCTGCCGAAGCAGTGATCCGCGGATCGATCGCCGCTCTTGCGGCGCCGTCAAGCTTGCGAGCCATCAAGGTCCCATGCTGTCGGCTCTCGGCAGTCGCCGAAGCCATTTTCATGGGATGAAATTATATATACCAACATTCATGTCGCGCAACGACTAACGCGGCGCGAATCGCGCAATTCGGCTGCAGTTTCGCCGCCTGCCGATTATATCAGCAGATTGACGCGTGAACCCGCCGCGTTGCTCACGACATGATCAGGCCGCCATCGACATTGATTGTCTGGCCGGTGATGTAGGCGGCGTCGCTGCTGGCCAGGAAGCTGACCAGACCCGAAACATCCTCGCCGCTGCCGGCGCGGCCCATCGGGATGTTCTTCACCCATTCTGCCATCAACTCGCCGGGCTTGTAGTCGCCCATCAGTCTGCCCCATGCGGCGTCGTTGTAGGCCCACATGTCGGTGTCGATGATGCCGGGGCAGATCGCGTTGACGGTGATCTTCTCCTTGGCCACTTCCTTGGCGAGGCTCTGGGTGATGCCGACGACGCCGAATTTCGAGGCAGCATAGTGCGGCGTGTAGATGAAACCCTGGCGCGCCTGGCCGGAAGCGGTGTTGATCAGCCGGCCGCCGTCGCCATGCTTGCGGATGCGCGCGATCGCCTCCTGGCAGCACAGGAACACGCCCTTGGTGTTGACCGCCATCACCTTGTCCCATTCGGCCTCGGTCATCGCCTCGATCCTGGCGATGGTGATGACGCCGGCATTCTGCACGGAGATGTCGACGCGGCCGAACTGCTGTTCGGCCAGATCATAGAGGGCGGCGACCTCGTCCTTCCTGGTCACGTCCATGCGCAGCGATGCCACCTTGGCGCCTTCCGCCTTCAGTCCGGCGGCGACCTCTTCGACGCGCGCGTCGATGGCGCTGACGACGACAGCCGCCCCCTCAGCCGCGAAGCGCCGGGCTATGGCTGCACCGATGCCGCCGCTGGCGCCGGTGATGACCGCCGTCTTTCCCTCGAACCGCTTCATTTTCTCTCCTACCAGCAGACGAAGCCGCCATCGACGATCAAGTCGATGCCGGTGACGAAACTCGAGGCGCGGCTGGCCAGGAACACGGTCGGGCCGACCATCTCTTCCGGCGCCGCCATCCGCCCCATCGGCGTGTCGCGTTCGAAGATCCTGACCTGGTCGGCGACCTCCGGCCGCTTGTTCATCGGCGTCAGCGTGTAGCCGGGGCTGACGACGTTGACGCGCAGGCCGCGATCGGCCCATTCCATGGCGAGACTCCTGGACATGTGGATGACGGCGGCCTTCGACGAATTATAGTGCGCCTGGGTCAGGCCGCGGTTGACGATCGAGCCCGACATCGAGGCGATGTTGATGATCGAACCCTTGCGCCGCGTCAGCATTACGCGCGCTTCGGCCTGGCAGGACAGGAACACGCCGCTGACATTGACGTCGTAGAGCTTCTGCCATTTCTCCAGCGACAGCGTCTCGGCCGGCTCGGCCCCGGCGACGCCAGCATTGTTGACGGCGATGGTCAGCGGGCCGAGTTCCTTCTCCGCGCGTTCGATCGCCGCTGCCAAATCGGCCTCTGACGTCACCGTGCCGGTCAGCACCAATGCCTTGCGGCCGAGCGCCGAGATCCTGTGCGCGGTCTCGTCCAGCCCGCCCTTCGAGGTATGGCCAAAACAGGCGATATCGGCGCCGGCTTCGGCGAGGCCGATGGCGATTGCTTGCCCGATGCCGCTGCCGGCGCCGGTGACGAGGGCAACGTCCCCCTGAAGATCGAATAGTTTCATCGAAAATGTTTTCCTGTTGAGCCGCCGGTGCTGCCCTGGGAAGGAAGGGGCGCCAGTCCTGGCTGGCGCCCCGCGCGGTCCGGTGCCTGGGAGGATACCACCTGCTGCGCTCTATTCCGATCCTTTATGCCGCCCTCAGCTTGTGGCGAGCTCCATGACGGCGACGTTGCTCGCTTCGCTGCGGTCTAGAATGCCACGCTGCCGGCCACGGCTCAGCACCAGCACGCGATGCGACAGGCCGAGCACTTCCTCAAGGTCGGAGCTCACCACCACCACCGCCATGCCGGAGCGGGCGAGTTCGGCGATGACATCGTAGATCGCGGCGCGCGCGCCGACGTCGATGCCGCGTGTCGGCTCGTCCAGGATGAACACCTTGGGCGGCCGTGAGATCCATTTGGCGATGATCACCTTCTGCTGGTTGCCGCCGGAAAGCTTGCTGATCGCCTGGTTAGGCCGGCCCTTGACGCCGAGCCGGCCGATGCCGGCCTCGGCGAATTTCTGCACCGCCTTGGGAAACACCCAGCCATTCGGCGCGACATGGTCGAAATTGCCGATCGCCAGATTCTCGCCGATGGTCTGGTGGAGCACCACGCCTTGCGCCTTGCGGTCTTCCGGCACCAGCACGACGCCGGCCTTGATCGCCGCCGCCGGGCCAGTGAGGTGCACCGGTTTGCCGGCGATACGCACCGACCCCGAGGAAATCGGATCGGCGCCGGCGATCGCCCGCACCAGTTCGGTGCGGCCGGCGCCGATCAGGCCGGCGATGCCAAGGATTTCGCCGGCCCTTACCGAGAAGCTGACATTCTGAAAGCTACGTTCCGGCGAGGACAGATTCTCGACCTCGAGCAACGCCTCGCTGCCCGGTTCCGACAGCGGCGGGAACATCCGCTCGACGCTGCGGCCGACCATCTGCTCGACGATCGCGCGCACCGGAATGTCGGCGCGCTCGTGGCGGGCGACAATGCGCCCGTCGCGCATCACCACGACGCGGTCGGCGATCTCGGCGACCTCGTCCAGCCGGTGGCTGATATAGATGAAGGACATGCCTTCCGCCTTGAGCTTGCGGATCTGCTTGAACAACAGCTCCGTTTCCTCGCTGCCAAGTGCCGCTGTCGGTTCGTCGAAGATCAGAAGCTCGGCATTGAGCGTCAGTGCCTTGGCGATCTCGACCTGCTGCTGTGCGGCGATACGCAGCGTGCCCACCTTGCGTTCCGGCGAGACATCGAGGCCGAGCCGCTTCAGTTGGGCCGATGCCCGCGCATTCATGGCCGCGCGGTCGATGCGGCCGCCGCGCATCAGCAGGCGCCCGACATAGACGTTCTCGGCAACCGACAGGTCCGGCAGCAGCTTCAGTTCCTGGTGGATCATGCCGACGCCGGCGTCAATGGCCGCGGCGGGAGAGGCGGGGGAATACGGCTTCCCCCGCCATGTGATGCTGCCGGCATCGGGCTTGGTCGACCCGGCGATGATGTTGGAAACGGTGGACTTGCCGGCGCCATTTTCTCCAAGCAGCGCCACGACCTCTCCCGGCCGCACTTCGAAGCTCGCATCGGCCAGGACCTGCACCGGCCCGTAGCTCTTGCAGAGGCTGCTGACGAAGAGCCCCAGATGCGGGGTCTGCGTATGGCTGGGATCCAGGGACATCGTTCCGCTCATCAACTGCCGGACTCTTTTGGGATCAGGGATGCCTGATACTAAGGATGCTTGGCGATGAACTGATCGACATTGTCCTTGGTGGTCAGCGTCGCATCCTGCAGCTGTTCTGCGGGAACGGTTTCGCCGGCCACCAGCTTGATCGCCGCATCGACCGAAAGCCGGCCCATGCCTTGCGTCTGCTGCGTCGCAGTCACGTCGAAGACGCCGCCTTTCAGTGCCTTGAGCGCCGCCACGTCGCCGTCGAAACCGGCGATCCAGACCTTGTGGCCGGGATTGGCGACCTTGACCGCCTGCGCGGCACCGAGCGCCAGCGCATCGGCCTGGCCGATGACGATCGACACGTCGGGATGCGACTGCAACAGGTCCTGCGTCAGCTTGAAGCCCTCGTCCTGGTGCCAGCCTTCGCTCCACAGCTCGCCGACCACCTTGATGTCGGGATAGGCGCTCAGCGCTTCGCCGCAGCCCTTCGACCGGTCGACCTCGGGCGTCGTGCCTTTCTGGCCATGGATGATGATCAACTCACCCTTGCCGCCGGCCTGCTTGGCGATGTAGTCGCAAACCGCCTTGGCCGATGCCACGCTGTTGGTGGCGATGAAGGTGTCGCCGGGGGCGCCCTCAGCGTTGCGGTCGACATTGATGACCGGGATGCCGGCCGCCTTGGCCGTCTTGGTCGGCACGGTGGCGGCGGTGGCGCCGGCCGGGATGTAGATCAGCGCATCGATGTTCTGCGTGATCAGGTCCTGCACCTGGCTGACCTGGGTCGCCGAATCGCCCTTGGCGTCGACGGTGACGATCTCGATGCCCTTTTCCTTGCCATAGGCCTCGACGGACTGCTTGATCTGGTTGAAGAAGTCGGCCTGCAGGTTGGCGACGGCGAGACCAAGCTTCTTGGCCTCCTTGGCCGAGGCCATCTCGGACAGTCCGAGCAGCGGAATGACGGCCGCGGCAGCAAGCAGCAATGAACGTTTGGTCAGCATGTGTTTCCTCCGTTGATGTTCAATCTGTCCCGCCGGCGCATCACGGCGCCCCTTGGCCGAACAACTCCCAGTTTCGGATCACCGATCCGTTTTCGCCCGGACATCCGGGTGAATCTCATTGCGCCCCACTCTTCATTGCGCTCTGCGCCGCCATGTATCCGTGGCCACCGCCAGCGCGATCACCACGCCGATCACCACCTGCTGGATGAAGGGCGACACGCCAAGCAGGTTCAGCCCGTTGCGCAGCACGCCGATGATGAGCACGCCGATGGCGGTGCCGCCGATCGAGCCGACGCCGCCCGACAGGCTGGCGCCGCCGATCACCACCGCCGCGATCGTGTCCAGCTCGTAGCCGAAGCCGGAACTCGGCTGGACGGAATCAAGCCGTGCCGCAAGCACGATGCCGGCGAGCCCCGCCAGAACGCCGCAGACGGCGTAGACCCAGTTGGTCAGCGACTTGACCGGTATGCCGGACAGCCTGGCGACCTCGGCGCTGCCGCCGATCGCGTAGAGGCTGCGGCCGGTCGCGCGATAGTTCAGGAAGATCGCGAAGATGATGGCCAGAACGATCATCAAGCCGACGGTGACCGACAGGAAGCCGAAATGGCGGATGATCGACAGGCTGGTGAACCAGTCGGGGAAGCCGATGATCTGCGAGCCGTCGGTGATCATGTTGGCAAGACCGCGGGCCACCGACATCATCGCCAGCGTGGCGATGAAGGGCGGCAGTCTGGTGACGGTCACGAGCAGGCCTGAAACCAGCCCGCAAAGCCCAGCAACGACAAGCGCTGTGACGATGCCGGCAGGCATGCCGAGATTGAGGTGGTCGGGATGGGCGACGAAGCCCATCACCATGGCGGCGAGCGCCAGCACGGAACCGACGGACAGGTCGATGCCACCGATCAGGATGACCAGCGTCATGCCGATCGCCATGATGCCGAGCACGGTGACCTGGTCGAGCACGTTGAGGATGTTGCGGACAGTCAGAAACGTGTCGGTGGTCAGCGACAGAGCAAGGCACAGCAGCACCAGCCCGATTAGCGGTCCCATGGTTCCGGCGAACAGGGCCGAAAGCTTCGCGCCCGCCGCGGCCTGTGCATTTGGGCCGGCCTTCAACTCGCTTGCACCGTTGCTCACAGCCATTTTGTCTCCTCCATCAGCGCTCCGGCGATACGTCGTCGGCTCACTCTTGTTCACTAGGCACCTCCCTGTGAACAATTTATCTTTGATATGCAATTTTGTTCAGCTAAACTGTTCGTCGGAAAATTGTCAAGGCCCGCCGCATCATTCCACGCCGGTTTGCGCCGCCAGCCGGTTTGCCGTACGAAAGGGCATGAAATGCCGCGTTTTCAGGTCCGGTCTCATCCTGCGGATTCATGTCGGCTGCTTGAGCAGGGCAGGACGGCCAAGACGAAGTAAATGTTGACCATTTTGGCTTTCACTCACGTTGTAGAGGTATCCTGTCGATGTCCTGAATCTCGAATCCCGGGCATGCAGAATAATTTCGCGTCGCTTGGTCGGATAACGCCATTTGAATGGCATTTAAGGATTCGGACGACCGCGGGAGGGCAAAAAGATGGCGATGACAGAGAATGACAAGGCCTCGCGCTTCCCGGATGCCGAGCTGAAGGCCCGTGCCGCGTGGCACTATTATATCGAGGGTCTGACGCAGGAGAGGATTTCGGAGATCCTCGGCATCGGCCGCATCAAGGTGCATCGCATCCTGTCCGCCGCGCGTGAGGAGGGCGTCGTCCAGTTCCGCATCCGTGACAGCGTCGTCGAATGCTTGGTGCTGGAAGAGGCTCTGAAGCAGCGTTTTGGGCTCAGCCAGGCCGTTGTGGTGCCGTCGGCCGCCGACCGAAGCAACGCGCCGCTGATGATCGGCCATGCCGCGGGCGCCTATCTGGCCGACAATGTGAATGCCGGCGATGTCATCGCGCTGGGCTGGGGGCGCACGCTGAAGTTCGCCATCAGTGAATTGCCGCGGCGGCCGATCGCCAGGACGACGGTGGTTTCCATGCTGGGCGGCCTCACCCATGCCCAGCCGCTCAACCCGACCGAAAGCGCCTGGGAATTCGCCGAAAAGATCGGCGCCGAGTGCTTTCTGCTGCCGGTGCCGGTCTATGCCGACAGGCCGGAGCAGCGCGAAGCCTTCATGAGCCAGCGCAGCGTTCAGGACGTCGTCTTCCGCGCGCGCCGGGCAAACATCGCCGTGCTCAGCGTCGGATCGTTTTCCACTGACAGCCCGATCGCCAATTACGGCTTCATCAAGCCCAGCGAACTCGAAGAGCTTCAGGCGGCCGGCGCAGTTGGCGATATTTTATGCCATTTCATCGACGCCGACGGCCGGCTCGTCGACCATGAGGTCAACCGCCGGGTCTGCGCCTATCCGCTGCAGGACCTGTCGGACATCCCGGCCATCATCCTGGTTTCGGGAGGGCAGGAAAAAATCGCCATCATGCGGGCGGCGCTTGCCAACACCAGGATATCGGTTCTGATCACCGACGAGGACGCCGCCAAGGGCCTGCTCAACCGCTAAACCTGCCCGACTTCACCGAGCCGCACATGGGTCTCGCGCGTCGCCTGATAGAGGTCGCGGTAGATTGCCTTGCGCACACGGTAACCGGAGACCAGCCCGTCGACGGGGTCGACATGCTGGGTCGGCGGCGCGGCCATCGCCTCAGCCGCCGTTTCAGGCGAGGCAAACCATCCGATAGCGGAAGCCGCCAGCATGGCGGCGCCGAGCGCTGCGGCTTCGTTGACCGGCGAGACGGAGAGCGGCCGCTCGAGCACGCTTGCCATGATCCGCATCAGCAGGGCGCAGTTGGTGCCGCCGCCGGCGGCGATCATCGCAGCCGGTTTGCCGCCGGCCAGAGTTTCCGCCGCCTGCGTTTGCGCCGCTTGGGTTTCGGCCGCTTGAGTTTCCATTGCCTCGCTGGCGATGGCCTGCTCGAAGGCGATGCCTTCCAGAACCGCTCGAAAAAGGTGCTTCGGCTCATGGTCGAGCGACAGGCCGACAATGGCGCCGCGCGCCGCGCCGTCCCAATAGGGGCTCATGACACCGGCCCAATACGGCATGACGAGCAGGCCCTCGCTGCCGGCGGCAACGTCGACCGCTGCTTTCTCCAGCGCTGCAGCCGACGGCGAGCCGGTGGTGCGAACGATCCAGTCGACCAGTTGCATGCCCGAGCGCAGCACGGTCTCCAGCATGAAGCCCGAGCCGGTCGGCGAGACCAGCGTTCGAAACGCGTCCGAAGTCGTGATCCCATGGGAGTAACAGCCGCTGACGATGCCCGAGCCGAGCGACAGGTAGTTTTTGCCGTCGCCATAGACGCCCATGCCAAGGCCCATCGCCTGGCCGTCGCCGGCGCCGGCGACAACAGGCGTGCCGGCCTTCAACCCGATCAGCCGGGCCACGCTTTCGCCAAGCCCGCCGCAGATCGCGCCGGGCGCGACCAGTCGCGGCAACTGGTCCGGGCGCAGCCCCGCGGCCTCGACGAGCTGAGGGTGCCAAGTGCCATTCTTGACGTCGAGCAGCCCGAGCGGATCCGCACTTGCCGTGCTGGTGACCAGACGTCCGGTCAGCCGGTGGACGAAGAAGCCATGCACGTCGACAAGTGCGGCTGCGTCATCAAGCGTTTGCGGCTGGTGCTCGGCAAGCCAGGCGATCGCATAGAGCGCGGGCGTCGGGTCCGGCGGTTTGCCGCTCCAGTCGCGGATCGTCTCGCGGCCGAGCTCCGCCGAAAGCCTGATGACTTGCGGGCGCGCCCGCTCGTCCAGCCACAGGATCGCCGGAATAAGCGGCTTGCCGGCATGATCGATCAGCGTAAATGTCTCGCGCTGGTGGGCGATGGCGATCGCCGCCACCCGGGCAGCGCCAACCGCCTCAGCGACCTGCTTCAAGGCGCCGAGCAGCGCGGTCCACCAATGTTCGGCATCCTGCTCGAAATGGCCGGGCCTGGGATTTGAAAGCGGATAGGCTTCGCGCGCCTGGAACAGCTCCTTGCCGTCGCGCGTGAAGGCAATCGCTTTCACGGCCGTGGTCGAGGCGTCGATCCCGATTACGACATCGTCCATCAGGCGGGAATCCAGCGGATCAGGCGGCGTTCGTAACGAACCGTCCGTCCGACTGGTCGAGACGACGGCGGATCTGGGTTATCACCATCGAATCGTCGGGTACACAATTTTCATAGGTGAGGAAATCGCCTGTCTTGACCGGCTTGACCACCTTGGCGCGTTCGGCGAGGCCGAGCGGCAGGGCGCCGCGGGCGCGCGCGTCCTCCCAGGTCATGGCGAAGCCGCGATAGTCGTTCTCGCCGATCATGCCGAGCGACTGGCCAGGGGCAAGCTCGCTCTTGGCAACCGCCACCGCCTCGGCGACCGGATGGTCGAGCGGCTCCATGTCGGCGCGCTTGTAGACCACGGCGCGCGCCGCCGACAGCGGCACTTCCAGGCTGGTCAAATGATAGGGGCGGAAGATCGTGAAATACGGGCCCTTGCCGACCTTGAGGTCGATCATGCGCTCCAGCACGCGCGGATGCCTGGTCTCGATGATGCAGAACACGCCGGGCGCCACGCCCTTGCCGATCGAATAGTCGACCACGCCCTTGCGGTGCAGCACGCCGCCATCCTCGCGCGGGCAAAGCACGCCGGCGAGTTCCTCCAGCGTCGCGGTCGGGCCGTGCATGCCCGGCACGTCGGGCACCAGGCCGGTGGCGTTGGCGATCGCCACCATCTCGATCGCCGTCTTCGAGCCGTCGACGAACTCGACCAGCATGCGCGCATTCATGTTGCGCTCGGCCGCCTCCTTCTCGTAGTCGGCCGGCATGGCGTCGATCTTCAGCGGATTGTTCTTGCCCTTGCCGGCGGCGATGATGTTGAAGCCGAGGCTCCTGGCAAAGCCGATGATCTCCAGCGTGCAGGCCGGCTCGTCGCCGGCCGCACCGGTATAGACGACGCCGGCCTTGCGCGCCTCCTCCTTGAGGAAGCGGCCGATGGTGATGTCGGCCTCGACGTTGAGCATGACGATATGCTTGCCGTTCTTCATCACTTCAAGCGCGAACAGCGTGCCGATGTTGGGATTGCCTGTCGCGTCGATGATGACGTCGATGCGGCCGGCGGACGCCAGCGCATGCAAATCTTCGGTCACGGCGATCTTGCCGGCCTCGATGGCGCGGTCGATCGCCGCCGCATTGCCGGCCTGCACGATATCCGAGCGGTCGTGGCCGGCGAGCAGCGCCGCATCGATCGCCGCCTGCGGCCTGACCTCGGAAATGGCGCCGATCCGCATGCCCGGCATCAGCGCGACCTGGACGACGATGTCGGTGCCCATCTGCCCGGCGCCGGCAAGCCCGATGGTGATCGGTCCCTGCTGTTCAGCGCGCTGCAAAAGTTCCGCTGCAAATTGCGGATGGGCCATGTCGCTTCCTCCAGTTCCTGACGCGCCGCAGCGTCGAAGTCATCATTTTGAACATTCCTATTTCCAAATGAAAAATATTTCAACCGGCAATTCGGCAGCCGTCCCCGCAAACATTCTGTGTTTTAATTTTTGCAAGCCTTGGCTTGCGGCTTGGCAGCGCGGTCAGTGAGGGGCGCAGAAAGCGGTGATCTCTTGGGATGCAGGCGGCGACGACCGTGACATCCCTTCTCGCAAGCAAGCGAGTGCGACGAAAAAACTGATTTCATGGCTGCTCAGCTGCCGCTGCGCCTATCGCCTGCGACGAAGCCGCGCAACAGAGGGCGCTGGCCGGCATGCTCAGTCGGCGCATGCCAGCATATCAGTCAGCTGCCGACCTCGAAGAAGGGCGCGCCAAGCAGGTCGGGAACAACGTCGATGCCGAGGCCCGGCCCGTCCGGAATGCCCATGCGGCTGCCCGAAACCGGCGGCTTGTTCGATGCAGTGCGCACCGTCACCCATTCGTGGAAGGCGATGGCGTGCAGCCGGCGCTCCTCCGGCGTCGACAGCGACAGATGCGCCATGGCTGATGTGTCGATCTCGGCGCCGCCGGTGTCCTCGACGGTGATCATGAAGCCCAGGTCGACGGCAAGGTCGCGGATCTGGCGCGTCTTGGTCACGCCGCCGAGCCGCGAGATTTTCAGCGTCAGCCCGTCAGCCGCCCCCTTGCGGTGGATGTCGAGCATGTCGTCCAGCGAGGTGACGGATTCGTCGAGCACCATCGGCTTGTCGAGCGAGCGGCGCACCGACATGCATTCGTCGATCGTGGTGCAGGGCTGCTCGAACGTGTAGTCGATGGCGCGCGTCGCGTCAGCGAACTGGCGCGCCTGATAGGGCGTCCAGCCGGCATTGGCGTCGCAGAAGATGACGGTGCCCTTCGGCACCGAAGCGGCGACCGCGGTGACGCGCTCGATGTCGTCATGGACGTTGCCGCCGACCTTGACCTGCAGCCGGTGAAACCCGTCCCTGACGATGCGCTTGGCCAGTGCGGCCATCGCGTCGACGGTGCCATGGGTGACGACCTTGTAGAGTTCCGCCGTCTCGCTCTCGCGCCCGCCGAGCAGCGTCACCAGCGGTATGTCGGCGGCGCGTGCAGCGAGATCCGAGCAGGCCATGTCGAGCGCCGATTTGATGTAGGGATGGCCCTTGAACACCGTGTCCATCAGCCTGCCGATACTGGCCAAGGCGCGAGGATCGAGGCCGAGCAGATGCGGCGCAATTTCGATGACGCCGGCGCGAGTGCCGGCCGCGAATGCCGGCGAGTAGAAATTGCCGAGCGGCGCCATCTCGCCCCAGCCGGTCAGCCCGCTGTCGGAGGTGATTGCGACGATCACCGCGTCGAACGCGGCGGCGACACGCCCCTTGGACATGCGGTAGGGCCCGTCCACAAACGGCTGCACGACATGGTAGGCCTTGATGGTTTTGATCCGCAATTTTTCTGTCCGTCGCTGTGACGCCCTGACGAAGCCGCCAACCTGCATCGTCCGCTGGGCTCAACTGCCGTCAGGCCGGTTGCGCGTCAGGCCGGCGCGATCGGCCTTGACGCCTCTGGAAACACACTGTTCGAGGCAGCGCGCATAGGCAAGCAATTCTTCGAAGCTGTGCCGATGTCGCCGGCCTTGTCGAACTGCTCAGCAAAACGGCGCCCTCGGCATAGCCGGGGGCGCCGCTGGACCGGGCCTGATGGGGGTATCAGGTGGCAGGTTTCTGTGGCAGCGGCGAGACAGGCATTCCCGGGCCGATCTTCTGCAGATTGCCTGTTATCACCTGGTCGCCTTCCGCTACGCCGCTCGAGATCGCCACCAGGTCGCCGTTGGTCGGCCCCAGCGAAACAATGCGCTGGTCGACAGTATTGTCCTTGCCGACGACGTAGAGATACTTGCCGAGCTGGCTCGATCCCAATGCCGTCTGCGGCACCATCAGTGCATCTGGCTGCTGCTTGATATGCAGCCTGACGCGAACATATTGGCCCGGCAGCAGCGTGAACTTGGCATTGCCGATCGTCGCGCGTGCGGTGATGGTGCCGGTCGAGCGATCGACCGTGTTGTCGATGAAGGTGAGCTGACCTCTCTGGCGCGGTTCCGTATCGCCGGGAAGCAGGACGTCGACATCGATGGCTCCCGTCGCGCGGGCTTCCTCGATCTGCGCCAGATCCGTTTCGCTCGGATTGAAGGTGACATAGATCGGGTCGAGCTGCACCAGCGTGTTGAGCACTGTGCCGGCGACGCTGACCAGCGTTCCGACCGAGGCCTGGTTGCGGCCGACGCGCCCGGCGAACGGCGCCTTGATTTCCGAATAGCTCAGATTGAGCTCGGCGGTCCGCACAGCCGCCTGGTTGACGGCGAGCGATGCTTGGGCCTCGCGCAAGCTGCTGGTGCGCTGGTCGAACGCATCCTTGGCGATGTATCCGCTCTTGGCCAGTTCGGTGCCGCGACCAAGGTTGGATCGTGCATAGTCGAGCGTTGCCTCGTCGCGCTGGACCTGAGCCTTCGCCTGTTCAAGGGCAGCCTGGAAATCTTCTGGAGCGATCTTGTAGAGAAGGTCGCCCTTCTTGACATCGCTGCCGTCGGGCGCGACCTGCTCCTGCAGATACCCCGGCACGCGCGCCTGCAGCGTGATGCTGCGGATCGGCTCGGTGCGAGCGGCATAGTCGAGATAGATCGGGATCGTCTTCTTGACGACGCTCACCACTGGCACCGGCATGACAAAAGCCGCGGGCTCGGGCGCCGCGGGCTCAGGCGTTGCCGCCCCTGCCGTGCCGGCGTTGAGGCCGAAATTACCCATGTCGAGCAAGTGGACGCTGGCCATCGAGACCGCCCCCACGGCAACAGCCGCTCCCAACGCAATTTTCCATTTACGCATGATCATTCTCCAATTCTATTCGGCCGCTTCGGCCAATCGCTCGAAAGCGGGTTCGGCAGTTGGTTCAGTCGGTTCGGCGACAGGCTCGCTCTTGCTGCCGCGCTCGCGCAGCTGCTCGATCACCGCGTAGAAGACCGGCACGAACACCAGCGACAGGATCGTCGCTGCGACCATGCCGCCAAAGACGGTGGTGCCGATCGACTGGCGGCTGGCTGCACCGGCACCTGTCGAGAACATCAGCGGCAGCACACCGAGGATGAACGCGAAGGCGGTCATCAGGATGGGCCGCAGCCGCAGGCGCGCCGCTTCCATTGCGGCGTCGACGATGCTGAGACCTTCCTCGCGCCGGCGCCGGGCAAACTCCACGATCAGAATGGCGTTCTTTGCCGCCAGCCCGATCAGCATGACGAAACCGATCTGCGAATAGACGTCGATCTGCATGCCGCGCATAAGCAAGGCGACAAAGGCGCCGAACAGGGCAAGCGGCACCGCGAGCAGGACCATGAAGGGCATGGCCCAGCTCTCATATTGGGCGGCAAGGATCAGGAAGACGAAGACCATGGCGAGACCGAAGACGATCGAGGCGATCGATCCGGCCTTGAGCTCCTGATAGGTGATGCCCGTCCATTCGTAGCCGAAATCCTTCGGCAGCGCCGTGGCGGCGGCACGTTCCATCGCAGCGACCGCCTGGCCCGAGGAGAAGCCGGGTGCGGCACCGCCATTGATCAGGGCCGACGCATTGTTGTTGTAATGCGGGACGGTTTCCGGGCCGACGATAGGCACCAGCTTGCCGAGCGTGCTCAACGGCACCATGCCGCCGGAGGCATTGCGCACATAGAGCCGCGAAATGTCGGCCGCACCCGCACGCGCATCCTTGTCGGCCTGGATCGTCACCCGGAAAGTGCGGCCGAACAGGTTGAAGTCGTTCACATAGAGCGAGCCGAGATAGATCTGCAGTGTGTTGAACACGTCGGGCAGGCTGAGGCCGAGCAGCTTCGCCTTGTTGCGATCGAGGTCGTAGTTGAACTGCGGCGTCGAGGTCGAGAACGACGAGAACAATTGCTGCGGGTTGAGCTCGGGCTGTTTGCGCGCTTCGGCCAGCACGGCTTGCGTCGCATCGTTGAGCGCAGCGCTGCCGCGACCGGTCAGGTCCTCCACCTGGAATTCGAAGCCGCCGGTCGTGCCGATGCCCGGGATCGAAGGCGGGTCGAAACTCAGCGCGAAGGCTTCAGGAAGTTCCATGAGCTTCGAGCGCACGTCGGCGACGAGCTTCGAGGCGCTCTGGTCAGGGCCGCGTTCGTCCCATGGCTTCAGGATGGCGAATTCCACCGCCGAGTTCGACTGGGCGGCACTGGTGAGGAAGTTCAAGCCGCTGATCGAGCCGACGATATCGACACCAGGCGTGTTCTGCAGGATCTCGCGTGCCTTCCGCGCCACCGCGTCGGTGCGTTCCAGCGACGCCCCATCCGGCAATTGGATGACCACGAAGAAATAGCCCTGGTCCTCGACCGGAAGGAAGGTCGAGGGCAGGCGCTGCCAGACGAAATAGGTCGCGACAAGCCCAGCCGCGAATATGCCGAGCATGATCCAGCGCAGGCGGATGAGGAAGCGCACACCATTGGCATAGGCATGCGACAGCCGATCGAAGCCCGTGTTGAACCAGCGGAACAGCACGAATTGCGTGGCCGGGCGGTGGCGCAGGAAAGCGGCGCTCAGCGCCGGGGTGAGCGTCAGCGAGACGAAGGCGGAGATGCCGAAGGAGATCGCCACCGTCAGGGCAAATTGATTGTAGAGCCGGCCAGAAACGCCGGGTATGAAGGCGACCGGCACGAACACGGCCATCAGCACGGCGGTTGTGGCGATGATCGGGCCGGTGACCTCGGCCATCGCCGCGCGCGTCGCAGCCAGCGGTTTTAGGCCGGCCTCCAGCTGGCGTTCGACATTCTCGACGACGACGATCGCGTCATCGACGACGAGTCCGATCGCCAGCACCATGCCGAGCAGGCTGAGCATGTTCAGCGAGAAGCCGAACATGTACATGACGACGAGCGTGGCCACCAGCGACACGGGAATCGCGATCGTCGGGATGATCGTGGTGCGCCAGCTCTGCAGGAAGATGAACACCACCGCGACGACCAGGACCAGCGCCTCGCCGAGCGTGACCACCACGTCGTGCATCGACGCCGAAACGAAACGTGTCGTATCGTAATGCATGGCGTAGCTGACGCCCTTGGGGAAGCGGGCCGACAATTCCTGCATCTTGTCCTTGACGCGCTGCTGCAGATCGAGCGCGTTCGAGCCCGGCATCTGGTAGACCGCGAGCACCACGGTCGGGTCCTCGCCGAAGAACGCCGACGACGAATATTGCAGGGCGCCGAGTTCGATGCGCGCGACGTCGCGCAACCGCACCAGCGAACCGTTCGCGGCATCGGCGCGCACGATGATATCGCCGAATTCCTTGGGATCGCTCAGTCGGCCAACCGCGTTGACCTGCATTTCGAAAGCGGTGCCGGCCGGCGCCGGCGACTGCCCGATCTTGCCGGCCGCGACCTGGACATTCTGCTCGGCGATGGCGTTTTGGACATCGACGGCGGTGATGCCGAGATTGGCGAGCTTGTCGGGATCGAGCCATACGCGCATCGAATAGCGCCGCTCGCCGAAGATCTGCACGTCGCCGACGCCGGGCAGGCGCTTCAGCGGGTCGACGACTTGCAGGTAGGCGAGGTTGCTGAGCGCGACCGGATCGACAGAGCCATCGGGCGAGGTGAGGTTGACGATCAGGACGAAGTTCGGGTTCTGCTTCTTGATCGTCACGCCGCCCTGGTTGACGATGGCAGGCAGCGAGGACGCCGCCTGTGACACGCGGTTCTGGACGTCGACGGCGGCGGTGCTCAGGGGATAGCCGACCTCGAAGGTGACGGTGATCGTCGAGGAGCCGTCATTGGAACTCGACGACGACATGTAGGTCATGCCTTGAACGCCGTTGATCTGCTGTTCGAGCGGCGTCGTGACGGTGTCGGCCACAACTTGCGCACTGGCGCCCGGATAGTTGGCGCTGACCACCACCTGAGGTGGCGTGATGTCGGGAAACTGCGAGACAGGCAGCAGGAAATAGCAGATCGTCCCGGCGAGCACCATGATGATGGCGATCGACGATGCGAAGATCGGACGGTGGATGAAGAAATTTACCATGACACGCACGCCTCGCCCGATGCTCTTGCCTGGCCAAAGGCCTTGGCTACCCTTGACAGCCGCCGGCTGCGGCTTTGCCCGGAATCTTCCAGGAAACGAGGCGGCGCCTTGCGGCCGCGGAGCTGCGCATCCGCAAGGGTACGCAGCATCGTCTCGAAAGCGTGCGGGTCGACACGGTCGGCTTTCATCAGCATCCGGATCATCGGATCCTTCACAACATCGTCGATCGTCAAATCTTTGCGCTGCGACATCGTAGCGGCTCCTGGCTTGGCGATCTGCGGCGTACGCCGCCGCAGATCGGGTGGTCTTCCTGTTCGCGGCCAAAGTCGCCTGGGGCGCAGTTTCATGCCTGGGCCGATTTGGCGGAGGCTGTTCACAAGCGCCTGCGAGATTGACACGAGGCAATGAGGGTGTTACCAGTAAGTAACATCTAGAAGTTACAGACCGGTAACACCCTAGTCAAGAGGTGTGCCGAGGGATTTTTCGGAAATCCCGGAAACCAAGGAGGTTTTGATGGAAGACGGCACTGCGGAACGCATCCGCCCCCGGGATCGCATCCTGGAGACGGCACGGGATATGTTCCACAAGCATGGCATCAAGGGCGTCGGCGTCGACGCGATCACTGAGGCCGCCGGTACCAACAAGATGACGCTCTACCGTCATTTCGAGTCCAAGGACGATCTGGTCATCGAGTGCCTGCGGGCGACCGCATGCAGCGCCAACGCGATGTGGCAAAAGTTCGAGGCGGAGCATCCGGGCGACAAGCTTGCGCAACTGCATGCCTGGGTCCGGATGGCAGCCGATTGCCTGATGATGGACGGCCGCGGTTGCGACATGGCCAACGCCGCCATCGAGTTGAGCGAGACCGACCATCCGGCCCGTCGGGTAATCAAGGAACTCAAGCAGGCTCAGCGCGACCGCCTCGTCGGCCTGTGTCGGGATGCCGGCATCGGCCAGGCAGAGCTTCTCGCCGATACATTGTCGCTACTGCTTGAAGGCGCCCGTGTCAGCCTGCAAAGCGTCGGAGCCGAAGGCCCCAGCGCGCAGTTTGTCCGCATGGCGGAAGGCCTGATCACCTCGTTCAGGGCCAGATAGTCTCGCAAGCGGCGAAACGATCGCTGGCGTGTCATTGCAAGCCGCGCCGCGAGTACTCTTTTGCCTAGGCATGTGCTGTCATCTCACGTCTCCGTTGCCGGTCTGTCGCCGCGCTCTTGCGCGCGGCGGTCGCTGCTGGTTGTGAGCAGGCTAGGCCCGATAGCGAATTGGTGAGAGTGACAAGTGTGGCGGGATTCCAATGGGGCTGCGGCGCTGCCCGAACCAGCCATTGGCGATTGCCGCCGCCTTGCCCGACACCCAAGAACAAAAAAAGCCCGCTGCCGGGAGGAGGTGGCAGCGGGCTCGATTTCGAATACGACGCGGGAGGAGGTGCGCCGCACTCAGCGTCGGCATCGCATCTGGGAGGAGTAGATGGCCGACAACTGCGAAACTAGCGGTTGCCCAATGATTCGGCAATAGCAAAAGATGCATAGCAGATGTGCAGATTCGCGCTATCAACCGAATATTAACCATCGCCGCGACCAACCGTGGCGCTTGCGTGGCATCACTGGACCGGAACGTTCTCCTTGAAGATCAGGCGCGGTTCGATGAATTTCCGCGTCAGATAGGGCGCCGAGGAAGCGATCGAGCCGAGCAGGCGAATGACTGATTGCTCGGCGATCAGCCGTGCATTCTGGTCGATGACGACATCGAGCAGATCGTCGACGAGATAGCCGCGTGTCGCCCTTGTCAGGTCGTGACAGATGAACACCGGCTTCCTTTGCGGCTTGGCTTCCAGCAGCGCTTTCGCCACGCCAGAGCGTCCGGCGCCGACGCAATAGATGCCGAGCAGTTCCGGCTCGTTGTGCAGCGCCTTCATCGTCGCCGTGTAGCTGATATCAGGCTCGTCGTTGATCTCGACGGCGCTGGTCACGGTCAAATTGCGGAACTCCTCGCTGAGCACCGAGCGAAAGCCCATTTCGCGTTCTTCATGCCCGCGATAGGAGCGTGAGCCGACGATCATTGCCAGATGGCCCGTGCGGCCGCCCAGGAAACGTCCCATCAAAAGGGCTGCGGTGCGCCCGGCGACACGGTTGTCGATGCCGACATAGGCCGATCGCGGCGCGCCCGGAACGTCCGACACCAGCGTGACCAGGCGGATGCCGGCTTCGACGATCTCGCGCAGGATGTTGCGCGTTCTCGGGTGATCGATCGCAATGACACCGACGCCGTTCGCCCTAAGCGAGAGGTTTTCGACGGCCGCCTGCAACGCGTTCGGCGAGATCCCGGCGAGCTTGTGGATCCGACAGGAGGCGACAAGTGGCAAGCGTGCGGCATAGTCCTCGATATGATTTGCCAGATCCGTCATGAAGGCGTTCGAGCCGATCGGCAGGAAGAACTCGAGATGCGCCGGCCGCGAGGGCAGCGTGACCTGATCCACGACCGGCAGATAGCCAAGCTGCTTGGCCGCCTCCATCACCCGCTGCCGGTTGGCGGCGCTGGCGCCCGGCCGGTTGTTCAGCACCCGGTCGACCGTCGCGGTCGACAGCCCGCAGCTTCTGGCGATGTCCGCAACGGTGGCTTTCATAGTCGCAGTCATAGGAGCCGATGTGATCTTGTACCAGAGATACGGCCAACCCGGCTTCCAACTGGCCACTCAGCCTTGTGGTTGCTTCCCCTGCGCGATGGCGTCGTGGATCTCCTTGTCGGACATGCCGGTGATGATCCGTTCGACTTCGGCGACGTTGGTGTTCTTCGGATCGATATCGTCGGCAACCACCTTGCCGCGGCGCATGACGACGATGCGGTCGACCACCTGGAAGACGTGGTGGATGTTGTGGGCGATGAAGATGCAGGAATGGCCCGAATCGCGGGCGCTGCGCACGAAGCTCAGCACACCTTGCGTCTCGGCGACGCCGAGATTGTTGGTCGGCTCGTCGAGGATGATGAGGTCGCTGTCGAAATGCATGGCGCGCGCGATCGCCACCGCCTGCCGCTCGCCGCCTGAGAGTGAGCCGATTGGTGTGGTCGGCGGGATGTCCTTCGAGATGCCGACCTGCTTGAGCAGATCGCGGGCAACCACGTTCATCGCCTCCTGGTCCATACGGTTGAGGAAACGCGGCGGCTTGATCGGCTCGCGCCCGAGGAACAGGTTGCGCGCGATCGACAATTGCGTGACCAGTGCGGAGTCCTGGTAGATCGTCTCGATGCCGTGGGCGATGGCGTCGCTGGTGCTGCGCAAGTCCACCTTCTTGCCGCGGATGAAGATGTCGCCGCTGGTCAGCGGGACCGCACCCGACAAGACTTTGATCAGCGTCGACTTGCCGGCGCCATTGTCGCCGAGCAGACCGACGATCTCCTTTTCGTTAACATGGAAATTGGCGTCCACCAGCGCTTGCACGCGCCCGTAGGACTTGCGGATGTTTTCCATGCGGACAAGCGGCTCAGCCATGGTTCAAGTCCCCGCCTGATGCCGGCGTTCCAGCCATGAGTGGAGCGCCATCATGCCGAGGATGATCGCGCCGATGAAGATGTTGTAGGCAAGCCCAGGCACGCCGATCAGCACGATGCCGTTGCGCATCACGCGCAGGATCAGGATGCCGAGCACAGTACCGATGATGGTGCCGCGTCCGCCGGTCAGCGCGGTGCCGCCGATCACCACCATGGCGATGACTTCGAGCTCGTAGCCGGTGCCGCTGTTCGGGTTGGCGGCCGAAGTGCGCAGCGAGCTGATGACGCCGGCAAGCGAGGCCATGATCGACGACAGGATGAACAGGCCGATCTTGACGCCGCTGACATTGACGCCGCGCGCCCTTGCCGCATTGGGGTTGCCGCCGGCCGCCTGGATCCAGTTGCCGGTGCGGCTCTGCGTCAGCACGTAGCCAAGTGCGATCGCGGCTGCGATGAACCAGAACAGCGACATGTAGATACGAAACGGCCCGATGAAGAAATCACCGACCAGCGCCTCGGCGAGCCAGCTGCCTTCGGCGCTCCAGGTCCGCTGCGGGAATCCGCTGGTGACGAACAGAGCGGTGCCGCGCACCACCAGCAGCATGCCGAGCGTCACCAGGAAGGACGGTATCTTGAGTTGCGTCACGAACCAGCCATTGACCAGCCCGATGAAGGCGGCAACCAGCAAGGCCAACACAAAGCCGGCCTCCAGCGAGGTGAGGCCGCTGTTGAAGAGCGTCCACATCAAGACGGGCGAGAAGCCGAACAGCGATCCGACGGAGAGGTCGAATTCGCCTGAAGTCATCAACAGCGTCATCGCCAGCGCGATCAGGCCGAGCTCGACCGTGAAGGCGAGTATGTTGCTGATGTTCTGCGGTGACAGGAAGTCGTGGTTGAACCCCCAGAACACGACAAGCTCGACGACGAGCAGCACGAAGGGCCCGAATTCCGGCCTGGCAATCGAGCGTTGGACGATGGAACTGTTTTCCACGTTGGACCCGCGACATGGTTGGAACTGGCCAAGTCCGGCGCCGCATGAGGCGGTTCGAGGCTCAGCGGGATGATGGGGATGATCGCTGCGGCAAGCGCGCCCGCGACCATCCCGATCGCGGTTTTATTTGCCGGACAGGATGTCGTCGTAGACCTGCGCGGTGTCCTTTTCGTAGAGCGCGCCGGTGATCACGTCGAAGCCGGGCGGAATGCCGCTGGCGGCCATGTTGGCGATCGAAAGCGCCACATAGCTGGTCGCCTGCGGATCCTGCCACTGCGCGGCATTGACGTAGCCGGTCAGCACCTCCTGGGTGGTGTCGAGCGAGTTGCCCCAGCCGACGACCGGGATTTCGCCCGGTTTGATGCCGGCCTGGTCGAACACCCGCTTGATCGAGCCGGTCACCAGGTCGCCAAGACCGATGATCGCCTTGACCTTGGCCCTGTTGGCGGTGAGATAGTCGACCATGCGGTTGATTGCTTCGGCCTGGTCGAGCGTGGCTTCGGTGATTTCATAGGTGATGCCGAGCGGCTCGAAGACGCTCTTGATGCCCTCTTCTTCCTGGACGCCATAGGTGGCGCCGGGGATTTCAACCGGCATCCAGACAAAATCGCCCTTCTTCACCATGCCCTTGTCGACCAGATACTGAGCCCAGTTCTTGCCGAAGGTGACGTTGTCGCCGCCGACATAGGCGTTGAAGTCCGCCTTCGGATCGGGCGTGTTGAAGTTGATGATCGGGATGTTTGCCGCTCGTGCCTCCTTGACGAGCTCGACAAGGCTTCCCGGGTCGGGGCTGGTGGTGGTGATGCCGTCGGCCTTTGCCGCGATGGCGGCGCGAACAGCCTCCTGCTGGGACGACACGTCGCCATTGTGGAACGAGGTGTTGACGGTGTTGCCGGTGTCCGTCGCCCATTGCTTGGCGCCGGCGAGGAAGTAGGTCCAGACCGGGTCGGCCGGGCCGCCATGCGAAATCCAGTAGAAGGTCTTGGCCTGTGCCGCCGCCGGAATCGCCAGCGCCACGATCAAGCCGAATACAAATAGTCGTAGCCTCGTCAGCATTTGATTTCCTCCCATTTTGAAAACGTCCTCCAGCTCCGGCGACGATCACGGCAAGCCTGACCGTATTCTTGCCAGCGGCGATCTGGATGCATCAGAGCATCCGCTTTTTCGATCAATGGCAAGCCTCCATTTGCCAGTGGTAGTTGGCGCACGACAATGCGCCATCAGCCATCCCATCAGATCGCATCAGTTTGGCTGATATCTTTTGCGGCAAGCGGCCTCGGCGCCGAAGACGAGGCGCAGGCGGGACGGAAGCTAAATGAGGTCGGCCCTGGCAAGGTCGCGCATCAGATGGCTGGCGCCGTAGGTCCAGTGGGGACAGTCGGGAGACAGCCGTACCCGGTTGATCAGGGCGCCGAATTTCTCCGATGAGATGGTGACGATGTCGCCGACCTTGTGCGTGAAGCCCTTGCCCTTTTCGCCGCGGTCCTTCGACGGCACGAACATGGTGCCGAGATAGAGCGCCAGCCCGTCGGGGTACTGGTGATGCGGGCCCATGGCGGCGGCGACCAGTTCTTCGGGCGAGCGGCTGATCTCGGCCATCGAACTGGCGCCCTCCAGCGAGAAACCATCCTCGCCCTCGACCTTCAGCCGCACGGTGGCCTGCTTCACGTCACCAATGGAAAAGGTATCGTCGAACAGCCGGATGAACGGGCCGAGCGCGGCCGAAGCGTTGTTGTCCTTGGCCTTGCCGAGCAACAGCGCCGAGCGCCCTTCGACGTCGCGCAGATTGACGTCGTTGCCGAGCGTGGCGCCGACGATCTTGCCGCTGCCGGCGGCGATCATGGCGATCTCCGGCTCGGGATTGTTCCAGGTGGAGACCGGATGCAGGCCGACATCGGCGCCGAAGCCGACCGACGCCATCGGCTGGCATTTGGTGAAGATTTCGGCGTCGGGGCCGATGCCCACTTCCAGATATTGCGACCAAGCGCCGCGCTGGATCAGCTTGGTCTTGATCTCCATCGCCTCCGGCGAGCCTGGCTTGAGCTTCGACAGATCGTGGCCGATCAGCCCGGCAATGTCGGCGCGAATGGCGTCGGCTTTTTCCGCGGAGCCGCGCGCCTGCTCCTCGATGACCCGTTCGAGCAGGCTGACGACGAAGGTGACGCCCGATGCCTTGACCGCCTGCAGGTCGACCGGAGAGAGCAGGTACGGTTTTTGCGGATCGCGCGCGGCCTGGAAACTGTTGGCGGCGATTGCATCGAGCGATCCGATCGGTTCGCCCGCGGCGGTGTGGACGTAGCCTGCTGGGTCCGGCATCTCGCAGACGTCGCGCACGGTTGGTGCCATGCTGGAGGTGATGTCGAAGACCGTGCCGCCGCGTACCGTGACCACCAGCGGATGCGATGCTTCGCTCGTCCGGGCGCGGCCAATGAAGAGGCCCTCGTCGGGCAGGAGGGTGGCGTTCGTCATGGCTTGCGGTCCTCTGCTGTCTTGTTCTGCGTCGTCGCTGCGGACCGATGGTTCATCAAAAGCCTGGCCGCGGCGGCGGCACTTTCAACAAATTCCCGACAAAGGTCTATCCCGTTCCTCGCGGTCGAGCCCCTGCGCTGCATTTCGCAGTGGCGGACGCCTTCCTCTTCAATCCCCCTGATGCCGAGATCAAAGGCGCTTTCAAAATCATGAAATCGTCACTAGGATTTTCATTTGACGAAGTACATTCAGGTGACTCTTGCCCCTACCGTTTTCCGATCCGATCTGGCGGAAGCCGCCGGCGGCCCCTGCGTTCCGGTCGCTTTTTCCCGGCCGCCAGCGTGCCGATGTCGTCATTGTGGGTGGCGGGATTCTCGGTCTGTCGACAGCCTTGCATGCAGCCCGGTTCGGCCTTGCCGTGCAGGTGCTGGAAGCCGGCGAAATCGGCCAAGGCGCATCGGGCCTGAATGGCGGTCAGGTCATCCCCGGCCTGAAATATGATCCGGAATGGCTGCTGGAGCATTTTGGCTCCGAACGCGGCGAGATCCTCGTCAATTTTGCCGCCTCGACGGCGGACGCCGTCTTCGAATTGATCCGCGACGAGAAACTGGCGGTTCCGTTCGTCCGCAATGGCTGGATCCAGGCAGCGCACACCGAGACGGCGCTGAAGGCGGCGGCGAACAGGGACCGGCAGTGGCGGAACCGTGGCGCCGATGTCCGGCTTCTGAGCCAGACCGAGATCGCCGCGTTGACTGGCGCGCAGGGCTATCTCGGTGGCTGGCTCGACCGCCGCGCCGGCGTGATTGATCCGCTTGCCTATACGTCGGAACTGGCACGGATCGCCTCGGCCGCGGGCGTGAAGATCGCCGAACACCAGAAGGTGATACGCCTCGACAACAACGCCGGCATTTGGCGCATCTCGACGGAGGGCGGCGCCGAATTGCAGGCCAAAGCGGTCATTCTGGCGACGAACGCCTATACCGGCGACCTGCTCCCTGGTCTCGCCGAAACGATCGTTCCGCTGCACTCCTTCCAGATCGCGACAGCACCGCTGCCGTCCGATCTGGCGGCCGGGATTCTTCCGGAACGGCAAGCAGTATCGGACTCACGTCGCATCCTCGTTTATTACCGCAAGAGTGCCGACGGGCGGCTGGTGCTCGGCGGGCGCGGCCGAATGGCGCTGCCGACCAGCGAAAGTGATTGGGCGCATCTCGAGCGCGCGCTGCTCCGGCTCTATCCGGCGCTATCCGGAGTCGCCATCGAAAAGCGCTGGTTTGGCCGGGTGGCGATGACGTCGGATCACCTCCCGCATATCCACGAGCCCGAGCAGGGCCTGATGGCAGTGGTCGGCTGCCAGGGCCGTGGCGTCGGCCTGATGACCGCGCTTGGCGAGCGCATTGCTGGCTATCTGGCGAGCGGCGACGCCAGGCAATTGCCGTTCCCGGTCTCGCAGATCCGGCCGATCCCATTCCACGTCTTTCGGCAGGTCGGCGTCGCCGCGACGATCGCCTGGTATCGTATGCTGGATGCATTCGAGCGCTGATTTTATGCCGATGCAGGAATCAGCTTGACAGTTTCATGATTCTGAAAAACTCTTGAGTGATTTCAAATTTCGATGGGCAACCCCGATGTCGACCATCGTTGCAAGGCAGCCGCTGCCGGAGTCCCGATCCTCGACGGGTTTCCGGTTGGCCATGCTGCTGCCGGGCGGGCTGGTCACCTTCTTCCTGATCCTGTTTGCCCTCGGCCTCGTAGTTTTCCTCGCCCTTCGCGGCAATGACGGTTCGCTGCTGGGCGCCGGTTTCACATTTGCGAATTTCATCACCGTGGCATCCGACCCGCTCTACTGGACGGTAACGCTGCGCTCGCTGGCCATTGCCGGCCTGGTGACGCTGGCGACGGTCGTCACCGCCTATCCCGTCGCCTACTACCTGGCCTTCCATGCCGGACGGCGGCGCGGGCTGCTGCTGTTTCTGGTGACGCTGCCGTTCTGGACCAGCTATCTCTTGCGCGTTTTCGCCTGGAAGATCGTGCTTGCCTACAATGGCGTGCTGAACTCGGCGCTCATCGAAAGCGGCATCTGGTCCGAACCGACACTGGCGTTTCTCAACACGCCGGCCGCCGTCGTCGTCACGCTGGCTCACGCCTATGCGCCGTTCGCCATCCTGCCTATCTATGTGGCGCTGGACACGATCCCGAAATCGCTGCTCGAAGCTGCTTCCGATCTCGGCGCCAGACCGTTCACCAGCTTTCGCCGCGTCGTGCTGCCGAATTCGATGCCGGGGGTGCTGGCGGCGGCTCTCGTCGTCTTCGTGCCGACGGTCGGCGATTATGTCACCCCGGCGCTGGTCGGCGGCCCTGCCAGCACCATGATCGGCTCGCTGATCCAGGCCCAGTTCGGCAAGGCAAATGACTGGCCGTTCGGCGCAGCACTCGCCGTTGCCGTCATGCTGGTCATCCTTGCCGTGGTGCTGGTCGTGCGTTCCGCCGACCGCAGGTTTGGCAGCCGCACATGAGCGCCGCGCGCATAGACGCAACGCAAGGTGGCCGCTGGCTCGGCGCCTACGTGCTTGTCTATCTGGTATTCCTCTATTTGCCGATCTCGCTGATCCCGCTGTTTTCCTTCAACGATTCGATCCAGGCGGCGTTTCCGCTGCAAGGCTTCACGTTTGAATGGTACACGACGCTGTCCGGCAATTCGGCGCTGTCCGGCGCGCTTGCCAACAGCCTCGTCATCGGTGCAATTGCCGCCACCGGTGCCACGCTCTGCGGCATCACCGTGTCCTACATGGATCTTTTTGGCCGTTCGCCGCTTGCCTTCACGATCAGCGCTATCGCGCGGCTGCCGATACTGATCCCCGGCGTCATCGTCGGCATCTCGCTGCTGATCCTGGTCAACCTCATTGGCTTCGGTCCGTCACGCACCGCCATCGTGCTCGGCCACATATTGGTGGCGCTGCCGACGACGGTGGTGATCATGAAAAGCCGCTTCGCCGCTATACCCAAGACCATCCACGAGGCGGCACTCGATCTCGGCGCCTCCGACTGGACGACATTCAGGCGGGTCATGCTGCCGCTCAGCCTGCCCGCCATTGTATCAGCGTTCATGCTGGCCTTCCTGATCTCCTTCGACGAGTTCATCGTCGCCTTCTTCCTCGCCGGCACCGAACCGACCTTGCCGCTTTATATCTGGAGCCAACTGCGTTTCCCGAAATCGCTGCCGACCGTCATGGCACTGGGCACGGCCATCCTGGCCGTGTCCTTCGTCATCGCGGCAATTGCCGAAATCCTGCGCCATCGCGGGCTCGCCGCCGCTCAGCGGCCAGTGCCCGCCAACCTGCCCAAACCAGAAGAAACCGAAAGAGGAGAACTGCAATGGCATTCGACCTGAAATCGATAAATCGCAAGACAGTCCAAGCCGGATTGGCAGCCTTCGCGCTGGCGCTTTCGTCGACCGTCGCGCTTGCGGCCGACAAGCTGCAATATTTCACCTGGTCGGGCTACGAACTTCCCGACTTTAACAAGAGCTTCCTCGCCGCACACCCCGATGGCGTCGAGGCCTCGATGTTCGGCGACGACGATGACGCCTTCACCAAGGTCAAGGCCGGTTTCCGTCCTGACGTCGCGCATCCCTGCTACGACAAGG
This sequence comes from Mesorhizobium sp. WSM4806, assembly GCF_055811635.1. Taxonomy (NCBI): domain Bacteria; kingdom Pseudomonadati; phylum Pseudomonadota; class Alphaproteobacteria; order Hyphomicrobiales; family Phyllobacteriaceae; genus Mesorhizobium; species Mesorhizobium sp. WSM4806. The sequence goes on along the minus strand of NZ_JBVVQZ010000001.1, from coordinate 524,425 downwards.
TGGCGCGCTGGAACAGGGAAGGCCTGCTGCAGCCAATCGACACCAAGCGCATCAAGAACTGGGATTCGATCTTTCCGGTTTTCAAGAACCTGCCCGACCTGCAGGCCGGCGACGGCAAAGTCTGGATGGTGCCGTGGGACTGGGGCAACACCTCGATCCTTTACCGCACCGATCTGGTGAAGAACCCGGAGCCGAGCTGGAACCTTTTGTGGGACAAGCAATATGCCGGGCGCATGGCGACGATCGATGCCGTCCACGACACGCCGGTGGTGGCGGCGCTTCTCGCCGGTGTCAATCCGTTCGACATGACGCCGGAACAGATGGAAAAGGTGGCTGAAAAACTGCGCGAGCAGCGCCCGCTGCTCTCCAACTACACCACCGACATGACCTCGGTCGAACAGGCGCTGGCGAGTGGCCAGTTGGTCGCCGCCATGACCTGGAACGCGTCGGCCACCTCGCTGAAGAAGCAGGGCGTGCCGGTCGAGTTCATGAAGCCTAGGGAAGGCATGCTGACCTGGTCGTGCGGCTTCGTCATGCTCAAGGACGCCAAGAATGTCGACCTCGCCTATGATTTCATCAACAGCCGGCTGGAGACGGATTCGGGAAAATACCTGATTCAGACCTATGGTTACGGCAGCTCAAACAGCTCGGCCTTCGCCGCGGTGCCGAAGGAGGAACTGGAAAAGCTGCAACTGCCGTCCGATCCGGAAGTGATGCTGAAGACTACCGTCTTCACCGGGCCGATGAAACAGAATGACGAACTCGCCAAGATGTTCGAGAAGGTCAAGGCAGGCGGCTGAGTTCGCTCTTCCTTCTCCCCTTGTGGGATAAGGTGGATCGGCGCGTAGCGTCGAGACGGTAGAGGGGTGCTGGACAGAATGCGGGGTTTGCCAAGCTGGAACACCCCTCATCCGTCCGAGCGGAGCCTGCCCTCGGGCTTGCCGGAGGTAAGACCCGTGGGCTCGGCCACCTTCTCCCACAGGGGGAGAAGGGAAAGTGCTGGCGAACGAGGAAGTATGCATGGATATACTGGACCAAGCGGCTGAAAAGCCGAAAGACGACGCCGATGTGCGGGTCGGCCGGCGCGTGCGGGCGCTCAGGCTGGAACGCAGTCTTTCGCTGGCCGAGCTTGCCGCCAAGGCCGGCGTTTCGATCGGTGCGCTCAGCCAGATCGAGCGCGGCTTGTCCTCGCTTCGCGTCAAGGTGATCTGGCCGCTCGCCGCCGCTCTCGACATCGAGCCGTCGGCGCTGATTGCTGACGGCAACGATGCCGTCAGCGATCTCTATTGCGTGCGCGCCAACAGTCGGCGCCAGATCCCGGTGAAGTCGGAAGGCATCGCCAAGGCGCTGCTGTCGCCGCCGGCCGCGACGCTCAACGGCATGCTGGTGACGGTGGAAGCCGGCGGCGGCACCGTCGAAGCCTACGCCCATCCCGGCCACGAATTCGGTTTCGTCCTGTCGGGCGAGGTCGAACTCGTGATCGATTCAACCACCTACGGGCTGAAGACCGGCGACAGCTTCGCCTTCAAGAGCACCTTGCTGCATGCCTTCCGCAATCCGGGCGCCGAGCGCTGCCAGATCCTCTGGGTCAACACGACCAAGCCGTCCGAGGTTCGCGATGGCGCCTGATCCTGTCGTCCGGCTGGAGGCGGTGTCGAAGATTTTCCCCGGCGGCATTGTCGGACTCGACGCCGTCGATCTCAACATTGCCCGCGGCGAGTTCCTGACCTTGCTCGGCCCATCTGGCTGCGGCAAGACCACTAGCCTGCGGGTGATCGCAGGATTCGAAAGCCCGTCGAGCGGACGGGTGCTGCTCGACAGCCGTGACATTACTTCGCTGCGGCCGTTCGACCGTCCCGTCAACACCGTGTTCCAGGACTATGCGCTGTTTCCGCACATGGACGTCGCCGAAAACGTCGGCTTCGGCCTGTCGCTGCGCAAGCTTTCCGGGGCAGAACAGGCAAAGCGCGTCGGCGAAGCGCTCGACATGGTTGGCCTTGCCGAGAAGCTCGGCGCCCGCGTGTCCGAATTGTCTGGCGGCCAGCGTCAGCGCGTCGCGCTTGCCCGTGCGATTGTCTGCGAACCACGTGTGCTGCTGCTCGACGAGCCGCTGTCGGCGCTCGATGCGCATCTGCGCGAACAGATGCAGGTCGAATTGAAGCGGCTGCAGTCGCGGCTCGGCACCACTTTCGTCATGGTCACCCACGACCAGACCGAGGCGCTGTCGATCTCCGACCGTATCGTCGTCATGAACAAGGGCCGCATCGAGCAGATTGCGCCGCCGGCCACGCTCTACGACCGGCCCGCCACCAAATTCGTCGCCAGTTTCATCGGCACGATGAACCTGCTGCAGTCGCGCTTTGTCGGCCGTGACGGCGATCGGTTGCGTTTCGCCGCCGGCGCCCTGCCGCTCGAAGCCACGTCGGAAGCCGGCGAAGTGCCGGGAGAAGGCGCGGTGCGAACCATCGGAGTGCGTCCGGAGGATCTTTTGGCGGCGACCGAAGCAGCGACCGGCACCGCGCCGGTGCGGGTGAGCAGCATCGTCTTTCACGGCCGCACCTTGCGCCTGCACGCCGAATTGGGGCAGGGGATACCAGTGGTGATCGATGCGCCACGCCGGGCGGAAGGTTTTCAATTCAGCGTCGGCGACGTGGCGCATATCAGCCTGCGCCGCGGCGCTAACTGCCCTATGCTGCCCATCTGACCCTATCCTTCCAGAAAACCGGAGCACCACCCATGAGCAATCACTTGAACTTCTTCATCGACGGCAAATGGGTCGCGCCGGTGGTGCCGGCGACGCTGGATGTGATCGATCCGTCCACCGAAGAGGCCTACACCAAAATCTCCGTCGGCTCGAAGGCCGATGTGGATCGCGCCGTGGCGGCGGCGAAGGGGGCCTTTCCGGCCTTTTCGCAAACCAGCAAGGCCGAGCGCCTGAAGCTGCTGAAGCGCATCCTCGAAGTCTACAACGAGCGCTACGAGGACATCGCCCAGGCTGTCAGCCAGGAGATGGGCGCGCCGATCACCTGGGCGCGCCAGGCGCAGGCCTGGGCGGGCAGGGCACATATGGAAGCCACTATTCATGCGCTGGAGGATTACGAATTCAGCGAGAAGCGCGGCACCACCATGGTGGTCAAGGAGCCGATCGGCGTTTGCGCGCTGATCACGCCATGGAACTGGCCGCTCAACCAGATCGTCTGCAAGGTGGCGCCGGCGATCGCCGCCGGCTGCACGGTCGTGCTGAAGCCTTCCGAGATCGCGCCGATCAGCGGCATCGTCTTTTCGGAAGTGATGGAAGCGGCCGGCACGCCGAAGGGGGTCTACAACATGGTCAACGGCACCGGTCCGGATGTCGGACAGGTCATGGCCGGACATCCCGATGTCGACATGGTTTCCTTCACCGGCTCGACCCGGGCCGGCATCATCGTCGCCAAGACGGCTGCCGAGACGGTCAAGCGCGTAGCGCAGGAACTCGGCGGCAAATCGCCCAACATCGTGCTTGCCGATGCCGACTTCGAGAAGGCCGTGCGCAAGGGCGTCAACGCGTGTTTCGGCAACAGCGGCCAGTCCTGCGATGCGCCGACGCGCATGCTGGTGCCGGCCGCCCGCCACGATGAGGCGCTGGCGATCGCCAAGAAGGCGGCCGAGGCGCACAAGGTCGGCGATCCGCGCTCGGAAGAGACCAAGCTCGGGCCGGTGGTCAGCAACATCCAGTTCGACAAGATCCAGCGGCTGATCGAGGCCGGCATCGCCGAGGGTGCAACGCTGGTCGCCGGCGGTCCCGGCCGGCCGGAGCATCTTAATCGCGGTTATTACGTGCGGCCGACCGTCTTCGGCCACGTCACGCCGGGCATGACCATCGAGCGGGAGGAAATTTTTGGGCCGGTGCTTTCGGTCATCTCCTATGATGACGACGATGACGCGGTGAAGATCGCCAACGACACTGTCTATGGCCTCGCCGCCTACGTGCAATCAGGGGATATCGACCACGCGCGAAAAGTCGCCGGCCGGCTGCGCGCCGGGCAGGTCTCGATCAACTATCCGGGGTGGGACACCTTCGCGCCGTCGGCGGCTACAAGCAATCCGGCAACGGCCGCGAATATGCCGATTGGGCGATCCACGATTTCCTCGAGATCAAGGGCATCATCGGCTACGGCGCGTAGGGCTTAACCCGAACAGCGCCGCGCATCCAAGAAGGTCGCTGTAGCGGGTCATCTGAGCTATTCGGCGGCTTCGCGGACAGGGATCAGGCGCCGCTCGACCTGCTGGAGATGCAGGCGCATCGCTGCCGCCGCGCCGCCGAGGTCACGCTCGGCGATCGCCTCGACGATCCGTTCATGGTCGGCGAAGCTGTGATGGTCTGCCGGAGGGCGGGCGCCTTCTGAACGCAGACGTCCCCAGACCACGGTGCGGCGCACGGCGTTCAGCACGTCGAACAGGCCGAGCAGCACATTGTTGCGGCTCGCCTGCGCAATCTGCCGGTGGAGCAGATTGTCGACATTCTCATATTGCCGCCACGTGACGGCCTCCCGCGTCTGCACCAGCGATTGCCGCATCGCGGCGATATCCGAAAGCGTGGCGTGCAGCGCCGCTTCGCGCGCAATTTCGGGCTCAAGGATGAGGCGCGCGCGCATCACGTCGGCCGGATTGGTGCGCCCGGCGATTTCCGAAATGCCGATCGTCTCCTCGACCGGCCCGCTGCCGACGAAGGTGCCCCTGCCGACGTGACGCCAGATGCGGCCGTCCTTCTCGAGAACCGCCAGCGCCTTGCGCAGATCGCCGCGCGATACGCCGAGGCTCTCCGACAGTTCCCGCTCGGCAGGCAGCCGCGTCTCACCGGCATGATCCATCTGGGCAAGATAGGCCTGCAGCTGAACCAGGGCGGCGTGGCCGCCATTACCGGGATCGTCCATCAATTTAACCAATCCGCATATGATTTTCCTCTGCCGGTGTTAAAACGATTAGTGGAAACCGTCAACTGCCGAGTTTTCTGGGCACGCCCGTTCGATACGGTGCAGTTTCTCCTTGACCAATCCATCCCGTAGTCTTAACCAATCAAAGAATGGTTACAAAAAACGGGAGGAATGACAATGGCCGGCGTGTCCAGACGTACCATCCTTGCCACCGCTTTCGCCGCGGTCCTGGCATGTGCAGCGCCCTTGTTGGCCGCAAATGCGGGCGACATGCGCATCGCATTCGGCGACCTTCCCGGGATCGAATCCATTCAGACGCTCGCCGCGATAGAGCGGGCCAAGGAGCGCGGCGTGAATGTCGAGCTCATTGTTCTCAATGACGAGGATCTGGCTGCCCAGGCCATTGTCGGCGGCCAGGCCGATGTCGGCATTGGCGCGCCCTATACCTTGATCCAGAAGGTCGGCGTGCCGATCCGCATTTTCGCACAGATATCGACGCTGCGCTTCTTTCCCGTCGTCAACAGCGAATTCTACAAGGAATGGAAGGATCTCGACGGGCAGGAGGTCGCCGTCCAGGCGCGCGGCTCAGGCACCGAAGCGGTCATGCTGCTGATGGCGAAAAACCACGGCATCAAGCTCGGCAACATCAGCTATGTCCCGGGTTCCGAGGTTCGCCGCAATGCGCTGCTCCAGGGGACCATCAAGGCGTCGATCGTCGATGCCGCCAACAGGCGCGCGCTCGAGGCCGAAGCCCCCGGCAAGTTCATCGTTCTGCCGGTCGAGGATCTCGGCGCCTCGGACGAAGCGCTTTTCGCGACCGCGGACTATCTGAAGAACAGCGCCGCCGACGTCGACATCCTGGTCGAGGAACTGATGAAGACCGCGCGCGAGATCACCGCGAACCCGGCGGTCGCGGTCGAGCTTCGCAACAAATACAATCTGCTGCCGGATCTCGGCGCTGAAGCCGACAGCGAGATCACCGAATACTACAAGGAAACCGCGGAAGCCGGCAGCCTTGCGCTGAATGGCGGCGGAGCCGATGCGGCCAAGGACGACTTTGCCTTCTTCAGCCTTGCCGGCCAGATCGAAGGCGATCCCGCCAGCCTCAAGGTCGAGGACTTCTGGGATGTCTCCGCAATCGACCGCGCCGTCGCCAAGCTCGGCAAGAAATAGGCGCCCAAGCGGATGGCCGTAAGCATCAGAACCGACGGCGAGGCTGCCGGCCTCGCTCCTCTTTCCAATCGCAGCGCAACGGGCGCATCGTGGGACCAGCCGGTCCTGCTCAGGCTGGTGTCGATCGCCCTGTTCGCGGGAATCTGGGAGGTGGCCGGGCGTATTCCCGTCAGCTTCGCTTTCCCGACCTTTTCCGACACGGTCGTCGCGTTCTTCGGACTGCTCGCCGACGGCAGCCTGGCGACCGCCTACCTTTCGACGCTGCAGCCGCTGGTGCTTGGCGTTGTCCTGTCGGCGTTCCTGGGTGTCGGCCTCGGCACGATCTGTGGCCTGTGGCGCACCGGCGAATGGCTGGTGATCCCTGTGTTCATCGTGCTTCAGGCAGCACCGGTCGCCGCCTTCATTCCGATGGTCACCTTTGTCTATGGAATAGGCATGACCGCCAAGACGCTCGCCGTCATGATCCTGGCGCTGCCGGTCATCGTGCTCAACACCTACAAGGCCGTGCGCAACGTCAACGAGTCGCTGCTGGTCATGTGCCGATCCTTCCTCGGCACCCGCTGGCAGACCGTCGCCAAGATCATCCTTCCGGACGCCAGCCCGGTGATTTTTGCCGGCTTGCGCCTTGGAGTCGCTGCCGGCTTCGTCGGCGTGGTGCTCGCCGAACTGCTGATTACCCCGACCGGCATCGGCGACCTCATCACCTTTCACCGCTCGCGCGCAGACTACGCCGAGATGTACGCAACAATCGCCTCGATCATTGCGCTTTCCACCCTGACGCTCGTCTTTCTGCAGTGGGTGGAAGTCCGCGTTTTCAGGCCCGAGAGCAGAGGTGCTTAAGATGGGCGCGACCGCATTGCGAAATGGACCGTCGCCGGTTCCCGCACCGATCGATTCAGTCGTGGAAGTGAGAGGGATTTCCAAGACCTACGGCAATGTCGAGGCGCTGCGCGGCATCGACCTCGACTTTCCCAGGGGCAAGCTGACCAGCCTTCTCGGACCCAGCGGCTGCGGAAAGACGACGCTGCTGAAGATCATAGCGGGGCTGATACGAGCCGATGGCGGCACCGTCGCGATCAACGGCAAGCACGTCACCGCACCCGGCCCCGAACGCGCCTTCGTGTTCCAGGATTTTGCGCTGATGCCGTGGGCGACCGTGATGCGCAACGTCGCCTTCGGACTTGAATTGCGCGGCACCAACAAGGCCGAGCGCGAAGCGATCGCCCGACGCTACATCGCCGAGGTGGGGCTCGCCGGATTCGAGGACAAATATCCGCATCAGCTGTCGGGCGGCATGCGCCAGCGCGTCGGCCTGGCGCGCGCATTGTCGGTCGATGCCGACGTCCTGCTGCTCGATGAACCGTTTTCGGCGGTCGACGAGCAGAACCGGCGGAAATTCCAAGAAGACCTGATCCGGCTGCGCACCAACCAGAACAAGACCTTCATCTTCGTGACGCACTCGATCGAGGAAGCGGTCTACATCTCCGACCGCATCGTCTTGCTGTCGCCGAGACCCGGCCGGGTTTCGCAGATCATCGAACCGGAAATCGATCGCTCCGGCGACCCCGAGCGCATCCATCGCGACAGGCACTATCTCGATACTGTCGAGGAGATCTGGCAGGGGCTGAAGCAGTATGTGGAGTGAGCGGCCGTGACCTTGTTTGGCTACCGTGTGCCAATGATGGCGTCCCTGCTGGTCTGGTGCGTCGTATGGGAAATCGTCGGCCGGCTCGACCTTGTCTTTCTGCTGCCGCCGTTTAGCGACGTGCTGGTTGCAGCGGTCAGCCTGGTGCAGACGCCGTCCTGGCAGAGCGCGACAGTCACGACCCTTCGCGCCTTCGCGACGGGCATGGCCCTGTCGATTGTTGTCGGCGTGCCATTGGGTGTCCTGATGGGACGCGTCAAGATCGCCGACGACCTGCTCGGCATGTGGGTCAACATCTTTTCAAGCGCACCGCTCTCGGCGATCGTCCCGGTGCTGATGATCCTGTTCGGCTTCGGCGAGAAGACGATCGTTGCGGCGGTGTTCCTGTTTGCGATCTGGATCATCGTTCTCGACACCCGCGCCGGGGTCCGTCATATCTCGCCGTCGCTGATCGAGATGGCGCGTTCTTACGGCGCCTCGCGCCCGGCGCTCTATAGCAAGATCATCCTGTGGGCGGCCCTTCCGGAAATCCTTGCCGGCATTCGCCTCGGCCTCATCCGCGGCGTCAAGGGCGTCGTCATCGGCCAGTTGCTCGTCGCCATAGTCGGCTACGGTGCGCTGTTCGAAACCTTCTCGCGAAATTTCCGCATGGCCGAATTCTGGGCCTTGACCATCATCCTTTTTGCCTTCGCCCTGCTGATCGCCGAACTGATCGAACGGGCCGAAGCCAAAGTCGAATACTACGCAGGAGCAAGACAGTGAACATGCACGGCACGACTTCAAGCTACGTCATCGAACCGACCGCAATCCCGAGCATCCCGGTGGCGGGAACCGACAAGTTGTTTCCGGTGCACCGGGTCTATTGCGTCGGGCGGAACTATGCCGCGCATGCCGTCGAGATGGGACACGACCCCGACAAGGAGCCGCCATTCTTCTTCCAGAAGAACCCCGACAACCTCGATACGACAGGAGAATTTCCGTACCCTCCGGCCTCTAACGATGTTCATCACGAGATCGAAATGGTCGTGGCGCTGAAGAGCGGCGGTACCGACATCCCGGTCGAAAAGGCTCTGGACTGCGTGTTCGGTTATGGCGTAGGTCTCGATATGACGCGGCGCGACCTGCAAGGGAAGGCGAAGGACATGGGCCGTCCATGGGAGGTCGGCAAGGCCTTCGAGGCATCGGCGCCATGCACGCCATTGGTTCCGGCAAGCTCGACCGGCCATCCCAGCCAGGGCGCGATCTGGCTGGACGTCAATGGTCAGCGAAAGCAGACCGGCGACCTCAACCAGATGATTTGGAAGGTTCCGGAAATGATCAGCTATCTCTCAGGGCTCTTCACGCTGATGCCGGGGGACATCATTCTTTCCGGCACGCCGGCGGGCGTCGGCGCGGTCGTGCGCGGTGATGTTCTTCGCGGTCATATCGATGGCGTCGGCGACCTAGAGGTTCGCGTTGTCTGAAGCGGCCTCGATCATTGAGCGGCTTGCCGCCGGGGCCGACGATGCGCCGGCGATTTCGGCACCCGACAGGATCACGCTCGCGCATGGCGGACTGCGCCGCCTGATCTCCGAGACGGCAGCGCAATTGCATGCACTGGGCCTCGGCCGTGGCGACCGGGTGGCCATCGTGCTGCCGAACGGGCCGGAGATGGCGACGGCCTTTGTCGCAGTGGCGGCGGCGGCGTCGACGGCGCCGCTCAATCCGGCCTACCGGGCCGACGAGCTCGATTTCTATCTGACCGACATCGGCGCCAAGGCGATCCTCGTCGCCGAAGACGAAAGCGGCCCGGCGGTGACCGTGGCCGAGCGCCTCGGCATAGCGGTGCTCAGGCTCACGGCACTGCGTGACGCACCAGCCGGCAGTTTTGAGATCAAGGGCAAACCGGTTGGTCCGTCTGTTTCGCCCGACCTGGCTGAAGACGGCGACATCGCGCTGTTGCTGCACACGTCCGGCACCACGTCACGGCCCAAGCTGGTGCCGCTCAGCCACGCCAATCTCGCCGCCTCGGCCGCCCATATCGGCGCGACGCTCGGCCTGACGGCCGGTGATCGCTGCCTCAACATCATGCCGCTGTTCCACATTCATGGGCTGATCGCGGCGGTGCTGTCCTCGCTCGCCGCCGGCGGCAGCGTCTTCTGCACGCCGGGTTTCAACGCCCTGCGCTTCTTCCATTGGCTGGGCGAGGCGCGGCCGAGCTGGTACACGGCCGTGCCGACCATGCATCAGGCGATACTGCCGCGCGCAACGCGCAATGCCGAGGCATTGGCGGTGGCGCCCTTACGCTTCATCCGCTCGTCCTCGGCATCGCTGCCGCCGCAAGTGATGGCCGAGCTTGAGGCGACCTTCGGCTGCCCGGTGATCGAATCCTACGGCATGACCGAGGCCGCGCACCAGATGGCTTCGAACCGGCTGCCGCCTGGCTTGCGCAAGCCGGGCAGCGTCGGCGCCGCCGCCGGACCGGAGGTGGCGGTGATGGCGCCGGACGGGCGATTGCTGCAGCCCGGTGACACCGGCGAGATCGTCATTCGCGGGCCTAATGTCACCGCGGGCTACGAGAACAATCCGGACGCCAATGCCACGGCTTTTGCGCATGGCTGGTTTCATACCGGCGACCAGGGCGTGCTCGATGAAGACTTCTATCTGCGCGTCACCGGCCGGCTCAAGGAGATCATCAACCGCGGCGGCGAGAAGATCTCGCCGCTCGAGGTCGACGACGTGCTGATGGACCATCCGGCGGTGGCGCAGGTCGTCACCTTCGCCACGCCGCACGACAAGCTCGGCGAGGAGGTCGCGGCTGCGATCGTGCTGCGCGAGGGCATGGCCGCCACAGAAGGCGACATCCGCAGCTTTGCCGCGACACGGCTTGCCGACTTCAAGGTGCCGCGCATTGTCCTGATCCTGGACGAAATCCCGAAGGGCGCGACCGGAAAGCTGCAGCGCATCGGCCTCGCGACCAAACTCGGTCTTGCCAAACCTGGGCTGGGATAATGCGGATCAGCATTTTTGGCGCTGGCGCGATCGGCGGCTATCTCGCGGCCAAGCTTGCCATGGCCGGCCGCGTCGATCTGTCGATCGTGGCGCGCGGCGCGCATCTCGACGCGATCAGGACGGCCGGTCTTCGCCTGATCGAAGACGGTCATGAAGCCGTCGCCTCGGTCAGGGCCGCCGCGCAGGCGCAGGAGCTAGGCGTCCAGGACTATGTCGTGCTGGCGCTCAAGGCCCATTCGGTCGCACCAGCGCTCGACCAGATCGCGCCGCTGCTGGGCGAGGGAACGGCCGTCGTCACCATGCAGAATGGCGTGCCGTGGTGGTATTTCCACAGGATCGGCGGGCCGCTCGAAGGCACGCGGTTGCAAGCGGTGGATCCCGGCGGGGTGATCTGGGACCGGCTTGGGCCGGATCGCGTCATCGGCTCGGTCGTCTATCCCGCGGCCGAGGTGGATGCGCCCGGCCTGGTTCGCCATATCGAGGGAAAGCGGTTCTCGCTCGGCGAGCCCTCGGGCGAGAAGAGCGAGCGTGTCACGCGGCTTGCCGAGGAGATGGTTGCGGCGGGGCTGCAGACGCCGGTTCGCGACGACATCCGCAGCGAGATCTGGGTGAAGCTGTGGGGCAATCTCTCCTTCAACCCGATTTCCGCGCTGACCGGCAGCACGCTTGCGGCAATCGCTGCCGACGAGGCCACCCGCGCGCTTGCCCGCACCATGATGCTGGAGGCGCAGGCGATCGGCGAAAGCCTCGGCGTTCGTTTCCCGATCTCGGTCGACCGCCGCATCAAGGGTGCCGGCGACGTTGGCGAGCACAAGACCTCGATGCTGCAGGATCTGGAGCGTGGCCGGCCGATGGAGATCGACGCGCTGGTGACGGCGGTCCAGGAACTCGGCCGGCTGACCGGCCAGCCGACGCCGACCATCGACAGCGTGCTGGCGCTGGTGCGCCGCCTCGCCATCGAGCGCGGCTGCTATCTGGTATGAGACATTTTTATCAGGCGCTCGCCTTGAGGAGGTGGGCGGAACGCCCTTGTGAAGAAAGAAGCTTCACAGCCTTTTTGTCAAAGGAAACGAAGACTTCCCCGCCTAGCCAGCTCCATCATAGGCAATCACACCATCAGCAAAATCACCGCCAGCATCAGGGACCGATAGGCCAGCTTCAACTGCGGGTCGATTGACCACGACATTTTCCGTGTTCAGCAGGGCACGGATCGCGGCGGAAATGTCTTCACAGGCAGTCTTGTATTGGCGCGCCAAGACCCAAGTGAATTCACAAAGGGACTGTAAGCTTACAGCCACGATTTCAGCACTTGCCAGCAACTCGACAGCGGCACTCGCCTGCTTGGCGTCGTCAGCCACATAGGCGCGGAGCGGAACATTCGTATCCAGCCTTGATCTTCATTCCTTGCCCGTCCCGGTGGCGGCACCAGCCTCGGCAATTGCCTCATTGATTTCCTCAATAGTGAGGGCTTGGCCATTCGTCTTCCCTTTCAGGAAGCCATGAAGGTCCCGAAACGATCCCATCGGCCGCGATGCCTTTAGGTCTGCGCGGCCATACGGCAGCAAATCCAGTTCGATTTTATCTCCTGGCTTGATGCCGAGGTGTTGAAGCACTTCTTTCCGAAAAGTGACCTGCCCCCGTGCCGTTACGGTCAGTGTCGTCATGGCAGAATCTTCTGATTGGCAGCAAACGTAATGCAAAAGCGCATTACATACGAGCACCGGCCTTACCCGGCCGACTCGATCTCCACTTGATGCTCCAGTTTGTTCCTGTTTTGTTTCACGCCTTCGTCGCATCAAAAGCGGCGACAATTGCAGGCCATTAGCCTGAACAGGAGGATCATATGACCACCGCGGAAATTGCCAAGGATTTCACAGATCTGCTCAAGCAAGGTCAGAACGATGTTGCGGCTGAAAAGTACAAGGCCGACGACATCGTCAGCTACGAAGCAATGGAAGGGCCGATGGCGGTCTGCAATGGCAAGGAGGCCGTGAAGCAGAAGGGCCAGTGGTGGGAGGAGAACAACGAATTCATGACGGCTCGGTCGAGGGCCCATATGTCAACGGCGACCAGTTCGCAGTGCGCTTCAAGTTTGACATAACGCCCAAGGCTACAGGCGAGCGTGTCAGCATGGATGAGGTTGGTCTGTACACGGTCAAGAACGGCAAAATTGCCGAAGAGCGCTTCTATTATTGAGGCTGAAACCGGATTTCCAGAACCCTGAGATGCTCGACCAAGGAGGGCAGGCCATATCGAACGGCTGAGCTGGCTCGCTGACCGAGACGGGGCTTCTGTTCAGTCGCTCGACAGCTCGGCGGCCGCGTTGGATTGGCAAGCGCCCGGAAGACACGGTCGATCGACTGCTGGCTGGTGGAGTGCAGGTTTGTTGCCACGGTCATGTCGTCTCCTCGCGTCACATGCCTGCGGGGCTGGCAATGCTTGAACGGTGGTTTAGGGTGCGGCTGATTCGATGAGCGACCAGCCCGAGGCCAAAATATTGACGATCACCATGTACGGCATCACCAATTGCGACACGATCAAAAAGGCGCGCATCTGGCTGGAAAGCCACGATGTCGCCTATCGTTTTCACGACTACAGGGTCGAGGGGCTGGAGGCGGATAGGCTCGACGGCTGGTCCAGCAAGGTCGGCTGGGAAACCCTGCTCAACAAGTCGAGCACGACGTTTCGCGAACTGTCGGACACGGACAGGCTGAGCCTCGACGAGAGGAAGGCCAAGGCGCTGATGCTGGCCAAACCGACGATGATCAAGCGGCCGGTCCTCGATCTCGGCGATCGTATCCTCGTCGGCTTCAAGCCTGATGTCTATCAGCAGGCGGTAGGTGGGTTGAAGTAGCCGGACGGACGCTTTTCACGCTCCAGTTCGCCAGGCGAATTGGGTAGCGGAAAAGACCTTGGCCTGCCTGGCCGAGAGCGCGTCCCACGCTGCGCGGCAGCTGGGGTCGGGCTCGATTGTCTCGGCAATGCTCGTCATCGCATCCGCAGCCTCAGCAAAACTTTCGAACCATCCGATGCCGACCGCCGCGCTGATCGCTGCGCCGAGCGAGGAGGCTTCGGCATTGTGACCCTTATGGATCGCGATCCCGGTCGCGTCCGCAATCATCTTTGTCCAAAGCCTGCTGTTGGCGCCGCCGCCGATCGCCACCATTTGCGCCGGCGAAAGACCATGGCTGCGCATCTCTTCGAGAGCCCGGGCGGTTTGCAGCGTCATTGCCTCGAGCCCTGCACGATAAAAATGACCGAGCGTGTGCGAGGGGTGCATGCCGATGAAGCTGGCGCGTGCGCTCGGATCCCAGTGCGGGTCCATGCAGCCGACCAGGGTGGTGCCGGCGAGAAGTCCGTCCGCGCCGATCGGCACGGCCGCCGCTTCCCTTTCGAGGCGGTCGAAGATCGCCGGATCGGAGCGCCCGCCGGCAAACATGTCGACGAACCAGTTGACGAAATAGACACCCGCCCGCTGCACGGCCTCGAGGAAATAGCCATCGCCGGTTGGCGAGGTCATGGTGCGCCAGAAGGCGCCGACCACCGGTTCTGGCGACCAGATTCCCGCGATGATCGCGGTTCCGAGATTGAGATAGACGACGCCGTCGCGCATGGCATTGACGCCGAGCCCGGCGCATTGCCCATCGCCGCCGGCGGCAATCACCGGGGTTCCTTCCGAAAGGCCGGTTGCGGCGGCGGCTGCGGCATGAACAGTCCCGACTCGCGTGCCGGACCGCACCGCATTGGGAAGTTGCGACGATTTGATGCCGAGATGATCGAGGATCGGCTGCGACCATGCCTTGCGCGAGATGTCGAAGAGACCGAACGGATCGGCGCTGGTCCAGCTCGCGCTTGGCGTTCCCGTCAGTCTCAGCGTCAGATAGCCATGCACGTCGAGGATTTTGTTCGCCTGGTCCAACCGTTCCGGCTCGTTCTCGCGCAGCCATTTCAGGCGATAGACGACCGGCGTCACGTCGATCGGCTTACCGGTGATCTGGTGCAGTCGCTCACGGCCGATCTCCGCCGCGAAACGGTCGACCAGCCCGGCGGCGCGTTCATCGAGCCACAGGCTGGCGGGTCCGATCGGCGCGCCGGCGCCGTCGATGAGGGCAACGGTCTCGCGCTGGTTGGAGATCGCGATCCCGGCGATGCGTGTCGCGTCGACCGCGTCGACAAGCTGTCGCAGCGCCGCTGTTGCGGCCTGCCACCAGTCGGTGACATCCTGCTCGACATAGTCCGGCCTCGGCTTCATCAGTTCGAGCGGCGCCCGGCCTTCCGCCACGGCTCGTCCGTCCCGGCTCCAGGCAATCGCCTTGCAGGATTGGGTGGAACTGTCGAGGCCGACGACAAGAGGTCCGTCGCTGCTGCCCATGATTGTCCTCCCGAGACGATGAGTTCCACCGGTGCTGGTTGGTCCAAGTGCCGGTTATTCCAAGAGACTGTTCGCGGTGGCCATGTCGGTGACAAAATGTGTCGCATATCCGCCGCCGAGCCCGGCCCTGATCGCCGCCATCTTGCGGGCGCCACCGGCGGCGCAGATGCGGACCGGCACCGCTTTCAATTCATCGAGCGTGATGCCGACGGTGCGTCCGTCGAGCGGTGTTGCGAAAGGGGCTCCTTGGGCGTCGATGAACCGCCCGATGATGACGCCGAGCGCGCCCTGCTCGATCATGCCGGCAAGTGCTGTGGCATCCGATATCCCGGCTCGGGCATAGGTGCTCTCCGGCCCGATATCGCCGATCCCGAAGATGACTTTGCCGGCGGCATGGATCATGCGGAACTGGTTGACGAGCATCGGCTCCTGCATGAGTTGGTCGTGCAGTTCGTCGGTGGAGACGATCGCCGGGGCAAGCAGGTTTATGCAGCGGGCGCCGAGCCGGTTGGCCATCAGCGAGGTGCAGAATTCCGGCGAGAAATCGCTGGTGCCGATCGAGCTTCCCGAGAGCTGGACGACGGTGAGGTTCCGATCATGCCGTAGTCGTGGGATCGAGCGGGCGGCAGCGAGCACCGTTTTTCCCCAGGCAACGCCGATCGTGTCGCCCGGATCGACCATCGACGCCAGCAGCCGTCCTGCCGCTTCGCCGATGCGGCGGTCGGCATCGTTTGGATCAAGGTCGGGGATAACCGCGGCGCCGCGAAGCCCGTATTTTTCCATGAGACGCCGCGAGGTCAAGGTGCGGGCAAAAGCGTCGTGATCGACCTGCACGGCGACAAGTCCGCTTTCGCGTGCCTCCTGCAGATAGTGCACCACGCTCGCCCTGGAGACGTTCATGACCTTGGCCACATCGCTCTGGTTGAGCTGGTCGACATAGTAGAGCCAGGCAGCCCACGCCACCGCGCTGTCGAATTCGGGCGGCAGTGCCGAGAGCCCAGATGGTCGGACCATGTCGATGTCGGCGTTGGCATTCATGTCCCTTTTTCCGCAGGTTTGCAGAACGAAGTCAAGCGTCGCGGGCGAATGCTTGACAAAAGACAGAGATAGATGACTATTGTTCAATGACGCAACGCTCCTCCGCCTCGATTAGAGGGTTGCCCCAGAATGAGGACGCCATGACGAATCCGGCAGCCGGATACTGGACGACGTTAATCGACGACATTCTGGACGGGCGCTGGACCAACCCGGAGACCGGGAAAAAGGCGGTGGTCCCGTATGACCGGATTGTCATTGAAGAAAGCCTCGAAGGGCGGGCGGCCGATCTCGTTTCGGAGCTCGATCTGGGCGAACGGTTCACGGTCGTGGCGGATGGCGCCACCTATGATGCGCTTGGCGAGCGCGTTGCGCGCGAACTGAAGACGCTCGGCCCTGTCGATGTGGTGATCCTGGATCACCCACATGCCGACATGGCCAATGTCGAAAGCCTGGCCGTCAAACTCGCCGATGCAGACGCTGTGGTCGCGGTCGGTTCTGGGACGATCAACGATCTCTGCAAGTTCGTCACCGGAAGGAATGGACGGCGCTATTGCGTGTTCGGGACGGCCGGTTCGATGAACGGCTACACATCGACGACTGCGTCCATCACACTTGAAAGCGGCCTGAAGGTATCGCTGCCTTCCCACGCCCCATCAGGCTTTTTCGTCGATCTTGGCGTCTCCGCTGCCGCCCCGACCTATCTGTCGGCAGCGGGGTTCGGTGACTGCCTTTGCCGCTCGGTCGCCCAGATCGACTGGTGGATGTCGCACCGCCTGCTTGGCACGGCCTACCATCAGGTCCCGTTTCTCATCCAGGAAAAGGATGAGGCGGCGCTCAACCAGCGTGCGGCAAAGCTTGCCGAACACGACATCGAGGCCAATGGCTACCTCTATCGCGTGCTGACGCTCTGCGGTCTCGGAATTTCCTTCACCGGCGTCTCCAATCACGGTTCCATGGGCGAGCATCAGATATCGCACTACATCGACTGTTTCGCCGGCGAGCGTCACCCCGGCACGCTGCACGGCACCCAGGTCGGCGTCGCTTCGCTCACCATGGCGCGATTGCAGCAGGCAATGCTTGCAAGCGACAAGCCGCCGTTGGTGAAGGCGACGAAGATCGATCCTGACGACATGATCCGTCGCATGGGCCCGGCTGTCGCCGCACAATGTCTCGACGAACTGAAGAAGAAGGCCTTCGACGAGACTTCCGCCGCGGCATTCAACGAGCGGTTGCAGGAGCTCTGGCCGACACTCAGGCAGGAGCTCAAGCAATTCATGGTGCCTGTCGACGAGATGCAGCGCCTGCTGAAATCGACCGGCGGGCCGATTTCAGCGGGCGAATTGGGCACGCCGGCCGATTTCTATCGCGAAGCCGTCGTTCATTGCCGGGAGATGCGCAATCGCTTCTCGTTCCTCGACATTGCTGCGGATGCAGGAATGCTGGAGGATTTTGCGCGTGGGGAAGCCTGACCGGATGCGCGACCTCGCCGAATTCGGACCCGAAACTGCATCGCGCATTCGCGGCGTCTTCTGCGATATCGACGACACCTTGACCACTGAGGGTCGTCTTCCGGCCGACGCCTACCGTGCGCTCGAACGCCTGCACGAGGCGGGCCTTGTCGTTGCTCCCATTACCGGGAGACCGGCAGGCTGGTGCGACATGATTGCCCGGTTCTGGCCGGTCACCGGCGTGGTCGGCGAAAATGGCGCTTTTTATTTCGCTTATGATCAGGCAACGCGAAAGATGATCCGGGTTTTCGCGGCAAGCGCTGACGAACGCCGGGAAAACAGGCGCAGGCTCACCGAACTGGAAAAGCGCATTGTCCAGGAGGTGCCGGGTTCGGCAGTATCCGCCGACCAGCAATATCGCGAAGCCGACCTGGCCATCGACTTTTGCGAGGATGTTCCGGCGCTGCCGCTGTCCGATGCCAGGCGCATCAAGCAGATTTTCGAGGAGGCTGGCGCTGTCGCCAAGATTTCGTCGATCCATGTGAACGGCTGGTTTGGCCGATACGACAAGCTGGCGATGACGCGCCGCTTTGCAAGCGAGAGGCTGGGAACGGATCTCGATGCTGAAAGGCAGGCCTATGCTTTCGTTGGAGACAGCCCGAACGACGCCCCGATGTTCGGGTTCTTTCCGAACGCGTTCGGGGTCGCGAATGTGGAGGATTTCCAGGGACAGATCGACGCCGAACCCGCTTTCGTCGCCAGGTCGCGGGGTGGCCGCGGCTTCGTCGAGATTGCCGATATGATCCTGGCGAACCGGAGGTCGGGATTGGGCTGATCGGCGGGCGCGAAAAATGCGGACTGCAATAGACGCAAAAAAGGATGTTCTGCAGGCGATGGAACCGAACCAGGGACGGCTTAGGCAAGCGGGCGCGATGCGCCAGGCAACATCGCACGGCAGCTTCGGCTGCCGCCGCAACCCCGGCCGGTCACAGCGAACTGCCCGTCCCCTGGTCGGTGATGAGGCCGGTGAAGAATCCCTTTTCCAAGAGCTTGGTCATGATGCCGACCTTGTTCTTTCCGCCGGAAACGAGGATGCGCTTGGGAATGTTCAGCGTGTCGCGAGGATAGACCCCGACAATGCGCTCGTTGACGGGATGGTCGATGAGTTCGGCGTCCCGGTCGAAGAAATAGCCGAGAAAGTTCCCGATCGGCTTCAGTCTCAGGATATCGTCGAATTCCTCGTCGGTCATGTAACCGACGCTCCGCAGCGTCGAACTGGTTGTGCCGCCGACGCTCATCAGCGCAAGGTCGGCGTTCAGCGCCTTCTGGATAACCTCGCGCGCGCTCGGTTGCTGCAGGATCGTCTCACGGCTTTCACGGCTGTCGCAGATGATGGGTCCGGGGAGATAGTAGGATTCGGCCTGGGTGCGCTGGGCAAAGACGGCGGCCGCGTCGTATTTGTCGATCGACGACCGGCGCGACAGCGAGCCGAGAAGCGGTACGACGGTAACGTTTCTGAGCGCCACCGGCTCGATGTTGGAAGCGAGCCATCGCATGGTTCGGCCCCACGCCATGGCGACCGTCATGTCATCCCTGAGCAGCGTCTCGACGGTCTGCGCGGCATAGATGCCGATCACTTCGGAGAGCCCGAGTTCCGACCCGGTGTCATCAGGTGTGACGCTGCATATGTCGAGCCGGTACTTCCGCCTGAGCTGTTCTTCCATTTCGAGCGCCTGGGACGTCCCGGCATTGATGCGGATCGAGACGATGCCGCGCTCCTTCGCCTCCGCCAGCAGCCTGTGGATCTTGGTGCGGTTGATCTGCAGCCGCTCGGCGATGGCCTGCTGCGTTTCGCCCAGCACGAAATACTGATGGGCAACCCGTGCCAGCAGACCGATCGACGTCATGAGGGTCCTCCGATGCTTGTGGCGCACCCATCCGAATGCCGCTGTAGCCGGCCAACAAGTGCTTGCCACAGACAGGGCGACGATATAGCATTTGAACAAATGCACAAGATATGAACATTTGTGCATCGCAAAACGAAGCGGTTCGGGAGGAACGCGTGCGGGTTGCCCAAGCCAGACGTTTCGTCATTTCGGATCACCCGCTGCCCTGGCTGCTGCCGCTGGTGGCGATCCTGCTTGTCTTCACCGTCTATCCTCTCATCTACAACATCTGGCTGAGCTTCCATGAGTTCGTCCCGCGCCGGCGGGCGCTCGAATTCGTCGGAACGGAAAACTGGGTGCAGCTGTGGAACGACACGCGGTTCTGGCAGTCGCTCGTCATCACCTTCACCTATTTCGCCATCGCGCTGATCTTCGAGCTGGTGCTCGGCATGGCGATCGCGCTGCTCCTCGACAGCGACGGCTTCGGTTTCGGATTCCTGCGCGGCGTGCTGACGATGACGCTCGTCATCCCGCCAGCCATTGTCGGCATGATGTATCTGCTGATGGAGGATCCGCAGTTCGGCGTGATCAGCTATCTCCTGCAGTCGATCGGACTGCTCAATTCGAACAACCCCATCCTCGCCACCGCGTCGACCGCGCTTGCCGGCGTTCTCGTCGCGGAAATCTGGCAGTGGACGCCGTTCATGGTGCTCATCTTCCTCGCCGGTCTCAGGGCGCTGCCGCCGGAGCCTTACGAGGCCGCGATGATCGACGGCGCCTCGTCGTTCCAGATCTTCCGGCGCATCACCCTGCCGATGATGTCGAAGGTGATCGCCATCGCCGTGCTGGTCCGCGGCATCGATCTGTTCCGGGTTTTCGACTACGTCTTCGTCATGACCTCCGGCGGGCCGGGAGCGTCGACCTACTCGCTGTCCCTCTATGCATGGCAGCAGACGTTCAGCTTCGTAAAATGGGGCTATGGAGCCACGCTCAGCCTCGTCACCCTGGTGATCATCCTCGTCATTGCCAACCTCTTCATCCGTATCGCCAAGGTGAGGTGGTAGAATGAACGGCTCCTTCTCGACCCGCATGCTTCGCACCATCGCCGCCTGGGTTGTGGTCGCGATCTTCTTCTTTCCGATCTACTACTGGACGTCGGTGGCGTTCAAACACGGCAACGACATCTTCAACCGGCCGCCGAAACTGTTCGCCTTCACGCCGACCTTCGACAATTTCCAGAAGGTGTTCGGGATTTCGCTGGGCAGCGGCGGCATCACCGTGACGCCGGGCGGCGGCAATTTCTACATGGCGCCCCGCGTCTGGGATTCGATTGTCATCGCGACGCTGTCGACCGTGCTCGCTGTCGCCATCGCCACGCTTGCCGCCTATGCCCTGTCGCGCATGAACTTCCGCGGCCGGCACAGTTTCGTCGGCTGGGTGTTGTCGACGCGCATGATGCCGCCCGTCGCGGTCGCGGTGCCGATGTTCTTCATCTACAAGAATTTCGGTCTCATCGACACCTATACCGGCATGGTGCTGATCCACGCGCTGATGAACCTGCCGCTCGCCGTCCTCCTGATGAAGAGCTTCTTCGACGACATTCCTTCCGAGATCGACGAGAGCGCGATCGTCGATGGCGCCAGCCGCTTCATGATTTTTCGCAGGATCGTGCTGCCGATGGCCAAGGGCGGCATCGCCGCCACGGCGGTGCTCTGCTTCATCTTCAGCTGGACCGAATTCCTGTTTGCGCTGACCCTGACCACCACCTCGCTCAAGACCGTGCCTGTCGTCTCGTCGACCTTCGTCACGTCGATCGGCACCGCCTGGGGCAACATGGCCGCGCTTGGCGCCGCCTCCATCATTCCCGCATTCATCTTCATTCTGTTGGTTCAGAAGCACCTCGTGCGCGGTCTCACGATGGGATCGTTGAAACACTAGATGGGAGGCTCGAATTCGCAGCCTTGAGAAATCGCGAATTAAACCGGAGGAGTAGACAATGAAAGACAGCATCAGAAAGACGCATCTTGCCTCTGTCACCGACCGCTTCGTTCGCGGACAGATGGACCGCCGTTCGTTTCTTCGCGCAGCAAGCATTCTCGGCCTCGGCGCCGGCGCGCTCGGCATGGGCCTGGGACGGCGCCCGTTCTACGGCATCAACCAGGCATCGGCTCAGGAACAGGAACTGAAGCCCAGCGCCGAAATCACCAAATGGCTCTCGGATGTCGGCAAGCCCTTTGCCGGAACGACGCTCCGTCTCGCCACCGAATCGACGCCGCCGTCGAATGCCATCGCCACGCAGCTCAAGCAGTATTTCGAGGAGGCTACCGGCATCAAGGTCGAGATCGAAGTGCTGCCGCTCGAGCAGGTGCTGCAGAAGCTGACGCTCGACGTGGCCTCGAGTCTCGGCACTTACGACCTCTACTATATCGACCAGAGCTGGGCGGCGAGCTTCAGCCAGGACGTCTTCGATCCGCGCGAGCAGCTCAAAAACGCCGACCTGGCGATGCCGAACTACAACATCGACGACTTCCTGAAGCCGCTCGTCGACGGTATCGCCATGTACGAGGACCGCATGGTCGGCGTGCCCTACGACATCCCGATCTTCATCATGCAGTACCGCAAGGACGTCTGGGACGAGCTCAAGCTGCCGCCTCCGGCGACGCTGGACGATTTGCTGAAGGCGTCTGCGGCGATCACCGACGCCAAGGGCCCGAACATGTACGGCACCAGCGGCCAGATGAAATCGGGCCATTACAGCCTCGAATGCGACTGGACGGCTTGGCTTTGGGGCCATGGCGGTTCGATTTTCGGCCCCGACGGCAAGTTCACCGGCAATGACGACGCCGGCTTGGCCGCCATGGCCTACTGGGACAAGCTCAAGGCGACGATGCCGCCCGGCGTCGACGGCTGGACATGGGATGGTGAGGGCCAGTCGGTCGGCCAGGGCGTCGCCGCCTCGATGCTGTCCTGGGGCGAGTTCTTCCCGTTCTTCGACGATCCCAAGGCCTCCAAGGTCTCGGGCCTGATGGAAGCGATGGTTCCGCCGAAACCTGCCGCGACGCTGCGCACCGTCGAGCAGACCGGGTTCGGCGAAATTCCGGGCGTTGGTCACCAGGGCGGCTCTTCGCTCGCGGTATCGAAATACTCGAAGAGCCCGGACGCCGCCTGGATTTTCATGCAGTGGGCGACCTCAGCCGACACCCAGGCGCTGATAACCGTTCTGGGCGGCGGTACCGGGCCAACGCGCACCAGCGTCTATGACGATCCGCGCGTGCTGGCCAATGCGCGTGTAGGCGCCGGCACGACCCGCCACTTGCCGGTCGTGCGCGACACCATCGCCAACTACATGGGATCCGAGCCCGACCTGCCGGCGTGGGCAGAACTCTCGAGCGATACGATCCCGGTTGCGCTGGGCAAATACTTCGCCGGCCAGTCGGGCTCGGCCAAGGAGTCGCTCGACGCCCTGAAAACCCAGGTCGACGATCTCGTCGCCAAGGGCTGAGTCTTCCCCCGGGCTGGCTGCCCTAGGGCCGCCAGCCCGGCGTATCGACAATTTTCGATTGAGGAAAAGCCATGGCTGGAAAACAGCTCGTAGCAGTGACAGGAGCCAGTTCTGGTATCGGCGAGGCGGTCGCCAAGGCGTTTTCGCGCGCCGGCCACCCTGTTTTGATGATGGCCCGCCGTCTGGAGCGCATGGAGGCGCTGAACCTGCCCGACAGCATGGCTCGGCAGGTCGATGTCCGCGACCGCGCCGCGATCGCAGCTGCCGTGAAGGAGGCGGAAGCCGAATACGGACCGGTCGACATGCTGTTTGCCAATGCCGGCATAGCGCGTCTCGCCGACATAGGCCGCCAGCCGCCCGAGGAATGGGACGAGATGATCGACATCAACACCAAAGGCGTGCTGAATTCGGTCCACGCCGTGATGTCGGGCATGATGGAGCGCCGTCATGGAACGCTGTTCATGATGAGTTCGATCGCCGGCCGAAAAATCTATCCGGATCATACGGTTTACTGCGGGACGAAATTCTTCGTTCACGCCGTGTCGGAATCGCTGCGCGACTATCTTTCCGACTACGACGTCCGCGTCGTCGTGCTTTCGCCCGGGGTGATCGAAACCGAGGTTCTGAGCGGCGTCCTCGATCCGCAGACACTCGCCAACTACAAGGCCAACAAGCTCAAGATAGGCGGCGGCATCGGCCCGGAGCACGTCGCTGACCTCATGCTGCACACCTACCAGCTGCCACAAAACGCTCTCGTGCAGGAAATCGTCATCACGCCGACCAGGCAGAAATACTGACGACCCGTATCCGGGCGTCTGGAGAGAGAGAATGGCCACCGTAGAATATAAGAACATCGCCAAGAATTTCGGCCATGTCGAGGTGATGAAGGACATCTCCTTCGGCATTGCCGACCGCGAATTCGTCGTGCTTCTTGGTCCGTCGGGCTGCGGCAAGACCACGCTCCTTCGCATGACAGCCGGGCTCGAGCGCGTGACCAACGGTGACCTTTTGATCGGCGACAGGCGGGTCAATGACGTTCACCCGCGCGATCGCGACATCGCGATGGTGTTCCAGAACTACGCGCTCTATCCGACAATGAAGGTGTTCGACAATATCGGCTTCAGCCTCGAAGTGGCGAAAGTGCCAAAGGCGGAGATCAGGAAGAAGGTCGAATGGGCGGCGGAAATCCTGAACCTTACGCCCTACCTCGGGCGCTATCCCAAGGAACTGTCGGGTGGCCAGCGCCAGCGCGTCGCCATGGGCCGCGCCATGGTGCGCAATGCCGCCGTCTTCCTTTTCGACGAGCCGCTCTCCAATCTCGACGCCAAGCTGCGCACGCATATGCGCGTGGAAATCCGTCAACTCCACAACCGTCTCGGCACAACCACGATCTACGTCACCCATGACCAGATCGAGGCGATGACGATGGCCGACAAGATCGTGCTGATGCATGCCGGCAGGATCATGCAGATCGGCACGCCCGACGAGGTCTACGAGCGCCCGAACTCGAAATATGTCGCTGATTTCATCGGCTCGCCGTCGATGAACTTCATCGCCGGCGCTGTCGAGACCGCAGGCGGCAGTCCTCGCTTCGTCGCCGAAGGCGTGTCGATCGGCCTGTCACCGCAGATCAAGGCAAAACCAGGCCAAAAAGTCATCATGGGCGTGCGGCCACACGATCTCGGCATTTCGGATACGGGTGAGATCAAGGGCGAGGTCGTGCTGTCCGAAACGACCGGCGCCGATGTCCAGATTCATTTGCGCGTGGCCGGATACGACGCCGTCGCCGTGGTGCCGCGTGACGAGCGCCGCAACGCCGGCGCCGCGATCAACCTTTCGGTGCTGCCGGGCAAGGTGCACCTCTTCGATGCAGCCACGGAACTGCGTGTCGCCTGAGATTAGCGACGACGGCGTCGATGCGACCTCGGCAACGACTACGTGTTCGCTGAGGGTCAGGCGGTCGGCGAGACGGCGCTCAACGACATGATCACCAAGAACCGCTCGCGCGGCGGTCTGCTGGCCCTGCAGGGCATCGCCACCCAGCATCGGCATGCGCGCCTCGTTCCGCACATGGGCGAAGGAGCACAAGTTCGATAACGATGCCGCCGAGCTTTGCCTTGCGCACGTCGTCGGCACCAAGACCCAGCAGTCCTATGACCGCGCCGAAATGCTTGGGGAGCGCATCAAGATCATGCGGGCTGGGGGCAATTACTGCACGGGGCGTTTCGAACGTCGTGCCTCTGCAAGTGGCGGCATGATGAGCACCCCCAAGCGCGAAACGGTCGAGATGCTCGACGTCTACTCGGACGACAACTGGGCGACTGGTCCATCTAGGACCAGGTCGCAAAGAGGTCTGCCCAACAGCGGACGTTGTGTCGGCGGCCAAGTGAGGTATCGTCCAAATCCAACGTCCCGCAACACTGGAAATTCGATACTTAGATCAATGCTTTCATTACCTCGCGTTTGCCGGTTTCTCATCTTTGTCGCGCTGACAATCGTGACCCAGATCGGTGGCCTTGCCTATCTTCTGGCTTTGCTCGCAACCCACACTTTGGGCACGCGGCGCCTCGCAGCAAAATTTGGGATGTTCATCCTTTTCTACGCCGCTACAGCATTTGCAGCGAGTTTTGTTGCACCGATATTCGGGCGGGTTCCTCTATCCTGCTTTCCAAACGAGAAGGTCCGTCTTGTCGTGAAGTCGCCGATCTATTGCTTGCTCAACCGCAACTACGTGGCGCCGCCGATGCATGATCTCGTCACGGCGCTTGCGGAAGATGGGGACCGCGAATTCCCTGGCACTGCCACAGTCGCACTGGATGGAAACTTCCCCTTTTGGGACGGTTTTCCGCTGCTTCCGCATCTTTCCCATGCCGATGGCAAGAAACTCGACCTCGCATTCTACTATAAGACCCCGCAAGGCAACTTCCTGAATGGCGTAGCAAGGTCCCCGATCGGGTATTTTGCCTTCGAGGAACCGGCGGCGGGCGACGAACAGCCCTGTGAAGGAAGGAACGACTTCATCACTGCGCGATGGGATCTCGAGTGGCTGCAGCCATTCTTTCCCGGCTATCAAATCGAAAAGCGGCGCACGGCCTTTTCCCTCCATTGGCTTTCCACGAAAGGCGTCGAAAGGTTCGGGCTGGATAAGATCTTCCTGGAACCGCATATTAAGAATGCGCTGGGCACCACCGTTAGCCATATCCGGTTTCAGGGATGCCGCGCCGCCCGCCACGACGACCATATTCATATACAGATCAGGTAGTGATGATGGCGGGCAGATGGCAGCGGCAGAGCGCGCGCTATTGGGCTGAGCTGAGCTGGTCTGGGGGAGCAACCAAATGTCGAAAAGAGAGCCAACTGAGTTGAGCCCGCAAAAAAGAATTGAACTCCAATTCCAAGAGGACTTCCGCATCGATCCACAGCGGGCATACGAGAAACACGGACTCACTCCAACTCTAAAACGTGGCGTCGCTATTGGTTTTGTTCTGTGGTTCGGGCTTCTCATTTGGACAGCCCTCTATCACTGAGCGCGACATGGCCGCATGCGCCTTTCCCTCGTCAAGGATGTCGACGAGCTTCGTTGCTGTTGTGTTGCAGTTGCGTGTTTTGGCGGTGGCGCGGATGCAATGCTAGTCGGCTACAATCCACCCTTCACCTGCGGCGGCAATATCCCAAGGGTAGATCAAATCGAACGCGGTTAGCGCTCTCGCCAAGCTGGCATCAGGTGCGAAAAAATCAACGTAGGACCAACCGGTTCCAGGATCACCGCGTCGCCAGACTCTCAGAGTGCCACCCTTCCAACGGCCCGCGTACTCATGTCCACCCACAGTCACAAAATTGATCAAGCCATCGTTCCCAGGATGCCCACCGCTCCCAGAACTTCCGAGTTGGAATGCTGAGTGCTGACCATCAGCAGTAAAACAACCATGATTAGTCTTAAAATCGAACAGCCGGGTGCTATCCGCCGCACCCTTCAAGTCAGCGTTCGCCTGCGGTGGATGCCAGAGAGTTACATGCAAACCCTCACTGACCAGGGATTTGACAAGGGGAACGAAATCGGAATCGCCTGCAAACAGTGTTGCTTTCGATATGTTGCCCCGAAAAGCGTGGGTCATCATATCAACCGCTAGTCGAACATCGACGCCCTTTTGTCGCCTATCAGCCCCCACAATTTGCCCGAGGGCAACGTGGACCCGATCGAGCGCCTGAATTTTCGCAAACCGATCATGGTCCGGCTGTACGCGGGCTTCATATGCGGCCTGGTTTTCTTCATGCTCCTTGCCTGGAACGGCATCGTAATAGAATATTTTAGAGTACCACCCAGTTGCCAACGCTGGGACGTGGGGTTGGTAGGCGCTCGCATCGCCAAATAAATCCAGACAAATCTTCCTGACGCTTGCTCGCAGGCAACCACCGTCAATGAAAAGGTATTCTCGATCCCCCCTTGATATCATCGCCGCCTTTATTCCCCTGTGAGTTGCCTATTGTTCTGCCGGAAAGTGGCTCGTGCTCCGACTGGGCATGATGAAACACCTGCCCCAGCTATGGAGCGAAGTTGCCGGTGATGATTGCGAGGAAGAAAGCAACACGTCGGAACACCTCCCAAGCTACCATCAGGCCGAGGCCGATCACCACAGCCCACGCAACCAGCTTACCCCAATTCTTTCCGGCAGTTTGGGCAGCAGACGGCTTTCTTTCCCCTTCGGTCATAATCTCGCCCTTCGTTAAGGTTGCCAACGAATGCCTTTGTCCCGCCTGGCTGACTGACTGCGGCCGCTATCGAATCATAGATGGGAACACCCAGATTGGTTTCGCGCGGTGCTGACCTCTGCGACGTAAGAGTGATTGTTGGCAGCCAGATGATAAGTCATCCCGCACTCCCGAGAGATAGGCAGAGCGCGGTGCCTCAGCCCCTTAGGCTGAGATAATCAGCCAAAGCCACTGCGTTGTTGTGCAACTCGTCCTGGGCGCCGTAGAGCAGCGTCACCCGGCCGTTGTCGAGCAGGGCGCGCAACTGGCCGACCGCCTCGCTGTTCCTGTCGAGCTCGCCGCGATAGCGCTGCTGGAATTCCATCCAGCGCGTCGGCTCGTGGCCGAACCATTTGCGCAATTCATCGCTTGGCGCGATGGTCTTCAGCCATAGCGTCAGCGCGGCGTCTTCCTTGCGGACGCCGCGCGGCCATAGGCGGTCTATGAGCACCCGCTGCCCATCGCCAGGCGAGGCCGGCTCGTAGATGCGTTTGACCCTGATATCGAGTTTCATTGCCAACTCCGGGGTTGGCCGCCATGTCGTCTTGCTGGCCATGTCGTCTTGCTGGCCATGACGGCTTGCTGGCGGCTGCTTACGCCCACTCGCCCTTACGCCCACTCGCCCCCTAAGCCCATTCGCCCTTGCGCATCACCGGCACGCGGCCGCCGTCCTTGCCGACGCCGTCGATGTCGACCTTGTCCGAACCGATCATCCAGTCGATATGGATGAAGCTCTTGTTGCCGCCGCGCGCCGCGATCTCGTCCTGAGTGAGCGTGGCGCCGTCGACAAAGCACTTCGAATAGCACTGCCCGAGCGCGATATGGCAGGCGGCATTCTCGTCGAACAGCGTGTTGAAGAACAGCAGGCCGCTCGCCGCGATCGGCGAGGAATGCGGCACCAGGGCGACCTCGCCGAGCCGGCGTGCGCCTTCATCGGTGTCGAGCACTTTTTTCAGCACATCCTCGCCGCGGCTGGCCTTGGCCTCGACGATGCGACCCTGCTCGAAACGCACCGCAATGCCGTCGATCAGCGTGCCTTGGTACGACAGCGGCTTGGTGCTCGTAACATGGCCTTCGACGCGCCTTGCATGCGGCGTGGTGAAAACCTCCTCGGTCGGGATGTTCGGGTTGCAGGTGATGCCGTTCCTGGCAGTCGAGGCGCCGCCCATCCATTCATGGCCGTCGGCCAGGCCGACGGTCAGGTCGGTGCCGGGTCCGGTGAAATGCAGCGCATGGAAATTATGGCCGTTCAGCCATTCGGTGCGGCTGCGAAGCGCCGCATTGTGCGCCTTCCAGTTGCCGATCGGGTCGTCGACATCGACCCGTGAGGCGGCAAAGATCGCGTCGGCGAGCCTCGCCACCGCGACGTCGTCGCTGTCGCCCGGAAACACCTGCCTGGCCCAGGCCAGGTCGGGGTAGGCGACGATGTTCCAGTTGATGTCGAAGCCGGTGATCTTTTCCAGTGCCGGCTGGTAGGCGATCGAGTTCGCCTTGTTGGCGCGCGCCACTTTCGCCGGATCCTGCGCCGACAGCAGCGACGGATCCTCGCCGCGCACGGCCAGCCGCGCCGCATTGTTGGCGAGGGCCTTGGCCATGCCCTCGTAAAGCCAGCCGGCGGCGTGGTCGAAACCGGCATCGGCGCCGTAGCGGAAGCGTGCCAGCGTCATCTCGTCGTCGTTGAAGATCGGCGTCACCAGGCCGGCGCCGGCCTTGTAGGCGTGCTCGACGATCCGCCGCGTCAAAGGCAGCGCTGCGATCGACGATGTGAGCACCAGGTCCTGCCCCGGTTGCAATTGCAGCCCGACCTTGATGGCGACTTCTGCCAGCCTGTCGAGCTTCACCGGGTCGATCGTTGCGGAAACGCCGCGCGAATGTGTGGTCATGATCCTGCCTGTCGCGATGTGGGAGCCTGGTTCTTACATAGACCGGTGCCATCGGTCTTTCCACCGTGATCGACCGGGCCTGCTCAGGCCGCGCCGGCGAGCGCGCCGAACTGCGCCATCGTCGCCTCGATCTCCTCGCGGATCCAGATCTTGAAATCGCGCACCTTGCGGCTCTCGCTCTTGCTGGCCGAGGTCACCAGCCAGTAGCCCAGCCCGCTCTCGGCGCGGACGCCGAACGGCGCGACCAGCCGGCCGTCGGCGAGAGCATCAGCCGTCAGCAATTGCCAGCCGAGCATGACGCCGTGGCCGGCGATCGCCGATTCCAGGCACAGCATCGGGTCGGTGAAGCGCGCGCCCTTGAGGAAGCTGACCGGCTTCACCCCGGCCGCCTCGAACCAGCTTTCCCAGCTGATCATCGCTTTTTCGTCGGTGATCGCGCAGGTCAGGGCGAGATCATCGATCGATTTCAGTTTGTCGGCGATCACCGGGGCGCAGACCGGGAAGACTTCCTGCGCCAGCAGCAGTTGCGCGCGCACGCCCGGCCATTTGCCGTCGCCAAGCCGGATGGCGATGTCGATGTCCGAGCGATCGAGATCGGCAATCCGCACCGAGGCGTCGATGCGCAAAAGCACATTCGGATGCCGGGCGAAGTGACATGACAGTCGAGGCAGCAGCCACTTCGAGGCAAAGGCCGGCGCAACCGAAACCACCAGCGTGCATTCGGAGGCCTCGTCGGCGAGCGCCACGGCTTGGGCGAGCTCGCGGAAACCTGCCCCGAGCCGGGCGGTGAAGACGGTGCCGAATTCGGTCGGCACCAGACCGCTTGCCGTTCGTTCGAACAGCGCCTGGCCAAGTTGCGCTTCCGTCCGCTTGACCTGCTGGCTGACGGCGCTGGCGGACACGTTGAGTTCGCTCGCCGCAGCCGAAAGCGATCCCAGGCGGGCGACGGTTTCCACGGCGCGCAGGCCGTTGAGGTGGACGCGGTTGAGCATGGCCATACAGTTTTTCTAAACCAGCACGGTTGAAATCTCAATTGAAATGCGGGGAGGAACGGCAAATTTTAAGGAACAAGCAGACCTGTGGAGGAAGAATACGATGAAGATTTTGTCACTGCTCGGGGTCTTTTCCGCTGCCGGCGCGCGGCAAAGCGGGCCGCAAGAAAGCGAAGCCACCCGATGGGCCACCGATCCGCTGTCGCATCCTGTGCTGGACACCATGTCGGAGCGCGAACTCGGCGACGTGCCGTTCCGGCTGACGGCCCGGCGCACTGCCTACGAGACCGGCACCGGGCAGGCCGGCTGCGGCTGAAGATGCGAGCGAAGCGAGTCGCGGAGACCCAGGGATGACGAAGCCATGGTGGTCTGCGGCCAATCGCAAACGTCGGATATTGGTCGGCTGGAAGCTGCTCGTCCGCCGCTGCAACCCGTTCTGGCCCAACAACAAGCGGATTGTTTCACCGGCTCGTGCACCTATTGTGCACCGCAATGAAAGCCGCTTCGCCGTCCCCTTTGCGCCTCGCCTTCGCCGGCATGATTGCCCTGGCCGTCGCCATGGGCATCGGCCGCTTCGTCTACACGCCGATCCTGCCCGGCATGATGGAGGAACTTGGCCTGACGCCGGCCGATGCCGGCTGGATCGCGTCCGCCAACTATCTCGGCTATCTCGTTGGCGCGCTCGCAGCCGTCGGCGGCTGGGCGCACGGTCGCGAGCGCCTGCTGATGCTGGCCGGTCTTGCCGCCACCGCGGTCCTCACCGGGCTGATGGGCCTGGCCGACACGATGGCGGCCTTTCTCGTCATCCGCTTTCTTGCCGGTGTGGCCAGCGCCTTCGTCCTGGTGTTCATGTCCAGCATCGTTTTCGGCCATCTCGCCGCGGTCGGCCGAAACGACCTGCAGGCGCTGCATTTCGGCGGCGTCGGCCTTGGCATAGCGGCGTCCTCGGCGCTGATGGCAATACTCGTCACCGAACAGGCCGGCTGGCCGGCGGGCTGGTTCTGGTCCGCCGCGATCTCGGCCTGCGCCATTGCCGCCGTGATGCTGCTGCTCGGCAGCACTGCGACCGCCAACGGCGCCAATGGTCGCGAACCGGCGCTGCCAAAGGACCGCGCGCTGGTGAAGATCATCGTCGCCTACGGGCTGTTCGGCTTCGGCTATATCGTGACGGCGACGTTCCTGGTCGCCATCGTCCGGCAGGGCGGCGGCGGCCGCGTCTTCGAGGCCGTGGTGTGGATGGTCACCGGCCTTGCCGGGATTCCATCGGTCTGGCTTTGGCAGAAGATCGCGGCAAAGATCGGGCTCTACCGGGCTTATGCCTGGGGGTGCCTCGTCGAGGTGGTTGGGGTCAGCGCGAGCGTCACTATGGGCGGACACGTTGGGCCGCTGCTTGGCGGGTTTCTGCTTGGCGGCACCTTCATCGCCATCACCGCGCTCGGCTTGCAGAGCGGAAGGCAGCTTGCCCCGCAGGCGCCACGCCGGATCCTGGCGTTGATGACGGCGTCCTTCGGCCTCGGTCAGATCATCGGTCCGATCGTCGCCGGCCTGCTTGCGCAAGCCTCGGGCGACTTCTTCCTCGCATCGATCGTGGCCGCCGCCGTGCTGCTTGTCTCCGGCGCGGTCATCTGGTCGGCTGCGCCAAAATCGCCATGATTGTGGTCTTGCTCGGTGCCGGGCATCACGCACCGGCCATTTTCATTCCGATCGATGTGTGACCTTATGCCCGCTGAACAGCAACGCCGCTGATTTGCGCATCGACCGAGGATTTCCTAACAGTGTTCGTATCCTTCTTCCCGCAGCCGAAGTTGTTTTTCACTTCGGCCGTCGCCTGGAGCCTTCTGCTCGTCCTCCTGTGGTTTTTCGGCGGCGAGCACCTTGGCACGATGCTCGGCATGCCGCCGGTCGACCCGCAGGCAGCACCAGTCATCAGCCCGATAAGATTCCTGACGCCGGCATTCCTCTGGTTTTACGGATATTTCTTCGCCGGTATGGGCGCATTCTACCTTTTCTGGGCGCTGTATTCCCCGCATCGCTGGCAGAACTGGTCGATCCTTGGCTCTGGTTTGATTATTTTCGTCACCAATTTCATCGTGCAGATCAGCGTGGCGCTCAATGACTGGCGCGGCATGTTTTACGATATGGTGCAGAAGGCGCTGACCACGCCGGGCTCCGTTTCCCCTGCCGAGCTTTACTACGGAGTATGGCAGTTTCTGTCCTTGGCCTTGGTCTATATGAGCATCGCCGTTCTGAACGTCTTTTTCGTCAGGCACTATGTGTTTCGCTGGCGCACCGCGATGAACGATTATTTTACCGCTTACTGGCCGAGGCTGCGCCATATCGAAGGGGCGTCGCAGCGCGTTCAGGACGACACGATGCGCTTCTCCGGCACAATGCAGGGGCTCGGAGTGAACTTTATCGACTCCATCATGACCCTGATTGCATTCCTGCCCTTGCTGGCCTCCCTTTCTCTCCAT
The DNA here is from genome assembly GCF_055811635.1 of Mesorhizobium sp. WSM4806. Lineage (NCBI taxonomy): Bacteria > Pseudomonadati > Pseudomonadota > Alphaproteobacteria > Hyphomicrobiales > Phyllobacteriaceae > Mesorhizobium > Mesorhizobium sp. WSM4806. Next base: position 491,359 of record NZ_JBVVQZ010000001.1, on the reverse strand, counting down.
GTCTCAACGCTCCCAATCGTCGGAGCAATCCCTTATCCGCTGGTCATTGCGGCGATCGCCTGGTCGCTGTTTGGCACCGGCTTGTTGGCAGTCGTCGGCGTCAGGCTGCCCGGGTTGGAATTTCGCAATCAGCGGGTTGAAGCCGCGCTGCGCAAGGAACTTGTCCTCGGCGAGGACGACACGGCACGAGCGCAGCCACCAACTCTGGCCGAGCTTTTCAGAAATGTTCGCAAGAACTATTTCACTCTCTATGCACACTATGTCTATTTCGACATGGTCCGCTATCTATACCTTCAAGTCGACAACGTATTCGCCACGCTTATTCTTGTTCCGACCTTGGCAATCGGCAAGATAACATTTGGCGTTTTCCAGCAAATTGTCACCGCCTTTTCACAAGTCGCCACTTCGTTCCAATATCTCGTGAATTCCTGGCCGACCATCGTCGAGCTGATATCCATCTACAAGCGCCTGCGCGCCTTCGAGGCGACACTTGAAGGGGCGCCGCTGCCGGAAATCGACCAGGCGTATCTGGAGCGAGAGCGAGCCGGCTTGCGCCCTGAGGATCAGCCGGTAAGTTGAGAGTGACGGGGCGGCGAGCGCTTTCGGCTCAGCCGCCCACCGACCCCTGCTTTTCCCCGGCGCGTTGGCGCGAAACATAGTCGCGATAGCTGATGCACTCGACATCGGGCCTGGTGCAGACCTCGCCGGCAAAGCGCTCGAGCGCCTTCCAGTAGGCGCCGTCATTCATCAGTGTGAAATGGAAGCCGAGTTCCAGCGGAATGCGTTTGCCCTGATATTGCGCGTCGAAGGCGGCGCGAAAGGCGTCATGGGTCCGGTTGGCGAATTCGTCCGCCTGGCTCGGCCGCTCGAAGCCGCCGGAATGCCTGACATAGAGATTGTAGTCCATCGCGATCACCGGCCTTGTGTCAGGACCTTCCGGAATCTTCGGCAGTGAGAAGCGCGTGATGCCGTCGCTGGTTGGTGGCCGGGCAGGGCCGCGCGACACACCGCTCGCGTCGAACCAATAGCCCGCCCTTGGCAGCGCCTCGTAGAGCGCCTTGTTTGCCGACAGATAGGGTGCGCGAAAGCCAACCGCCTTACGTGCAATTTCGCGCCAGCCTGCGGGTTCGGAGGTAATAGCGTTGATCGAATAGGCATTTTCGAGAATGCGCTTGAACGAACCGAACTCGCTCAGCCAGTCGGCCTTGTTCCAGTCCTTGCCGTCGAAATGGCCGCAAGCGTGGCTGCCGATGTCATGGCCTTCCGAGGCGGCAAGGTTTATCTGCTCGAGCCGGTCAGCGATTTCCTGTTTCGAGGCGGCGAAGCCGATATTGGATTTGCCTGGTGTCTTGCCGGGCGCCGTGTATTGCTTGCGCGTCTCCGGCGAGAGCAGGAAGACGCAGGACACGAAGTAGGTGAAATGGGCGCCGGTGCGCTGGGCCAGCGCCCGGCTGCGCTTCCATTGCGAAATATCGCGGGCGCTGTCGAACGAGATGAGGACGGCCTGCTTCGGCTTTACCGGCGCTGGCGGGTCGGCGACAGCAGCGCCCCCCGCAGCAAGCGACGCGATCGAAAACGCAACAGCGCGGGACAAACGAGGCATCAGTGTCTGGATCTGGATTTTGAGGAGGGTTCGCGCACCGGCTATCGGCGAAATGTGGCGTGCGTGCGGTCGCCCTTTTCAGCCATCCTTTTACATCGCCGTCGGCGATTAGCCGATTTTCCGGTCGAACCCCTTCCATGCCGGCAAAATTTCGCTAAAACGCGGGCTACCGCATCGGCCTGAAGTGCAGAATTGATTTTTTTCAGGAAACACGATGCGCAAATTCAAAGTGTTAGAGCGTACTTTCCATGGACGCACGTCGCTCTAAACCGCCCTGAGGCGGGCAGGATGGTTTTGAGATGTCGGACGACAGTTTTATCCGCGAAGTCAACGAAGAGATGCGTCGCGATCAGGCGCATGCGCTGTGGGACCGTTTTGGTCCTGCCTTGCTTGCGCTCGCGATACTGGTGGTGGTCGGCACCGCCGCCTTCGTCGGCTATCGCTATTGGGACGAGACCCGCGCCAATCGCTCGGGCGATGCCTTCTCGCAGGCGCTGAAGCTCGCCAATGAGGGCAAGAGCGACGAAGCGCTGGCGGCCCTCGATGCGCTGGAAAAAGATGGCTACGGCGCTTATCCGCTGCTCGCCCGCATGCGGGCGGCAACCGTCAAGGCGGACAAGGGCGACGTCGCCGCCGCCGTCAAGGATTTCGACGAGGTCGCCGCCGATGCGCACATTCCATCGGGCCTCCGCGATATGGCGCGCCTCAGGGCAGCGCTGCTGCTCGTCGACCACGGTTCGTTCGCCGATGTTTCGAGCCGAGTCGAGACGCTCACCGCCGACACCAATCCGCTGCGCCATACGGCGCGCGAGGCGCTCGGCCTTGCCGCCTGGAAGGAAGGCAAGGCGACGGACGCACTGAAACTGTTCGACCAGATTGCCTCGGATGACAGCGCCCCGCGCAACGCGCGCGAGCGGGCCACGTTGATGTCCGAGCTGATCCGTGGGTCGGGCAATGTGTCGTGACAGATGACGTTCAAAGTCGCCATCATCGGCCGGCCTAACGTCGGCAAATCGACCCTTTTTAACAGGCTGGTGGGAAGGAAGCTGGCGCTTGTCGATGATACGCCGGGCGTCACCCGCGATCGTCGCGTCCATGCCGCCAAACTCTACGATCTGCATTTCGACGTCATCGACACTGCCGGCTTCGAAGATGCCGCTGCTTCGACGCTGCCGGGCCGCATGCGCGCCCAGACCGAGATCGCCATCCGCGAAGCCGACCTGATCTTTTTCACCATCGATGCCAAGTCCGGGCTGATGCCTGACGACAAGACCTTCGCCGAGATCGTGCGCAAGTCCGGCAAGCCGGTTGTCGTCGTCGCCAACAAGGCCGAGGCGCGCGGCGCCCAGGGCGGCATGCTGGAGGCCTGGGAACTCGGCCTTGGCGAGCCGATCCCGGTCTCGGCCGAACACGGCCAGGGCCTGCCCGATTTGCGCGATGCGGTGATATCAGCACTGGGCGAGGCGCGCGCCTTCGGCGAAGAAGAAGATGCAGACGAGGAGGCCGCGGCCAGCGAGGTGCTGATCGGCGAGGACATCACCGACCCGGATGCCGAGCCGAGCTATGACGATACCAAACCGCTGCGCATCGCCGTCGTCGGCCGTCCGAACGCCGGCAAGTCGACGCTGATCAATGCGCTGATCGGCGAGGAGCGGCTCCTGACCGGTCCGGAAGCCGGCATCACCCGCGATTCCATCTCCGTCGACTGGGACTGGCATGGCCGCCGCCTGAAACTGTTCGACACCGCCGGCATGCGCCGCAAGTCCCGGATCCACGAAAAGCTGGAAGTCATGTCGGTGCAGGACGGCTTGCGCGCCATCCGTTTTGCCGAGATCGTCATCATCGTGCTCGACGCCACCATTCCCTTCGAGAAGCAGGATCTGCAGATCGCCGACCTGATCATCCGCGAGGGCCGCGCGCCGGTGATCGCCTTCAACAAATGGGATATGATCGACCACCCCCAGGAACTCCTGGCGGAACTGCGCGAGAAGACCGAGCGGCTGTTGCCGCAGGCGCGCGGCATCCAGGCGGTGCCGGTCTCGGCCGAGACCGGGCGCGGCCTCGACAAGCTGATGGATGCCGTCATCAAGACGCACAGGGTGTGGAACAGCCGCGTCTCGACCGGCAAGCTCAACCGCTGGCTGGAAGGCATCCTGGCGCACCATCCGCCGCCTGCCGTCGCCGGTCGCCGGCTGAAGATCAAATATGTCACCCAGGCCAAGACGCGGCCGCCAGGCTTCGTCGTGTCCTGCTCGCGGCCGGACGCGATGCCGCAATCCTATGTCCGCTACCTCTCCAACAGCCTGCGCGAAGCCTTCGACATGCCCGGCGTGCCGATCCGCATCGCCTTGCGGACCTCGGAAAATCCGTTCGCCGGCAAGGCGAAGAAACGCCGCTGAGCGCCGCGTCTTTTGGGCGCCAGCGTCAGCCACGACGCGCTAATGGGCGGTGTAAGCTCCGTCGACCAGATGGTAGCTGCCAGTGATAAAGCTGGCCTGATCGGACAACAGGAAGCACACAAGAGCCGCTACCTCTTCCGGTTTGCCGCGCCTGCCCATCGGTTGAAGGGCTGCCATGCGCCTGGTATTGGCTAATGCCTCCGCTTGCTCCGATAGAAGAGGCGTTTCGATCCAGCCGGGGCCGACGACATTGATCCGGATGCCCATCCTCGCATATTCAATCGCAGCAACCTTGGTCAGCCCAACGACCCCGTGTTTCGCTGCCGTGTATGCGGACGCAGTCGGCAAGCCGACAGAACCGAGAATTGAGGACATGTTCACGATGGCGCCTCCGCCTCGATCCAGCATGGCGGCGATTTCGTACTTCATGCTGTAGAAAACGCCATTCAGATTGACGTTCATCAGCCTGTGCCAGTTGTCGAGCGGATAGTCTGCCGTCGCTTTTCGAACGCCGTCGATGCCGGCATTGTTTACCGCCATATCCAGTCCGCCGCATTTCTGGACAGTGAACTCGATCAGCTTTTCGACGGCTGCCGCATCCGTGACATCGACCGCAAAATCGTGGGCCCTGCCTCCTTGCGCGCTTATTTCGGCAGCCATGCAGCGCGCGGCCTCGGCATCAAGGTCGGCGACAACAATTTCGGCTCCTTCTTGCGCGAGTTGCCGTGACACAGCCGCTCCTATTCCGGAGCCTGCGCCGGTCACAATCGCGACTTTACCATGGAAGTCAGGCTTCATCGTCTCTGTCCTATGCCCATTGTGGCCTAACCGAACAGAGGCGGACGGTTATCGCAAGAAGTTTCGCTCCAATTCGCTCGTCAATCCTGTGAATTCATTTTGCCACCCCACAGCGAGACTTGGCCCGCAGGCCTTGCAATGGTAGAGACGAGGAAGGGCGGTAGATTGACCAGTTTCCTAGCAGGTAGAAATGGAAGAACACAACATTGCGCGCCGGGGGCTCGTGCTGGGAAGTCTGGCTCTGATGCTCTCCGGGTGTACGTCGACGTTACAGCAGGTGACGGAGCCGATTTCATCCGCGTTCGGACCAAGGAATGGCCTCAATCCTCGTTTCCGACGGAAGCAAGTGCGGTACGACGGAAACGAGCCGCCTGGAACGATCGTCGTCGATACTTCGCAACGTTTTCTCTATGCCGTCGAGGGCGACGGGTGGGCGACGCGCTACGGCGTCGGCGTCGGCGAGCAGGGGCTTTCGTTCAAGGGTACAGCGACCGTCGCCCGCAAGGCGGACTGGCCGTCGTGGACACCCACCACCAACATGATGAGGCGCAAGCCTCGCCTGGTGAAGTATGCAGGCGGGGTCCCTGGTGGACCAAACAACCCGCTTGGTGCGCGTGCCCTTTATCTCTATCGCAACGGGCGCGACACCTACTTCCGGATACATGGTACAAACGAGCCATGGACGATAGGCACAGCGGTATCGAACGGGTGCATCCGTTTGACAAATGACGACATCATCGACCTCTACGAACGGACTCCTTTGGGCACGACGGTGGTGGTGGTTTGATGGTGGGCAGGCCTGATCTCCGTTGCATGGTGAGCCCTGCCGGCACGTCACCGCAAGGATTTCGGCTGCAACCGAATGCCGACTGTGTCATTTCTGCACTAGGCTTTGGTGTAGATCGCAGCTAACTTGGTTGGGCTGCATATCTTTTTATTTGTGGCGATTCTATAGGCTGTTCCGCCCCTGGGGAAAGGATTGCTTGATGAGCAGAATGTTGATTGTAATGGTTGCTACCCTCGCCGTTACCAGCCTGAGTGGCTGCGCGAACGGGATCGGTAAAGGAAAGGGGAAGGCTCCTCCGCCGGAACCCGTTGCCGTAGAAGAGCCCGTGATTAAATAAGCACCGGCTTTCGGAGATTTGGGGAAGGGCCGCCAGGCCCTTCCCCATCGATATGCAGGGGCCAAGGCCGGATTCGCAGCGTACATGCGGTTGGCGGGCATAGGCTGGCACCAGGTCTGCCTCGGAGTTCTGGATGAGATGACGCTTGTAAGTGGCCGTTCAACAATTGTGGCCCTGCTCGCGCTTGTCGCGGCGTCATGTCAGTCGCAGGACAACAAACCCCAGCCGACTTTTGTGTCCAATGAACGGGCACTGAGTACCGCGGCGATGCCGGCGCGCGCGGCCCAACGGCATTTCATCGAGTTCCGCTCCCGGTACGCCCTTACCTACGGCCATTCCTACGTGATTTTTGGACGATTGAACCAGGCGGGACGGATGGTCAACCCCGAAGTCGCGGGGCTCGCTCCGAAGTCCGATGATCCCAATGTCTATGTTCTCGGCCATGTGGCGCCCGTGCCAGCCACGACCGGGTGGACGGACGGCGACCTGGAAGATGCCTACCGGTCGGCAAGCTGGCGCGTTTTACTTACCGAAGCCGAATATAGGAAAGTCGTCGCGAGCATACGAAAGCTGCAGGCCAGCTCTCCGCTTTGGCACGCCTCACTCTACAACTGCAACGCATTCGTAGCGGACATCGCCAGATCGATGGGGTATAAGACCCCCGGTACCTGGCTCCGGCCGCAACAATTCATAACCAAGCTTCGGGAGATGAACGGCGGTTGAAATGCGATTTGCAAACCCGCTCTCGCCTCATTCGCCCGGTCAACTCCGAAAGCAGCGCGCTCTGAATGTCTTCGGTCGACAATTCGGACGCTGACATCGTTGCGACGGTTTATCGTGGTCCCAGATCGAGAAAAGGCTCCGGTGACCTGAAGTGACCATTTCTGTAGCTTCACTTGGCGAGATCATATGGGTGATCGGCCTCGTTGCCTGGTATGTGATCCGGTATCCCTTCGAGCGCCGGGCAAGGCGCGTGCGAATTGTAGCTGGCGGCCGCTCGCGTTCCGACACCGTCGGGCTTGCATCGGCTCTCCTTGGCCTGGCGATCCTGCCTGGCTTCTATGTCGCCACCGGCATCCCCGCAGCGGCTGACCATCCGGCCAGCGTGTGGTCGGTGGCGCTCGGAACCATCATCTTCTGCTCCGCGCTGTGGATTTTTCGCATGTCCCACAAGGAACTTGGCCGTAACTGGTCGATCACGCTCGAGATTCGCGAACGGCACGAACTGGTCAGCGCCGGGCCATACGCCTTGGTCCGTCACCCGATGTACACCTCGTTCCTGCTTATGGGGCTCGGCCAGCTCTTTCTGCTGCCGAACTGGGTTGCGGGCATATCCGGTTTGATTGGTTTCGCCGTCCTTTTCCTGCTGAGAGTGGACAAGGAAGAGCGTATGATGCTTGAGACTTTAGGCCCGCAATACCGTGCCTATATGGAAAGGACCAAGCGAATAGTCCCTTATCTTTATTAGAGGTCGTTTGATGCGAGGTCGAGCCATCAAGCTTTCGGCGCCCCGGCGCCTTGTTGGCGATCTGATGAGGTTTTCGATCGGCGTGCCACGGGTCGCGGTGCAGCGTCAGATGAATCTCGGCCCACTCGTAAGGGCTAGAATGGCGCAGCAGACCAGGCCCTCGTGGACCGCGATCTTCCTGAAAGGCTATGCGCTTCTCGCCCTGGAGATGCCGGAGCTGCGGCGCGCCTATGTCAAATTGCCCTGGCCGCAGCTTTACGAGTATCCGGCAAGCGTGGCCTCGATTGCCCACGAGCGCGAATATGATGGCGAGCCGGCCGTTCTGCTGAGCTGCATCAAATGCCCGGAACGCTACTCCATCACGCAACTGGAGGGATCCATCCACGCGGCTCGATCACGGCCAATCCTCGAGGTCCCGGAGTTCCGGCGTGCCTTGCGGATGGCAGCTGCGCCCGCGCCAGTCAGGTGGCTGTTTATGTGGCTAGGGTTGAACATCGCCCGGCAAAGGGCAAATTACTTCGGTACCTTCCAACTGTCCGTCTATTCTGGTCTCGGTGCGGAATCACTCAACCCGCTGACACCATTGACCACGCTTCTGAACTACGGTCCGATCGGCAACGACGGATCGGTGAATGTCCGCATCCACTACGATCACCGGGTGATGGATGGAGCGAACGTCGCACGAGCACTGGAGCGATTCGAAAAGATTCTGAACGGCACTGTCGCCAATGAAGTGATGCTGCTCGGTCAGGATGTTTCCGCTCCTGCAAGACGGAGGAACGCGACGTGATTTCGCACAGTGGATTGCGGCCGGCCGTCGTCGTGATTGGCGGCTCGGGTGGAATTGGCCGGGCAATTGCGGGCGTCGCTGCACGGGAGCACGGCGCGGTTGTGCTGGTTGCCCGCTCGCCCGAGGGTTTGGCCGCCGCGGCGTCCGAGGTTCGGGAGGCGGGTGGCGAGGTATTCACGCTCGAGCTGGATCTCGTGGCAGGCGATGCGCCAATGCTCCTGGAGGGCTTTCTGTCCGCACACGGCCTGGTCTGTGATGTCCTGGTCAACAGCGCCGGCTACGGCCTCCGGGGTGCGACGACGGCGCTGCCTGTTGATGGTCAACTCGGCATCATCGATCTCAACATACATTCCCTCACAGAACTGACCCTCCATTTTCTGCCCGCAATGGTGGCGCGCCGACGGGGCGGGGTGCTCAATCTCAGTTCCGTGGCCGGGTTCCTTCCCGGACCTTATATGGCTCTGTACTTCGCAAGCAAAGGTTTCGTGCGCTTCTTCTCAGAGGCGCTTCACCAGGAATTGCGCCGAACCGGTGTGACGGTCACATGCGTGGCACCAGGCCCGGTGTCGACGGAGTTTCTCGCAAGGTCAGGCGCCAATCAGACGGTGCTCTTCAACGTCTTGCCCAAGGTGGATGCGGAGTATGTGGCCGAACGTGCGTGGCGAGGGTTCAGATCCGGTCGTCGCCTCGTCGTGCCGGGAATCTCGGCCAAGTTGGCTGCCCTTGCGGCATCGCTCCTGCCTTCCGCAGCGCTGCTGCCCTTGGTCGGCCGGCTGCAACGCGGCGGCAATGATCAATGTCCTTGCGGTTCAGGTATGAAGTTCAAGAAATGCTGCGGTGCCCGCCAGATCCAGCTACGCCGGGGCCCTCGGGGAATTATCCCCTGACCGGACCAGCACGCCACCGAAAAACCTCATTGAAGCAAGAGACCGCTCGCCGATGGCGGGCCGTTAAGCATGTTCGTGGCATCGCCGTTAAGCATGTTGGTTGCATAGAGGAGGCTCCTCCATCTCTGAACAGCGCTCTGCGGAGTGGTTAACGGGACCGTTGCAGCCGTTTCCAACAAAAGCCTTTGAAATGATTGGCGCTGTCGAGCTCCGTTAACGCCCCATCAAGGTTAATGCATCATCGTGCCTCTCCAGTGGGGTCCGTTGCGTTTCTGGAGAGTTCCGTGCATCGACGTGTTTTGAAGCGGCTTGTCGCTTTCGCCGGTGAGAAAAGACGTTCCTTTCTGTCTCCTCTGGTCATTGGACTTGGCATCTGGGTCGGCTTTCCCAATGTCATTGCCTACCAGGACATGACGAGCCTGGTTTCCGGTCTCAAGGCGCCGAACGCCCGCTGGAACGCCTATGTCGAGAAATCCGTCGCCGGCTCGGTCCATGCCGCCGAAATGCCTTTCCTCGATTCCGACACCACCGGCTCGATCTCGGGTTCCGGCGTCCGGTTGCCCGACATCGGCGCCGTGTCGTTTCGCGGCAAGGGCAGCGTGGCCAGCACGACGCCCGACGAGGACCGCATCATGCGCGCCGACAAGAAGGGCCGCATCATCATCGTCTCGCCGGTCGCGCCGCCGAAGAACTTCAATGCCGGCTCGGTGTTTGAGCGCACCTCCTCGCTGCTTCGCCCGAGCATGGACAGCGGGCTGAAGATGGCATTCGCCAAGCCCGAGATCAAAGGCAAGGAGATCCAGATTGCCGCCGCGTTCCATAGGCGCGTCGACAAGAAGCCGGATCCCGGCGTGCCGGCCATGCTGGCCTCGCTGGTCAACAACGACCGCCCCGACGTCCTGGCGACCGCCTACGCAGCGGCCGCGCCTGACTATGCCCAGGCTTCGCCCTTCGAGGCCTTGCTTCAGGACGAGCAGCCGAACGATGGCCGCTTCATTCCGCCGGTGGCCAAGGGCGATCATTCGTGGATGCAAACCGCGCTGCCGGCGAGCGTCTTCTCGAAGCCGGAACAGGCTTGCCTCGCCAACGGCATCTATTTCGAGGCGCGCGGGGAATCGGTGCGCGGCCAGGCCGCCGTCGCCCAGGTCATTCTCAATCGCGTTCGCAATCCGGCCTATCCGAACTCGATCTGCGGCGTCGTCTATCAGAACGACAAATGGTTCAACCGTTGCCAGTTTTCCTTCGCTTGCGACGGCAGGAAGAAGCGCATCCAGAGTCCCGCCCACTACAAGACCGCGCAAGACATCGCCATGGCGGTCACTGCCGGCAAGATCTTCATCCCGGAAGTCGGATCGTCGACCCATTACTACGCCAACTACGTCAACCCGGGTTGGGCGCGGACGATGAAAAAAATGACCAGGATCGGCCTGCACATCTTCTATCGCACTTATGGCGGCGGCTGGAGCTGAGCGCTCCGGCAAGGCCCCGGGCGCGGCCGATCGAAGACCCGTTGCCGCAGGGATTCGGCCGCGGCACGCCAGCGGCGGTAGCGGGCACGATGTCGCACCCTGGCAAGCTATTGATTTCTATAGGAAAAATACTTGACGCTGAAGTCCTGCCCGTGGCTTGACGGGCGGGGACCCTCTAACTATGTTGCCGGCGACTTAAGAGCGGACGGACGGTGACGATCTGACCGGGCAAGGGGGTTGCGATGGCCGACAAGAATGGGCCAGACGGAACCGGAGAAACCGGCCGCGGCAAACAGCGTCAAGCCGACATCCGCGACGACGATCTTGAGCGCCGCCGGCGCGAACTTGAAGCATCGCTTGCGACAAGGCGGCCGGACCGGCTCGAGGGGAAAGACGACGCGAAAGCGGGCAGTGCGGCCGGATATGGCCAGGCGCTCAAGCTATCCAGCGAGTTCATCGCCGGGATAGTGGTTGGTGCTGGTCTTGGCTGGATCATCGACCGTGTGGCGGGGACATCGCCATGGGGTATGATCGTTTTTTTGCTGCTCGGTTTTGGCGCCGGCGTGCTCAATGTCCTGCGCTCCGCGGGACTTATGGCGGAATTCGGACAGGGCGACAAAGCCCGCGATCCGAAAGAATGACTTGAGGCGCCGCTTGCCGGCGCAGTGAACAGGACACTAAAGCCGCGCGCGGCTTTGATGGGGATTTAAAGTGGCTGCTGACAAGGTCGATCCGATCCACCAGTTCCATATCAACAAGCTGATTCCGATCGAGATCGGCGGCTACGACCTGTCGTTCACCAATTCGGCGCTCTTCATGGTCGCGACCGTCGCCGTCGCCTCGGCGTTCCTCTATCTCAGCACCTCGAGCCGCAGCCTCGTTCCCAGCCGTCTTCAGTCGGTCTCGGAAATGGCCTACGAATTCGTCGGCAACATGCTGAGGGACGCAGCCGGAACCCAAGGCATGAAGTTCTTTCCCTTGGTATTTTCGCTGTTCATGTTCGTGCTCGTTGCCAATCTGCTCGGTCTTTTTCCATATTTCTTCACCGTCACAAGCCACATCATCGTCACCTTCGGCCTTGCCGCGCTGGTGATCGGAACCGTCGTCGTCTACGGCTTCATGAAGCATGGCCTTGGTTTCCTGAAACTGTTCGTGCCGCATGGCGTGCCGGTTTACCTGCTGCCGCTGGTGGTGCTGATCGAGGTGATTTCCTTCGTTTCGCGCCCGGTCAGCCTCTCGGTTCGTCTGTTCGCCAACATGCTGGCCGGCCACATCACGCTGAAGGTGTTCTCGGGCTTCGTGGTGAGCTTGAGCGCGCTTGGCACGCTCGGCATTGCCGGATCGGTCCTGCCGCTGGCGATGGCCGTGGCGCTGACGGCGCTGGAACTGCTGGTCGCCTTCCTGCAGGCCTACGTCTTTGCCGTGCTGACCTGCATGTATCTGAACGACGCCCTGCATCCCGGGCACTGACCCGGGTTGACCCAAGAGTTTCCGGCCCTGCTGCCGGGATAGAAATCGCAACGGAATTTTTAGATCCAAAGGAGTTGAACACATGGAAGCAGAAGCAGCAAAGTTCATCGGCGCCGGCATCGCATGCCTCGGCATGGGTGGCGCCGGTATTGGCCTTGGCAACATCTTCGGCAGCTATCTGGCGGGCGCATTGCGCAACCCGTCGGCCGCGGATGGCCAGTTCGGCCGCCTGATCTTCGGCTTCGCCGTGACTGAAGCGCTGGGCATCTTCTCCCTGCTCATCGCGCTTTTGGCCCTGTTCGGCTGAGCCCCTGTTCGGCTAACATTGGGAATTGGAAGGGCCGGCCGCAAATCGGCGGCAGGCATGACATCAGGGGATAGTCCATGTTCGTGACATCTGCCTTTGCGCAAGAGTCCGCGCCTGCCGTCGAAGGCGGCCATACCGGCACGGAAGGCGATACGCATTCCGGCACCGGTGTGCCTGCCGAGGCGCACGGCGTGTTCCCGCCATTCGATCCGGCGACATTCCCGTCGCAGCTTCTGTGGCTGGCGATCACCTTCGGGCTGTTCTACCTGTTCCTGAAGAAGGTGGTGATGCCGCGTGTTGGCGGCATCATCGATGTCCGCAACGACCGCATCACCCAGGACCTCGACCATGCCGCCAGGCTGAAGGGCGAGGCCGATGCCGCCGTTGCCGCCTATGAGCAGGAACTGGCGGAAGCCAAGACCAAGGCCAATGCGATCGGCCAGCAGGCCAACGATGCCGCCAAGGCGGAAGCCGAGGCCGCCCGCAAGAAGGTCGAGGCAGCGCTTGACCAGAAGCTTGGCGAAGCCGAGGCTCGCATTTCGACCATCAAGGCCAATGCCATGAAGGAAGTCGGCACGATCGCCGAGGACACGGCTTCGGCAATCGTCGAGGCGCTTGTCGGCGGCAAGGCCAGCAAGGCCGAGATCGCGGCAGCCGTCAAATCCGTGGCCCGGTGAGGAGCGCATCATGGACGCCACATCACTCGCGACGCTTTGGGCCACCGTTGCCCTCGTCATTTTTCTGGCCATTGCCGTCTACGTCAAGGTGCCTAAGCTGATCGCCAAGGCGCTCGACGCCCGCGCCGACAAGATCAGCAACGAGCTTGAAGAAGCGCGTCGGCTGCGCGAGGAGGCCCAGCAACTGCTCGGCCAATACCAGCGCAAGCGCAAGGAAGCCGAGCAGGAGGCCGCCGACATCGTCGCCGCCGCCAAGCGCGAGGCCGACATGCTGGCTGCCGAGGCGCACAAGAAGACCGAGGACTATGTCACCCGGCGCACCGCGCTTGCCGAACAGAAGATCGGTCAGGCGGAGCGCGAGGCGATTGGCGAAGTGCGCGCCAGTGCCGTCGATATTGCCGTCGAAGCCGCCCGCACGCTGCTCGCCGCCAAGATTGACGCCAAGGCGGGCGCCGACCTGTTCCAGGCCTCGCTTCAGGACGTCAAGTCCAGGCTGAATTAAGCCGGGTAATCTCCCCCCTTGAGGGGGAGATGTCGCCGAAGGCGACAGAGGGGGTCGCCTCGGCGTCGCGACGCCCTATCGGATAAAATGTCGAATGAAAGAGGGGCGCGGCGCTTCACGCGCGGCTACCCCCTCTGGCCTGCCGGCCATCCCCCCTCAAGGGGGGAGATTGGCGCTCGCCTCAATCCAGACCGGAAAAAATCTCTTCGTCGAGCACCTCGGTGCCGCCAAGCCGGAACGGTGCGAAGGACGCGCGGTGCAGCCGCGCCACCGGTCCATGCACCTCGATCGCGGTGCGATGGCGGACCGTGGCGTAGCCCATATGGAGCTCGAAACCGTAAAGCGCGTGATGGCTGCCGCAACCGCACATCATGCGGTCGCGCATCACCTTGGCGACGATCGAGGCGGCGGCGATCGACTGCGAGCGCTGGTCGCCCTTGATCAGCGCTCTGCCTTCGCATGGCAGTCCGGGCGGCACGTCGCGGCCGTCGGCCAGGGCCAGCTTTGGCTGCACCGAGAGCCCGACCAAGGCGCGGCGCATCGCCTCGAGGCTGGCCTTGAGAATATTGCTGCCATCGATGCCTTCCGCGCTGACCGAGGCCATCGACACGGCAAGAGCGGAGCCAAGGATTTTCAGGAACAGCGCCTCGCGCTGCAGGTGGCTGAGGCGCTTGGAATCGTCGAGACCGTCGGGAATGTTGGCGGGATCGAGCACTACCGCTGCCGCGACGACCGGTCCGGCGAGCGGGCCGCGCCCAGCCTCGTCCATTCCCGCCACCGGCCACAGGCCTTCGGCCATCGCCTTCGTCTCGAAGGAGAAATCGGGTCTCTCAACGATTTCGAAGAGAAGCGGAGAATCAGAACGCGCGCGAGCCATGTTGCGGCGAGGTTCGCATCGGCTCCGATTCTCCGCAAGCCCCTCCGGGTCGGGTGAGGCACCGGACCCGGAGGGCACCGTCTGCAAGCCCGGGGACAGGACAGGCCGGACGGGATTTTTTCATCTGCCGCCGGCGTCGGCGGCAGACGATGTCTTCAAAGCAGCATCAGTTGCTCGGTTGCCTTGGCTGCGGCGACGAACTGGTCGGTCCTGAGCGACCGCCGCTCGGCGTTGAGGCCAAGCCGTTTGGCGGCAATCTCGAAGCGCCGGCCGATCTGCCAGGCATAGGGGCCGGAGCCTTTCATGCGCTTGCCCCATTCCGAATCGTAATCCTTGCCGTCGCGCATCGAGCGGATCAGCGACATGACGTGACGGTAGCGGTCCGGATAATGACGCAGCAGCCAATCCTTGAAGATCGGCGCGACCTCCAGCGGCAGGCGCAGCAGGACGTAGCCGGCCTCGCGCGCTCCTGCCGCACGTGCCGAATCGAGGATTCGTTCCATCTCCTGATCGGTCAGGCCGGGGATGATCGGAGCGACCATGACCGAGGCCGGAATGCCGGCATCCGAAAGCTGCCTGATCGCCTCCAGCCGCTTGGTCGGCGTCGACGCGCGCGGCTCCATCGTTCTGGCCAGCATACGGTCGAGCGTCGTCACCGACAGCGCCACCTTGGCCAGCCCGCGTTCGGCCATGCGCGACAGAATGTCGATGTCGCGCGTCACCAGCGCGGATTTGGTGACGATGCCGACCGGGTGGCCGCGCGCCTCCAGCACTTCGAGGATCTCGCGCATGATCCGGTACTGCTTCTCGATCGGCTGATAGGGATCGGTGTTGGTGCCGATGGCAATGGTGCGCGGCTGGTAGCCGTCCTTCGACAATTCCTTGTCGAGCAGCCGCGCCGCATCCGGCTTCGCGAACAGCTTCGATTCGAAATCCAGTCCCGGCGACAGGCCCATGAAGCTGTGCGTCGGCCGCGCGAAGCAATAGACGCAGCCATGTTCGCAGCCGCGATACGGATTGATCGAGCGGTCGAAGGAAATGTCGGGCGATTCGTTGCGGGTGACGATGGTGCGCGGCTTCTCGACCTGCACCTCGGTCTTGAACGGCGGCAACTCCTCAAGCGAATTCCAGCCATCGTCGAACACATGCCGGCTGACCGGCTCGAACCGGCCGGACGGGTTGATGCCGGCGGACCGGCCGCGATTGCGCTCCGGACGGATACGGACGCCACTCTGCTCGATCATTGCATTGGCCATCTCGGCTCTTCCAGCCCCGAAGGCAGCAATGTCGGCACGCACGATCTGTTCCATTTTCGCCCTCTCCCAGGGACTGTCGGCTGGCTGTCGAATCGCTCTGTTCATGAAAATAATCCTATTTGTTTCGGTGGAACAAATCAAGAACATTTTTATGGGGCGACGCAAAAACTGGCGCTGTGCCCGGCTTTCCGCTATTCGGCTAACCATGCTTAGCGTTCTCATCCAGACCCTGAATGACGAGGAAAGACTTGCCCGCACGCTCGCCTCGCTGATCGGCGGCGCGGTCGAGGGCGTGGTGCGCGACGTCATCGTCTGCGACACCGGCTCGACCGACCAGACGCACCGCGTTGCCGAACATGCCGGCTGCCTTTATGTGGCGAGCGGCGGCATCGCTGCCGGCATCAGGCAGGCCAAGGGCGACTGGCTGCTGCTGCTGGAGCCGGGCGCGCGGTTGGGGGAGGGCTGGATCGACGAGGTCGTCGCCCACACCGCCAGGCAAACCATGCCGGCGCGGTTCTCGCGGGCGCGCGGTAGCCGCGTGCCGTTCCTGTCGCGGGTGTTTTCGGGAAACCGGGCACTGGCCGAAGGGCTGGTGATCAGCAAGCGTCAGGCCGCGGCTCTATCGAAAAACGCCCGCAGCGCCGAAGCCATCGCCCGCGGCCTTGCGACCAAGAGGCTCGACGCGGAAATCTGGGTCGCGCCGGCGAAGTGACGGTCGTCTCTTTCCCGGTAAACGGGCGAGGGACGGTCGCATCGTTTGTGTTCCTCCCAAGGAGCCATGCGACCGCAACGGACGCATCAAGGACGAAGACCATCAGTAGCGATGGCCTTCATGCTTCCACGCCAGAATCTCCTCGGTCGTGAGGGGCTTGGCCCTTGCCCGCGCGGCGCGGACTTCTTCGATCAGAGCGCCCAGGTCGTTGATTTTGGGGATTCGGCTCAGTTTCGCGATCGGATTGTTGCCACGCGAAATGATGACTTCTTCGCCGGCTTCGACCTTGGCCAGCAGATTTGACAGGTGTGTCTTGGCCTCTCCGACCTTGACGGTGATGGTCATGGTTCTCTCCTGAGGTCGCGCGTCAGCGCCGTCGTCGAGCGGCGTGTGGACAGAACGGCATCGGGAATTTTAGACGACGGCAGTGCGATTTGCCGTGTTGGTCCGTGTTGGTCAAGACTTGATCTTACGAAATTATCCGGAGCGATTGAAGCAAATTGAAACAGCCGACGAACTCCTGCATGCGGTGACGGCGGGACATGATGGAACCCGCGTTGGCGCGATTTTCGTGGGAGAATGCATATGCTTGTCGTCCTGCGGGAAACTCGCGATACTCGGCGAGATTTCGGGGAGATTGCAGATGAATATATCCAAATTCGTTCGTATCGCCTTGCTGGCAGCCGCTTGCTCAGTGCCAACGATCGTGGTGGCGCAGGAATCGTCGCTTTGGTCGGTTTATGAGAACACGCTCAAATCGGCCAAGTACATCGATCTGACCCATGCCTTCGAGCCGGTGCAGCCGGTATGGCCGGGCTTCGCCAACGCCAGGTTCAAGTCGGCTGTCGCCGGGAAGGACATCGAGGGCTACGTCAAGGCCGGCGAAGAGTTCACTTACGACAAGCATGGGTTTGTTGCGAGCGCCTACGAGTTGACGACGGACCAATATGGCACGCAGCTCGATCCGCCCTCCCACTGGAACCCGCTCGGCGCAACGATCAGCGACCTGCCGGCCACCTATGCCGTGCGGCCGCTCGTCGTCATCGACATCAGCGGCAAGGTGCGGACTGACGAAGGCTATCACCTCCAGGTCGCCGACATCGAAGAGTGGGAAAAGCAGCACGGCCGCATACCGGAAGGTTCAGTCGTCTTCGTGCGTTCGGATTGGTACAAGAAATGGTCCGATGCCGCCCGCTTCAACCAAAAACCGTTTCCAGGTGTCAGTTTGGACGCACTGAAATTCCTGCATCTGGAGCGGAAGATCCTGTTTCATGGTCATGAGCCGCTCGACACCGACACCACGCCCAATCTCGAAGGCGAACACTGGCTGCTTCACAACGATTTCACGCAGGCAGAAGGCGTTGCAAATCTCGACAAGGTGCCAGAGGCCGGTGCGTTGGTCACAATCGGCTTCGCCAAGCCGCTCGGCGGGTCGGGCGGATATGCGCGTTACATCGCGATTGCACCCGCTGACTGGACGGAGGGCGTCTCGGTCACCGAAGCGCCTGGTGCGCCGCTTCCCCAGCAAACCGCGCCGCTCAAGCGCGACGAGAACGGCGTCTTCCGCCCGACGCCCTGATAGTAGAGGATATCATCGGGGCGGCAGGGCCGTGGCACGTCCCATTCCACGCGATTTGTGGCGCAAGTCGGGACAAAAGGTTCAGACGACCAGCCCTCCGGCGCTCGCGAAAACGTGACTGTCCCGATGATAGCCATCACAATTGCTGGCGCTATCGTGGCATGAGCGCCAATCCTGCCACGGGAGACAGCCTTGCTCCGCCTGTCCGCCGTTGTTCTGCTGACTGTGGCTTTCTGGCCGTTCGCCGCTTCGGCCCAGGAAGAGCCGCCGCCGTCGAGATGCGTTGCGATCGCTGAAGCGCTGCCGTCGGCCACCTTTGCCAGCTTCACAGCGCCAAACGCGCAGACGTCTCGGCTGGCCCAGGCTTTCGTCGATGGCGACGTTACGATCACCTATGCCGGCCATTCGACCTACGTCATCAAGACGCCCGCCGGCGTCAGGATCGCCACTGACTTTTCTGGCGTCTATGGCGCTGACCCGCTGCCGCGCGTCGTGACTATGAACAAGGCCCACCGCACCCACTATTCGGACCATGTCGATCCCGGCATCGAATATGTGCTGCGCGGTTGGAATCCGGACGGCGGTCCGGCGCGCCACGCCGTTGTCGTAGACGATGTCTATATCCGCAACGTGCCGACGGATATCCGCAATGGCGGCGATCTTGGCAAGGACGGCAATTCCATCTTCATTTTCGAAGTGGCTGGCCTCTGCATCGGCCATCTCGGCCATCTGCACCACCGGCTGGAGGACGCGCATTACGGCGCCATCGGCAGGCTCGACATCCTTATGGTGCCGATCGACGGCGGCATGACGCTGTCGCTCGACCGGATGACCGAAATCACCGCGCGGCTTTATTCATCAATGATCCTGCCGATGCATCGCCATTCGACCCCGATCAGCGAGTTCACAGGTAGGATGGGCGACGATTTCGCGGTGGAATTCCTCTCCGGCCGGTCGCTGACGGTCTCACTGAAGACGCTGCCCGACCGGCCGACGATCATCATCCTCGAAGGTGTTTGACCGCTTCGTCGCGGCCTCATCCGCTGTGCGCGGCCTCACTACTCCACCTCGCTCAAATCACGCGCTGTCGCGAACTCAACGAGCCTTAATGCTCCGTCAAGCTTGCCAGAAGGATTCCGAGAGATCCTTTTATTGTGCATTGCACAAAGCCTGACCGGGGATTACCATTCGTGATGCGGGCGGACGGGTTTGGGTAACGCCTGAGCGGTGAGCGGCCGACGTTTCGTCGGCGCCGCCCTCACAGCTGAGGATCCTGATGACCCCTGACAAATCCGGTGCTGCAAGCCTTGAGTCGATCGCTCGAAACGGCAGTCTGCTGCGTCGCATTGCCGTGCGGATTCCGACCTATCTGTTGGACCTTCGCGAGAATCCGGCATGGCTGCCGATGTTCATGCTGGCGCGCACCATGCCGGCACGGCGGTTGCATTGGCGTGGCGCAAAACCGGTTCGACCGGCACAACAAGTCCAGGAGACGGTGTTCACCGGCATCGATCGTTATGCGGTGGTCGGCGCGCTCCGCTTGGACGGGCTCTTTTCCGGACTTGCGCTGCCGCAGTCGATCCACGAGGAGATCGCCAGCTTCGCGCAGCGCACGCCTTGCTTCGGTAATTTCGACCGTCGGCTGGAGTTCCTGCCGGCAAAGCACGCGGAGGCCGAGAAGCGCTTCGGCCGCCCCTTGCTCAGCGGCCACTTTTTCGAGCGGATCCTCGACTGTAACGCTGCGCTTACCGTGCAGCGCGATCCGCTGCTTCTCGACATCGCCGCCCATTATCTCGGCAGCCAGGCGAAGCTGATCACCACGCGCGTCTGGTGGAGCTTTCCGACGAGCGCCGCCTCCGACGCCGAGAAGAACCTGGCGTCGCTTGGCAAGTACCACTTCGATCTCGACGATTGGCGGATGCTGAAATTCTTCTTCTATCTCAATCCGGTCGATGCCGAGACTGGCCCCCATGTCTATGTCCGCGGCAGCCACAACCGCCGCACCCTCAAGCACCAGTTGACGCTCCTCGTCGGCCATCCCGCGGAAGAGGTTCTGAATGTCTACGGCGCGCAGAGTCCGATTACGCTGACCGGCGAGGCGGGATCGGGCTTCGTCGAGGATCCCTTCGGCTTCCACATGGGCACCGTGCCGACGCGCAAGCCGCGGCTGATGATGGAAGTCGGCTTCGGCGTATCGCCGCCCTCGCGCCGGCGATTCCACGGCGAGCCGGTCATTCGGTGATTTTCGGCGCTGGTTCTGGTCCCGAACAGCCTTTTGAGAACCTGGTCTAACTCGCCTTGGTGCCGCCGCGCCGCAGATGCTCGTCCAGGCGCGGCATGATCTCGACGAAGTTGCAGGGCATGTGCCGGTAGTCGAGCTGCGGCTTCAAAATGCCGTCCCAGGCGTCCTTGCAGGCGCCGGGCGAACCCGGCAGCACGAAGACGAAGGTCGCGTTGACGACGCCGCCAGTCGCCCGGCTCTGGATCGTCGAAGTGCCGATCTTGTCGTAGGAAATGCGGTGGAACACTTCGGAAAAGCCGTCCATGCGTTTTTCGAAGATCGGCTCCAGCGCCTCCGGCGTTACGTCGCGGCCGGTAAAACCTGTGCCGCCGGTGGTGATGACGACATCGATCGCTTCGTCCCGCGACCAGTTCTGAACCTTGTCACGGATTTTCTCGCGGTCGTCGGTGACGATGTCGCGGCCGGCGAGAATATGGCCGGCCTCGACGATGCGGTCGGCCAGCACCTGGCCGGATTTGTCGTCGGCAGGGCTGCGCGTATCGGAAACGGTCAGCACCGCGATGCGCACGGGAATGAAGGAACGGCTTTCGTCAATCCTGGCCATATGCGTCAGGCTCCGATGTCATGCTTCGCGTCGCGGCGACGAACCAGTCGGGATGGCGGCTGCGGATATCGACGGCGGCGCGCTTGGCGACATTGCCGGTCTCGAACAGCCCAAAACAGGTCGCACCGGAACCGGACATTCGCGCGAACCCCGCTCCGGCCTTGTTGAGCACCGAAAGCGCCTTGCCGATGGCAGGTTGGATCGCCCGTGCCGCAGGCTCGAGATCGTTGCGGGTGATCTCCAGCCAGTTGCGGATGCTGTGGAAGTCGAGGTCGCGCGGCAGCGGCGGCAGTCCCTCATTGTCGCGATCAGAAAGCGCATTGAACACCTCGGCCGTAGAGATGGCAGTGCCGGGATTGACGAGAACCAGCCCGAGCGCGGGAAATCCCGGCACGGCCGACAGTTCGTCACCGACGCCGCGCGCGATCAGCGGCCTTGCCATAAGGCACATGGGAACGTCGGCGCCCAGCGAGAGGCCGACCCGCGCCAGGTCGGCATCGTCGAGGTCCAGCGCCCATGTCTCAACGAGCCCGCGCAGCACCGTTGCGGCGTCGCTCGACCCGCCGCCGACGCCGGATGCGACCGGCAGGTTCTTTTCGAGCCTGATTGCGACCGGCGGCGTATGCCGCGGGCCGGCCTGCTTTCGCAGCGCATCGCGCGCTTTCACGACCAGGTTGCTGTCGTCGAGCGGGACTGCGGAGGCATATCGGCCTGACACGAAGAACCCGTCGCTGTCGGCGAGATCGATGTCAACCCGGTCGCCGAAGCGCGTGAACACCGCCAGGCTCTCGATCGTGTGATAGCCGTCGGCGCGCCTGCCGGTGACGTGCAGCGCGAGATTTATCTTGGCATGCGCATGCAATGCCCGGACCCTATTGCCGGAAGCCACTGTGTCAGTCACGAGAGGGATGATGTCAGTCCTTGGCCAGGCGGTATTCGCCGGTCTTCGGATCCCTGACCAGCGTGCCCATTGTGCCGTTGGTAGCCTGCTTTTCGGTGCGCCGAATCTTGGCCGTCACCCGCTCGGCTTCCCTGACGAAGGAGCGATAGCCGAAATAGGCGAGCAGGCCGACTGCGATAAAGAAAATGATCTGTGGCATGTCAAACTCCTCCCTCGCAAGGCCGACTGCGGCGCCGGTCGGGCCGGTCAAGCTTTCAAGTTAAACGCTTTCGCCGGTTTTTCAAAGCCCGAAGCGCGCCCACAGCGCGCGCTCTTCCGCCGCATCGATCACGCCGCTTGCGGCAGCAGCGGCGATCTCGGGCGCCGAAAAGCCGCCTCTGTTTGAGCCGAACCAGCCGAAGCGGCCGAACAGGCCGCGCGGCGCCGTGATCAGCTTGAACTGGGTTTTCGGCCCGAAGCGAGCCCTCAGCACGCTGCGCATATCGCCGAGCGCATCGACAAGGCCGAGCTCCAGTCCCTTCTTGCCGGTCCAGAACAGGCCGGTGAACAGGTCCGGGTCGTCCTTGAGCTTTGGCCCGCGCCGGTCCTTGACGAGGTCGATGAAGGTCTCGTGGACCTCGAGCTGCAGCGCTTTCAGCCGCTCGATATCTTCCTTCTTCTCTGGCTTGAACGGATCGAGCACCGCCTTGTTCTGGCCGGCCGTGTGGACGCGGCGCTCGATGCCGATCTTCTTCAACAACTCGGGAAAGCCGAACGAGGCCGACACCACGCCGATCGAACCGACGATAGACGACGGATCGGCAAAGATCTCGTCGCCGGCGACCGCGATCATGTAGCCGCCCGACGCCGCCACGTCCTCGACGAAGACCAGAACCTTTTTGTTCTTCTCGCTCGCCAGGTCGCGGATGCGTCTGAAGATCAGCCGCGACTGCACCGGCGAGCCGCCCGGCGAATTGATGGAAATGGCGACCGCGGGCGCGTCGAAGGAAAACGCCTTCTCAATAGGGCCGGCGGTGGATGCCAGCGACAGGCTCGGCCGGAACGGGCCGCCGCCGGGCATGATGGTGCCGTGCAGCCGGATGACGGGAATGGTGACGATGTCGGAGCGCCAGGATTTCGGCAGCAGGCGGTTCAGGAAGCGTTTCACGGGGTCTCCGGTCAAATTGGCTTGAAGGCATGTAGGGATTCGCCGGCCAACGGCAATGCCGCGACGCCGGGCCGGCCAAAAAGGCTCAGTCGCCGAACAGCGAAGCCATCCCGTTGTTGATCATCTCGGTCCGCTCCGTGGGGCCGTCACCGGATTGCGCGTGCAGCATCAGCGGCGGGCGGATCGACAGTTTTCCGCGGGCGCCGAGGATTGCCCTGACGACGATGCGGATCGCCGCTGCCTCGGGGCGGGGGTGGACGGCCAGCATCTCGGCGTCGCCGAAGCGGCCTGATAGCGCATCGAGGATGGCGCCGAGCTGATCTGGCCTGGCAATCACGGCAAGACCGCCGCGCGGCCTGACCACAGCAGCCGCGCTTCGGATCCAGCTGTCGAACAGCCCGTCCTCCATCACATGCGCCGCCTTCCTGAGCGGGTCGGGTGTGGCGCGATCCTCGGCGGCGTTGAAGGGCGGGTTCATGATGACGAAATCGAAAGAATTGTCGGCAAGTCCAGTGGCGGCTCGCGCCTGGCCCGACAGCGCGACGTCGGCGGCGAGCAGCGAGGCGCGGTCGTTGAGATGTGCATTACCGGGGTGGGCAAGCGTCGTTGCGGCGAAGGCCGCCATTTCCGGAGACCGTTCGATGAGCGCGGCCTCGGCATCAGGACAGCGCGACAGCACGGCCAGGCCTGCGGCGCCAGCACCCGCGCCGAAATCGGCAAGGCGCCCGGCGAAGGAGGACGGCACGGCAGCCGCCAGCATCATGGCGTCCATGCCGGCGCGATGGCCTGCCTGTTTCGGCTGCACCAGCCAGAACCGCCCGCGATGGAAAGCATCGACCGTATGGGCCGGCGTGTCCTGGACAAGGGTGGCGCGCGCCGCGGACATTACTTCTGGCGCATCTCGTTGGCGATGCCGGCATCCGTCAGGATGCGCCGCGCCGCATCGGCTTGGTCGGCTTCGACCATGATACGCCTGGGCAGGATGCCGATCGAACCGTCGAGCACGCTCATGTTCTGGTCGGCGACGAAACAGCCGATGCCGGCGTCGCGCATCAGCGATTCGACAAAGGAGATGATCACGGCGTCGTTGGTGCGGATAAGCTCTATCATAGGACGAAACTCGCAGGTTGCAGCGTCTATGTAAACGTGGGTGGCTTCCGTCGCCACCTCGACCGCGCCAAATCGCCTCTTGCCGTGCCTGTGGGTAGCGCCCTAGAGTCTGCGGCGGTATCGGGGTGCCGTCGTGCGCGTGACATAAGACGGGAGTTTGTCGTGGGTGTCGTTCTCAACATCGAAAACGGAAAGCGGGAAGCCGCCTCCATTAAGGATCTCATCGACCTGACTTCGGCCGATATGGGGCGCGTCAACAAATTGATCCTGTCGAAGGCCGGTTCCGACGTCGAGATGATCCCGGAGATTGCCAACCACCTGATCTCTTCGGGTGGCAAGCGGCTGAGGCCGATGCTGACGCTCGCCTCAGCCCAGATGTTCGGCTATTCCGGCGAGGGCCATGTCAAGCTCGCCACATCAGTCGAGTTCATGCACACCGCCACGCTCCTCCACGACGATGTCGTCGACGAGAGCGGCATGCGGCGCGGCAAGAAGACCGCCCGCATGATCTGGGGCAACCAGGCGAGCGTGCTGGTCGGCGATTTCCTGCTTGGCCAGGCGTTTCGCATGATGGTCGATGTCGGTTCGCTGGAAGCGCTCGACATCCTGTCCAGCGCCGCCTCGATCATCGCCGAGGGCGAGGTGATGCAGCTCGCCGCCGCCAAGAACCTCGAAACCACGGAGGATGAGCATTTCGCGGTGATCAAGGCCAAGACCGCTGCCCTGTTCTCGGCCGCCGCCGAGGTCGGTCCGGTCATCGCCCAGGCGACGCGAAACGATCGCGCGGCGCTGCGCTCCTATGGCATGAATCTCGGCCTAGCCTTCCAGCTGATCGATGATGCGCTGGATTATGGCGGCACCAGCAAGGATCTGGGCAAGAATGTCGGCGACGACTTTCGCGAAGGCAAGGTGACGCTGCCGGTGATCCTCGCCTACCGGCGCGGCACCAAGTCCGAACGCAGCTTCTGGAAGCGCGCCATCGAGGACAATGTCACCGATGACGCCGGGCTGGAAAAGGCGATCGGATTGATGACCCGCCACGGCGCTATCGCCGACACCATCGGGCGCGCCGGCCATTTCGGCGAGATCGCCCGCGACGCGCTGGCGCCGCTTGAAGCTACGCCGCAGAAATCGGCGCTGCTCGACGTCATCGATTTCTGCATCAGCCGGGTGAACTGAAGATATCGCCGACATTTGGCCGGCACGGCGCCGGCCCGTGTTTTTGTCTTCCCGGAATTGCGGCGGTGAAATCATGCACGTTCCGCAGCGGCATGGTTAGCAGCAGGGCAGGGCTCCGTGACGGTCAGCGCCCGGCAAAATGTCGGGGTCATGAAAATGACCACGCGCTCTTCAGCAGCGCCACGAGCTCGCTCTGACGGCTGGTTTCGGTTTTCCGGAAGATTCGCTCGAGATAGGTGCGGGCCGATTTGACGGCGATGCCGATTTCCATGGCCGCCTCCTGCACCGAATGGCCGGAGGCCAGCTCGACGGCGAGCCGGGCTTCCGCCGGCGTCAGGTCGAACAGGCCTGAAAGCACATTGGGCGACGGAACAGTGGCGCCGGTACCGACCGTGGTTGCGACAACCAATACATCTGCACCCGAAAAAATATCGTTTCCGGCGCGGCGCAGCGGCAACAGCTGAATGACCAGCGCGGGCCGCCCTTTGATGGCCGCAACCGGGATGGACCGCACGACGCGGCTATCCCGGTTCTGCGCGATGGCCTGCTGGAAAAGCGCGTTTGCAGTTTGATCGGCAATCGCCATACCACCATGGGCTGTGGGAAGGAAGACGTCCGCGATGCCTTCGAAAAGCGGATTGGCCGTCAGCACACGGCCCGATCCACTCATGATTGCGGCCGGCAGTCCGATTTCCCGGAGAATGGATACGGCGGTCCTGGCCCGATCCAGACCCAGGCGCCCGGCGACGAGGCCGGCCCGTGCGAGGTGCGGACGCAGTCCGTTCAACAGATCGATTGCGGCCTGGTCATAACTCCCGTCCTTCAGCCAGCGCTGGAAGACAAAAAGGACAAGCTCGCCGCCAGGCATGGGGATGGCTGTGCATAGATGCGGCCCGATGCCAAACGCGGTGGCACTTTTGCGAACGGGATCGCGCTCGATCTCCTCGCAGGTGATGAAATTATCGACCCGCACAAAGCTTGCTGGCTGCGCGGCGCACAAGCGCTTCACGCTCTCGAAAAACCGCCAAGTGTCTCCCTTCATGAACTCATCGAGCAAGGGCTGGAGATGCGTTTCGGTGATGGCGCGGACCGGCGAATGATCGCTGACTATAAAGATCGCGCCGTTTGCCGAGCGGGAGATCGCGCTTGCCGCCGCCAATACCTCCGGCCACAGCTCGGCCGCGAACGACGCTTCGTAGATTCGATCGACAATGGCGAAGGTCTGCTGGCCCTGCGGCATTTCCAGCATCGGCATCTTCCTGGGCGAAGCAACGGCATCCATCTGCACGGTTCCACGCATCATTCCGCTGCGGAAACTATCGACGCCCGCCGCTTACGGATCGCTTACGGCATCGCGGCGCCGATGCTGCAGCAGGACAGGCCGGCAGCGCGTCAGGCCGGCAAATCGCGGTCGACGGTCGCAATTTGGCGCCTTTCCGCGTTGTTTTTGATAGCATTACCCGATTGTGAATTCGGGCCGGGTTGAAGCCTCACCCCAAAAAGGCCATGCTTAACGTGGAAAAGATCGAGTCAACGGCGATCCCGCTGACGCGGGTATGGCTTCGACTGAAAGGGATATGATGCGGCAAGGATGTGCGCGCTGGCTGACAGGGCTGGCAATTGTGACGGGCATGGCGGTCTCCGGTCTGCCCGCCTATGCCAAAGAGACCACCGAGCCGGTCAATATCACGTCGTTCTCGGGCGCCTATCTTGCCGCGCGGGTCGCCGAAGGCGACAATGATCTCGACAGCGCCATCGCCTACTACAAGCAGGCGCTCGCCTTCGCTCCCGGTGACACCTCGTTGCAGCAAAGCCTGATGCTGTCGCTGATCGCGCAGGGGCGCTTCGAAGAATCCCTGGTCTATGCCGACAAGCTCAAGACGGTTCCCGACGTCGAGCGGTTCTCGCGCCTGGCGCTGGCCGTCGGTTCCTTTCACAAGAAGGACTTTTCCAAGGCCGAATACTGGCTCAAGCTTTCGCTCGAATCCGATCTCGACCGGCTGATCTCTGGCGTCATGACCGGCTGGGCCAAGCAGGGCGCCGGCGATCCCGGCGAGGCCATGGCCTCCATCGACAAGCTGCAGGGCCCGGACTGGTTCGGCCTGTTCAAATCCTTCCATCGCGGGCTTATCGCCGATGCCTCGGGCCTGCCCGAAAAGGCGGATGCGATCTACGCCGCCACCTTGCAGGACACCGCGACCGGCGCCGCCGCGCCCGAAACCTGGATGCGCAACGCGCAGGCCTATGCCTCCTTCCTTGCCCGCAAGGGTGACAAGGACAAGGCGCTGTCCGTGCTCGATCAGGCCGAGGCATTTGCACCCGGCAAGGTCGAGATATCGGCGCTTCGCGACAGGATCGCCAAGGGCGAGAAGATCGAACCCTTCGTTGCCGGCCCGTCCGACGGCGCCTCGGAAATTCTGCTCGATCTCGCCACCGCGCTCAATCGCGGCGGCGGTGAGCCGTTCGTCCGCCTCTATCTGCAATACGCCCTGGCACTAAGGCCCGACAGCGACGCGGCCCTCGTCCAACTCGCCGCAGTCTCCGAGCAGTTGAAGGACGGCGAGGGCGCCATCGCCTTCTATCGCCGCATCCCGGCCGGTTCGCCGCTGAAGACGCTGTCGGAACTGCAGCTCGGCCTCAACCTTGCAGATCTCGACCGCTATGACGAGGCCATCGCCCATCTGAAGGCCCTCGTCGAAGCGCGTCCCGACGACATGCGCGCCTATCAGGCGCTCGGTGGCGTCTATGCCTCGAAGGAGGATTTCCGCTCCGCGGCCGGTCTCTATGACAAGGCGGTGGCGATGCTGAAGGCCCCGACCCGCGCCGATTGGAACATTTTCTACCAGCGCGGCATCGCCTATGAGCGACTGAAGGAGTGGCCGAAGGCCGAGCCGAATTTCCGCAAGGCGCTGGAATTGTTCCCCGACCAGCCGCAGGTTCTGAACTATCTTGGCTATTCCTGGGTGGACATGAACACCAACCTCGAGGAAGGCCTTCAGATGATCCAGAAGGCCGTCGAGCTCAGGCCGAGCGACGGCTACATCGTCGATTCGCTGGGCTGGGCCTATTTCCGCCTTGGCCGATTCGACGATGCGGTGCGCGAATTGGAACGTGCCGTTTCGTTGAAGCCGGAAGATCCGGTGCTCAACGATCACCTTGGCGATGCCTATTGGCGCGTCGGCCGCAAATTGGAAGCCACCTTCCAGTGGAACCAGGCTCGCGACCTCAAGCCGGATCCCGGCGTGCTCGCCGCCTTGCAGCAGAAACTGCTGAAGGGCCTGCCGCCGATCGAATCCAACACGGCGCAGGAAACCCCGAAGGTCAAGCCCGAACCGACGACTGCGCCAAAGGGCTGAATACTTCTGAATTCGATTATGCGGGGCTCGTCGCCGCTGTCGCTAAGGGTCTGGACTATAAGCCATGCTAATCGTGCGCGGTGCCGAGCACGGCTCGGAGCCCTGAGTCATTCTGTTCCTCGATCCGTCGGGTCGTACGGTCGTAGGCATCCGAAAACAACTCGGAATGCCGACTCCAATCCATGAAGCTGATCGTGTTGGAAACCTCCGGACAGATCAGGATATCCTCTTCGCCGACGGCAATGTCCTGCGGCCGGTGTGCCAGCATGCTCGAGGCAATGACCTGAAGCATGCTGGGAACCCGAGGCAAGCGGGCACGACCGAAAGGGTTCAGCAAGGCCAATGCCAGTTCGGAAGCTCCGGGGATGCGGTCATAGTCTATGTCGTATTTCTGCGGTGCACTCGACCCGAAGGTAACGATGACATTGGGTCCGGTCTTGAGCTCCTTCATCTGCTCCAGCGGCAAATTGTTCATGATAGCGCCGTCCACCAGCATATCGCCGTCATCCGTAAAGAACGGCGGCAGGACGCCCGGGATGGAGCCGGACGCCCGAACGGCGTGCCAGAGCTTTCCACGACGGTGGACATGGGGCTGACGGCTGCTCAGATTGGTCGAAAGCGCAAAGAACGGAAGCCAAAGATCCTCGATCAGAACGTCGCCGTATTCCAGCCGAAGGGCCCGATCAAACGCTTTGTGATCCAGAAGCGCGAAATGCGGCAAGGTGGGACGGCGAAACGCCCGGCTCTTGATAAATATGTTGTGGGTGCCTCGGTCGATCTGGTCGGCATCCAAGCCTCTTGCGAAGCCGGCCATCATCGCCGCGCCGGAACTTGTCCCGCCGAGATAGTCGAAGCAAGCGCCCGCCTCAACGAAAGCCTTGTAGACGCCTAAATGAGCGCTGCCGAGGGACCCACCCCCTGCCGCCACGAAGCCCAGTGCCTTGCCCGAAATAAATCGGACCAGGCGCTGGAAATCGGACCCGTCGCCCAGCGCAACATGATGATGCTGGTCAACATAGGGTCGCTCATCGAGCCATGCAGAGGTACCGGAGACCGCAGCCGAGCGAGTGTCGTGAATTAGGACAAGCCGACTGGTCGATGGCGGATGGACCGATAGCGTCAGTTCCTCAGACGGGTTCAGGCGAGGCGAGCAGGACGCGTTGGCCAGCAACAGGACGGTATCGGCCTGGCGAATGCAGACTTGGGTCCATTCATTAGGTTCCTCATCGGCAACATAGACGATGAATTGGGCTTCCGCCTCCAGTTCGTTCAACCAGTTAAGGATCGGCTGGTCGTCGATCGGAAGACCTGGGAACTTCGCTTGGATGTCAAGCCGGGAAACGAACCGAGCGCGCGTGGCAGCGCCGAACGCTTGCCGCAGGTGCTGGATGAACACCGGTGAGAGGCGACTTCCGCCGGCTGCAATGATCGCAAGCGTTCGGATCTTGGCAGGTTCCTTGAGACGCGACGAACTCGGAGATTGGATGGCAAACCGGCGCGCCAGAAATACCGTGACCGCCTCCCTCAGGCTCGGCAATGTCTCGGCCGCCTTCTCGAAATGATTGCGACCGATTTCAAGGACGATCGAATCGCGCGCTGCAAGGACAGTGGCCATGCGGGGTAGTCCCGCGAAGAAACCGATTTCACCGATGAGTTCACCCTGTGCGATCGCGGCGACCGAGCCAGTCGAATCTCCTTTGTGTACCGTAAAGCGTCCAGACAGCACGATGAAAAACCTGTCCGACGCATCCCCTTCGCGAACCAGAACCTCACCGCGTCTCAGGACCCGACGGTCCGATTCGGCAGCTAAAGCCTCGAGCGCCAACAACGACGCCCGATCGAACATCAATGTTGCCGACAATAAACTCGCTGCAAGAGAATCGACGGAGGACATCTGAGCCATCCCTTGGGAATTCATGACTTTTGTCTCCTCGAGGGTGCTGGACGCCCCGCCGGATGATACCACACATGAGAGCCGCCGACGGCTGAGGCGCGGGACTGATCGCTGGGCGCTCTCATCTCTGGCTCCCAGGAAGGGCCACGATCAGGCCGCCACGTCCCTGCCGTTTCGCCGTATGTCACGCGTTAACTCACCCGATTGCCCTGGCTGCGGCCGGCCCCTTGCCTTGACGCTTGCCGGTGGGCGCTCTAGGGAGGGCCGCATCCCCGTCTTTCCCGTCGAGGCCGCCGTGACAGTTGATATCCCAGCCCATATGCATCCCAGCCGCTCGTTCCAGGGGCTGATCCTGACTTTGCATAACTACTGGGCGGACTATGGCTGCGTCGTTCTCCAGCCCTATGACATGGAAGTCGGTGCCGGCACGTTCCACCCGGCGACGACCTTGCGCGCGCTGGGGCCAAAGCGCTGGAACGTGGCCTATGTGCAGCCTTCGCGCCGGCCCAAGGACGGGCGCTACGGCGAGAACCCGAACCGGCTGCAGCACTATTACCAGTACCAGGTGATCCTGAAGCCGAACCCGCCCAACCTGCAGGAACTGTATCTCGGCTCGCTGGCGGCGATCGGCGTCGATCCGCTTCTGCATGATATCCGCTTCGTCGAGGACGACTGGGAAAGCCCGACGCTCGGCGCCTGGGGGCTGGGCTGGGAGTGCTGGTGCGACGGCATGGAAGTGTCGCAGTTCACCTATTTCCAGCAGGTCTGCGGCATCGAATGCGCGCCGGTGGCGGGCGAGCTCACCTACGGGCTGGAGCGGCTGGCCATGTATGTGCAGGGCGTCGACAATGTCTACGACCTCAACTTCAACGGCCGCGATGGCGCCGACAAGGTGACCTATGGCGAGGTCTTCCTGCAGGCCGAGCAGGAATATTCGCGGCACAATTTCGAATTCGCCAATACCGCGATGCTGCTTCGGCATTTCGAAGACGCCGAAGCCGAGTGCAAGGCGCTGCTCGATGCCGGCGCGCCCCTCTCCCCCCTCGAGGGGGAGATGCCCGCGGAGCGGGCAGAGGGGGTCGCCTCAGAAGGCACCGCAAGCAAGGTCCCAGCGACTCCTCCCGCGTCTAGCCACCCCCTCAAGGGGGAGGGGAACCACCGTCTGGTATTTCCCGCCTACGACCAGTGCATCAAGGCCAGCCACGTCTTCAACCTGCTCGACGCGCGCGGCGTGATTTCCGTCACCGAGCGGCAGAGCTACATCTTGCGGGTGCGCAATCTGGCGAAAGCCTGCGGCGAGGCGTTTTTGCTGACGCAGGCAGGTGGTCTGGCGGCTTAGCTCCAGAGGCTGTTTGCGATTTCGACTGATACGCTGATTGGCGATACGCCTTGGCCGCTCGAGCCAGCCATTGTCCGCAGCGCTTGTCTAACGCCGGGCATCGTGAACGTGCCATGAGCCTGCGCCGCAAAACAGGCGCTGAGCGCGAGGATCTGCAGAAATGTCGATGCCGTCTTCATAGTCGTTCAGCCAATAGTTCTCTGCCTGAGCGTTGGTCGCTTCAGCGCTGCGTTCGGTTCATGGAGATCTTTGACCCAAGGACGGATGGTCCCGCTCTGGCCCGACAGGCAGCGGCATATTTTTGGCAATCGTCCGTGGATGCGCCGATTGCATGGGACCAGCCGAGTTGCTATGCCGCCTGGACCATTTCGCCGCGTGAGCACAATTTATGCCCGACCTGCTTTTAGAACTTCGTTCGGAAGAGATTCCCGCGCGCATGCAGCGCAAGGCGGCGGGCGACCTGAAGAAGATGATGACGGACGGTTTGGTCGAGGCCGGGCTGACCTATGAGGCGGCGCGCGAATATTGGACGCCGCGCCGGCTGGCGCTCGACATTCGCGGCGTGACCGCGCGCTCGAAGGACATAAGCGAGGAGATCAAGGGACCCTCGACCAAAGCGCCCGAACAGGCGGTCCAAGGTTTTCTGCGCAAGGCCGGTCTTTCCTCGATCGCCGAGGCGCATGTCCACGCCGATCCGAAGAAGGGCGACTTCTATGTCGCCCATATTGCGAAGCCGGGCCGGGCGGCCGAGACGATAATCGCTGAACTGGTGCCGGGCATCATCCGCGACTTTCCATGGCCGAAATCGATGCGCTGGGGGCCAGCCTCGGCGAAACCGGGATCGTTGCGCTGGGTGCGGCCGCTGCAGTCCATCCTCTGCACCTTCGGCCCGGAGACCGAGGAGCCGGTGGTCGTCGATTTCGAGATCGACGGCATCCGCTCGGGAAACATCACCTACGGCCATCGTTTTCACGCGCTGGGCGCCATCGGCGTGCGCCGTTTTGACGACTATGCCGCCAAGCTGGAGGCGGCGAAGGTTGTGCTCGACGCCGACCGGCGCAAGCAGATCATCCTTGCCGACGCCAGGAATCTCGCTTTCGCCAACGGGCTCAACCTTGTCGAGGACGAGGGGCTGCTTGAGGAAGTGTCAGGCCTGGTCGAATGGCCGGTCGTGCTGATGGGCGAATTCGAGCAGGACTTTCTCGCCATTCCGGCCGAGGTGATCCGACTGACCATCCGCGCCAACCAGAAGTGTTTTGTGACGCGGCCGCAGGGCGCCGGCGAGGAGCTTTCCAACCGCTTCATCCTGACCGCCAACATCGAGGCCAGCGACGGCGGCAAGGAGATCGCCCACGGCAACGGCAAGGTGGTACGCGCCCGCCTTTCCGACGCGCTCTATTTCTGGAAGACCGACCAGGGCGATTTGCCCGACCTCGACCAGTTGCAGGCATCGGCGGAAAAGTTCGGGCTCGATCTCAAAAAGCCGCTCGACCAGCGCATGGCCCGCCTCGACCATCTCGGCGTCACCTTCCACGCCAAGCTCGGCACGCAGGGTGAGCGGGTGGAGCGGATTGCCCAACTGGCTGAAGAATTGGCGCCGATAGTGGCGAGCGGAATCTCCCCCCTTGAGGGGGAGATGGCCGGCAGGCCAGAGGGGGTCGTTGCGCGTGGATCAGCGACCCCCTCTGTCGCCTTCGGCGACATCTCCCCCTCGAGGGGGGAGATTACCGCGCTGGCACGTCGCGCTGCCGTCCTGGCCAAGGCCGACCTCACCACCGAGGTGGTCGGCGAATTCCCGGAATTGCAGGGCGCCATGGGCCGCAAATACGCGCTGCTGCAGGGCGAGCATCCCTCGGTCGCCGCCGCCGTCGAGGAGCACTATAAGCCGCAGGGCCCGTCCGACCGCGTGCCGACCGATCCCGTATCGGTGGCCGTAGCGCTCGCCGACAAGCTCGACATGCTGGTCGGGTTCTGGGCGATTGACGAAAAACCGACCGGGTCAAAGGACCCCTATGCTCTCCGCCGCGCGGCGCTGGGGGTGGTGAGGATTCTAGTCGAGAACGGTATCCGCCTGGCGCTCATGCCCACCTTCGGAAGCGCCTATAAGTGGGCGAACTATCTCGACAAGAATGCGATTACAACGCTGGAAGGGAAGGCGGAGCAAATCTACCCTTCCGACCTCCTCGCTTTCTTCCACGATCGCCTGAAAGTTTATCTGCGCGACCAGGGCGCGCGGCATGATCTGATCGATGCGGTCATCACGCCGCGGTCCGACGATCTCCTGCAAATCGTTCGTCGCGTCCAAGCCCTAGGCTCTTTCCTCGACACCGAGGACGGCAAGAACCTGCTAGCCGGCACCAAGCGCGCGGCCAACATTTTGGCCGCCGAGGAGAAGAAGAAAACGACGATCGCCGAAAATGTTGAGCCGGTTCGATTCCGGGAAGAGGCCGAGAAATCGCTGTTTGCCGCGGTGAATCAGGCCGAGAAGGAAGCCGGCCAAGCGATTCACAACGAAGACTTTTCCGCCACCATGCTGGCGCTTAGCGCGTTGCGTGAACCGGTTGATTCATTCTTCGAACGCGTTCTTGTGAATGATGAGGACCAGGCCGTGCGCGCCAACCGCCTGGCGTTGCTGGCGCGCATCCGGGCAGCGACCGACCAGGTCGCGGATTTCTCGAAAATCGCCGGCTGAGGCTTGGCAATTTAGGCGAGCGTCGTCCTGGCTGCGAACGGCTATCTGGCCTGGTCGATCTCGGGGATGGGCGTTGGTTGCGGTGTTGCGGGCTCGGGCGGGCTGTTCGTTGCGGTATTTTTTTTGTCGGATTTCGTGGCCGCCGCAGGTGCTGCGGCAGCGGTTGTCGCGGCAGGTGCGGGGCTGGGCGCCGGTGTTGCGAAGGCGTCGCCGACGATGCCGCCGCGAATGATCATCGGGCTTTGCGTGAAATCATGCTTGGGCTTGGGCTGGCTCGGGATCGCAGAAACTTTTTCATAGGTGACATCGGGCACTGGTTCGCCGAGCGCCACGATCGATGGCGTCGAGGAGTTGCCAGCCACCTTCGCCGGTTCAGGCGCACCGAGGCTGACGACGGACGGGGTCGAGGATGGTGCAGCAGGAACAACGAAGGATGAAGCCTGTGCTGTGCCCGCCGCCAGAGTGAGGCCAAGCGCCCCCAGGATACGCACCCAGACCATGATAGCTCCCCTTGCCCAACAAGCCGGCACCATAGCGTCCGGGAATTGATGCGGGCTTGCCAGGAAAGCTGGCATTTTAGCTATTGGCAATTCGCTTCCGCCCGGACTTGCCCCGTGAACGTCACCGTATTACGCACCGACATCCGTAAGGTCCCGCTTCTGTAAGGTGATGAGAGTGGCTGAGATACTTGCCGCCGGCGAGGCGATGGAGCGGGCGCTGGCGCTGCTCGAAGGGGGCGATGTCGTCGCCATTCCGACCGAAACCGTCTACGGGCTGGCCGCCGATGCCACCAATGGTGTTGGCGTGGCGCGCATCTTCGAGGTCAAGGGCCGGCCGCGCTTCAATCCGCTGATAGCTCATGTCGCCGATCTGGCGATGGCCGATCGCATCGCGCTGTTCGATCCCGTGTCGAAAAGGCTGGCGCAGACATTCTGGCCGGGACCGCTGACGCTGGTGCTGCCGCAGCGGCCCGGCAACGGCATTCATCCGCTGGTCACCGCCGGGCTCGATACGGTCGCGCTGCGCATGCCGAAAGGCTTTGGCGGCCAACTGATCGCCAGGCTCGGACGCCCGCTTGCAGCGCCCAGCGCCAATTCCTCAGGCAGGATCAGCGCAACGACGGCCGAGGCCGTGGCCGCCGATCTCGGTCCAAAAATCAAGCTGGTGGTCGATGGCGGCGCGACGTCGGTCGGGGTCGAATCGACAATCGTGAAGATAGAGGGCGGAAAGCTGCGGCTGCTGCGGCCGGGCGGCATTGCCGCCGAAGAGATCGAAGCGACCGCCGGCATGAAGCTGCTGCGCGGCGCGGCGGGCATCGAGGCCCCGGGCATGCTCGCCTCGCATTACGCGCCGGGTGCTGCAGTGCGGATCAACGCCGCAAAAGTCGCAAAGGGCGAAGCCTTGCTGGCGTTCGGCCCGCGCCGCGCCGAAGGCTGGCAAGGCGCAGCCGCCTTGCGCAACCTGTCAGAGACCGGCGACCTGCGCGAGGCCGCGGCCAACCTCTTTGCCCATATGCAGGATCTCGATCGCAGCGGCGCCAAGACAATCGCCGTCGAGCCGATCCCCTCCGACGGGCTGGGCGAGGCGATCAACGACCGGCTTTCGCGTGCCGCCGCCCCTCGTGACAAGATCGACTGAGCACCATAGTTTCCCATCCATGAACGACATCTCAAGGGATATCGACCCCGCCCTCATCGACCGCTTTGCGGCAATCGTCGGCGACAAATATGCGCTTCGCGACCAGCAGGATATCGCGCCTTACCTCACGGAGAGGCGCGGTCTGTGGCATGGCCGGACGGCGCTGGTGCTGAGGCCCGGCAGTGTCGACGAGGTCAGCCGCATCATGCAGCTGGCAACCGAGACGGGAACGCCGGTCGTGCCGCAAAGCGGCAACACCGGGCTGGTCGGCGCGCAGGTGCCGGACACGTCCGGCCGCCAGATCGTGCTGTCGCTGTCGCGGCTGAACCGCATCCGCGAGATCGACGTCCTGTCCAACACGGTCACCGTCGAGGCCGGAGTCATCCTGCAGACGCTGCAGGAAGCGGCCGATGCCGCCGACCGGCTGTTTCCGCTGTCGCTTGCCGCGCAAGGCTCCTGCCAGATCGGCGGCAATCTCTCTTCCAATGCCGGCGGCACCGGCGTTCTCGCCTATGGCAATGCGCGTGAGCTGTGCCTCGGCGTCGAAGTGGTGCTGCCGACCGGCGAGGTGTTCGACGATCTGCGCAAGCTGAAGAAGGACAACACCGGTTACGATCTGAAGAACCTGTTCATCGGCGCAGAAGGCACGCTCGGCGTTATCACCGCCGCCGTGCTCAAGCTTTTCCCAAAGCCCAAGGGACGCGAAGTGGCCTTTGCCGGCCTGTCGTCACCTGAGGCGGCACTGTCCCTGTTCAGCCTGGCGATGGATCGCGCCGGTGCGGCGCTCACTGCTTTCGAACTGATCGGCCAGCGGCCCTACGATTTTACGCTGCTGCACGCGCCAGGCGTCGTGCGGCCGCTGTCCGGGGATTGGCCGTGGTATGTGCTGATGCAGATCTCTTCGGGTCGCTCGGCGCAGGATGCGAGGGCCCTGATCGAGGAGGTGCTCTCAGCCGGCCTCGAGCAAGAGATCGTCGGCGATGCCGTGATTGCGGCGAGCATCGCGCAGGGCGATGCCTTCTGGAATTTCCGCGAGCTGCTGCCCGAGGCGCAGAAGCCCGAAGGCGCCTCGATCAAGCACGACATCTCCGTGCCGGTGGCGGCCATCCCGCAATTCATCGAAAAGGCAGCCGGCGCCGTTCAATCGGTCAGCCCCGGTGCGCGCGAGGTGTGTTTCGGCCACATGGGCGACGGCAATCTCCACTACAACATCTCCCGGCCGATCGGCGGCGATGACGAAGCGTTTCTCCGGCTCTATCATGCCATGAACAAGGCCGTGCACGATGTCGTGCGCAGCCTTCACGGCTCGATCTCGGCCGAGCACGGCATCGGCCAGCTGAAGCGGGATGAATTGATCGCGACAGCGCCGCCGATGGCGATCGAACTGATGCGCAGGGTGAAGACGGCCTTCGACCCGGCCGGCATCATGAATCCCGGTAAGGTTATCTGATCCTTTCGCCGTCTTGTG
The DNA here is from genome assembly GCF_055811635.1 of Mesorhizobium sp. WSM4806. Classification (NCBI taxonomy): domain Bacteria; kingdom Pseudomonadati; phylum Pseudomonadota; class Alphaproteobacteria; order Hyphomicrobiales; family Phyllobacteriaceae; genus Mesorhizobium; species Mesorhizobium sp. WSM4806. The sequence continues at coordinate 453,871 of NZ_JBVVQZ010000001.1, read as the reverse complement.
AATGGTTGCATTCCGATAACCATCGCCTCGAGATCAGCAAAATTTAACCGACTTTCTTAAGCGCTGCGATAAGAAGCCCGCGCTAATGTTTCCCCACAACGAGGCTGGATAAACCGGCCCGGAGAACCGGAAGACCGGCTCTCAGGAGAGACAGGAAAGGCACGATATGAACACTGGGCTGAAGCCAGTCTGGGCTGGGCGCAATATGCGCCTCGACCCACTCCGCCTGCCGCAGGTGGTGAGCTACGCGACGCGCGACGACTACGGCGACGTTACCTTCACCATCGACCATCGTGGCGCCGTCATTCGCCGCGTGCTGGAGATGAGCGGCCTGCCGGCGTTCATCGCTCTGCCCGCCAATGCGTTTCGTGGCGTGGCAGCCCGCGCAATGGAGGACCCGGACGGCAATGTCACGGTGACGCTGGAGCTTCTGCACAATGATCCGATGCTGTCGGTGCCGCTGCTGGTGGCCGACGATCTCGAGGATGTCGCCGCCGATTGGCGCGCCTGGGCCGATGCCTACCGTCTGCCGATGCTTCTGATCGAATCCGACGGCATCGCCCGCACCCTGGAGGAATCGCTTGGCGTCGCCATCAAGACATTACCCGCGCAGGACCGTCGCAGGGGTCGGCTTTCGACCACGCGTCGCCCGCGCTTCCTCGCCCGCCGCAGGGCCGGCGCCCTCGGCCTCAGGCTGGTGATCGGCGGCCAGGAGATTATTTCGCGCGACGAATAGAGTGAGCTTTCCCTTCTCCCCTTGTGGGAGAAGGTGGCCACGAAGCGGCCGAATGAGGGGTGTTCCAGCTTGGGACCAACTGCATTCCGTCCAGCACACGCTCAACCGTCTTGTCGCTTCGCGACAATCCACCTTCTCCCACAAGAAGGGGAGAAGGGAAAAAGCCGCTAAACCAGCGGCTTCAGCGCCACCCACAACGCACCGCCGATCAGGCCGAGGAAGACCAGCCAGCCGACCTGGTTGTTCGACCTGAACAAAAGCATGCACTGGTCGGGATCGTCGATGTCGAGCACGGTGATCTGCCGCGCCATATGGGCGCCGGCCGCGACCAGCCCGGCCAGCGCCGGCACTGGCGCCTGCGCTGCCGCGAAGGCGATGGCGAAGCAGACCAGCGCTCCGCCATAAAACCCGACGAGCCAGGTCTTGGTGTTGTCGCCGAACAGGCGTGCGGTCGAGCGCACGCCGACGATGGCGTCGTCTTCCTTGTCCTGATGCGCATAGATCGTGTCGTAGCCGATCACCCACAGGATCGAGCCGATATAGAGCATGACGGCCGGGCCATCGAGATTGCCGAATTCGACCGCCCATCCCATCAGCGCACCCCAGGAAAAGGCAAGGCCGAGAACCAGTTGCGGCCAATTGGTGAATCGCTTCATGAACGGGTAGATGGCGACGACGGCGAGCGAGCAGATGCCGAGCAGGACGGCAAAGCTGTTGAACTGCAGAAGCACGGCGAGTCCAATCAGTGCCTGGATCACGAGAAACGCCCAGGCCTGCCGGCGCGTGACCTTTCCCGCCGGCAGCGGCCGCGAGCGCGTGCGTTCCACCTGGTTGTCGATGTCCTGGTCGACCAGGTCGTTGTAGGTGCAGCCGGCGCCGCGCATGGCGACGGCGCCGATCAGGAACAGCACGAGATACCATGGCGCCGGCAGCAGCGAGAGCAGGGGATCAGCAGGGCGTGGATGGGCACTCGCGGCAAGGGCTGCCGACCACCAGCACGGCCACAGCAGCAACTGCCAGCCGATCGGCCGGTCCCACCGGGCAAGCTGCGCATAGGGCCAAAGCCAGCGTGGCAGGATGCGGTAGACCCAGTGGCCGCTCGGCGCATCGGCGACGCGGCCCTGGGCTGCTTTCGACTGGATGGGTTCCATCGTGCTGAAGTGGCAGCAGCGGCGAACGTCGTCAAGCGTCAAGCGGGCCGAACCATTCCCTGTTCCCGTGTGGAATTGCGCTCAAAGTCTTCCAAATGTCTTGACCCATCGTACGGGGCGCAATAGCGCAGTCCTGATCGTGGAATGGCAAGGGATCTGGGCATGCGCGTATTGTTGATCGGCTCCGGCGGCCGCGAACATGCCTTGGCCTGGAAGATCGCGGCCTCGCCGCTGCTGACCAAGCTTTACGCGGCGCCCGGCAACCCTGGCATCGGCCGCGAAGCCGAACTGGTGACGCTCGACATTGACGATCATGCGGCGGTGGCCCGGTTCTGCACGGAGAAGAAGGTCGACCTCGTCGTGGTCGGGCCGGAAGGGCCGCTGGTCGCCGGCATTGCAGACGACCTCCGCGCTGAAAACATTCGCGTCTTCGGCCCGTCCAGGGCGGCGGCGCGGCTGGAAGGCTCGAAGGGTTTCACCAAGGATCTTTGCGCGAAATACGACATCCCGACCGCCGCCTATGGCCGTTTCGGCGACCTGGCGTCGGCCAGGGCCTATGTCGAAAAGATGGGCGCGCCGATCGTCATCAAGGCCGACGGCCTCGCCGCCGGCAAGGGCGTTACCGTCGCCATGAATTTGGCCGAGGCGCTGGCAGCGCTCGATGCCTGTTTTGACGGGTCCTTCGGACAGGCCGGCGCGGAGGTGGTGGTCGAGGAGTTTCTCACCGGCGAGGAGGCGAGCTTCTTTTGCCTGTGCGACGGCGTCACCGCGCTGCCGTTCGGCACCGCGCAGGACCACAAGCGCCTCGGTGACGGCGACGTCGGTCCGAACACCGGCGGCATGGGGGCCTATTCGCCGGCCCCGGTGATGACGCCGGAGATGATCGACCGCACCATGCGCGAGATCATCGAGCCGACCATGCGCGGCATGGCCGAGCTTGGCGCGCCGTTTTCCGGCGTGCTGTTTGCCGGGCTGATGATATCAGGCGATGGGCCGAAGCTGATCGAATACAACACCCGCTTCGGCGACCCGGAATGCCAGGTGCTGATGATGCGGCTGAAGGACGATCTGCTGGTCCTGCTCAACGCTGCCGCCGACGGCCAGCTTGCACATACCTCGGTGCGCTGGCGCAACGAGGCGGCGCTCACCGTGGTGATGGCGGCAAGGGGTTACCCCGGCACGCCGGAAAAGGGCTCAGTCATCCAAGGCGTCGAACAGGCCGCGGACGATGGCGTCGAGATCTTTCATGCCGGCACCGCCATCGACAGCTGCGGGCTGGTCGCCAATGGCGGCCGTGTGCTCGGTGTCACGGCGACCGGCGGCACGGTCGGCGAGGCGCAGCGACGAGCCTACGCCGCGGTCGACCGGATCGATTGGCCGCAAGGTTTTTGCCGCCGCGACATCGGCTGGCAGGCCGTTGCCCGCGAGCAGGCGCGCTGACGTACAAGATTAGCGGGGGCAAGATTAGCGGGGGCGGCGATCCAACTCGGTCGACGCAGTGCTGACCGGATCGGTAGGTGCGGCTTCAACGGCCGATGCGGAGGGCTTTTCCTTTCGCAGCCACCCCAGATAGTCGGCGATCCGGTGCGGAAGACGCAGCGCTGTCCCTACGGCAGGCATTTGCAAGCTGCCGCGGAACTTGGACCAGCCCGCGCTGAACATGGCGACCATTTCGGTGAAGCTCGGCGGTGGCGCCACGGTCGCATAGGTAAGGGTGACATTGCCGGCAAGGCCGGTCGCCCGCGAGAGAGGCAGCGGTATCGAGGCGAGGTAATCCGGCTGCGCGTCGATCAGGCCGCCGAACGGCCATTGCGCGCGCAACGCGGCGGCATCCATCGGTGCGACATTGACGTCGATGTCGTTCGGCGTGCCAGCCACCCGATAGGGGCAGCGGAACCGGCCGCAATTGGCTTTTGCCGAAAACTGCCAGAGTGCGTAGCCTTGCCAGTTGCCCATCGGAAAATGCACGCCGATATCGGGCTTGTAGCGCGCATACCAGAGCGGCAGCCGCGACAGCAGCCGATATTTGTACTTGTTGTCGGCGATGTGCTTGGCGGTTTTGCCGTTGGTATAGAGCACTGGAAAACGGCCAATCCGCCGATGCACATGGCGCACGAATTCCTCTGCATCCTCGAGCGACATCCATTTCGTCGGGTCGTCATCCTCGATGTCGAGGGCGAGCAGGTCGTCCGGGCCAGGTTTCGCGAAATTGATGAAATTATTGGCCTGTCCGACGGGGTTGCCGGGTCGGGCGAGGTGATAGGCGCCCCATTTCAGGCCGAGCGCCTTGGCCACCACCTTGCGTGTCTGGAACAGTTCCTGTGCCACCGCATGGCGCTTCCACAGCGCCTTGCAGAGCCGCGTCGCGGTCTCGTCGCCGAAACAGAAATACGCTGGCGGCATCCCGTCGGACGCCTTGTTGATGAAGCCGACGATGCGCTTGTCGGTGGCAAGCTCGGTCCAATCGATGGGATTGTATTCGTAGGCGTCGATCACCAGCGCCCGGTCGGCATTCTTCCAGGGCTGGGAGAAGTCCGAGGCTTGTGCCGGCGCCGACGCCATTGCCATCGCGGTCGCGACGGCGAGGAGTCCTGGGCGGCGAAGAGGGTGCGCCGGCAGCTTCAAACAGCAGATCCTTGCTGGCCAAAGCCCAATCCTGAACCGCCATGGTTAAGGAAATGCTTTCGGCGGCCCGCGGCAACCGCCGCGATCGTGCCGGGGATGGCTTTGCTGGTCATCAACGCAGGGCGAGCGGGTGGAACGGGTCGGGCGCCGGCGCCTGCGGCAGCGTTCCCTCAGCCTGGCGCTTGCGGTGATGGGCCAGCGAGCATTGCGGCGAACACAGAATGCCGCGATCCGACCAATATGCGGCGCCGTCCTCGATCTTGCCGCGATGGTGACAAAAACCTGCCGCTCGATAGGGCAGGCCGCATTCGGTGCAGCGATAGGCGTCAGGTCTGGCGAGCACGGGCGGTCCCCTCGACATTCTTGATCGGTCGCCGGTCGACTTGTCCGGCTTTTTTGCCGATTTTAGCGTGAACAATTCCAAATGCAAAATCCGCGTGACAAATCTTGACGTTTACGTAAAAAGAAGGCGGGAGAGGCGACCCAAAAAGCGAATGGTTTTGTGTCGGCACGGATATTAAGTTTCCCTGCCGGACGGAGGAGGAGCGAGCGGCATGTATCGGGCACCGGTCGAGGACATCGCTTTCACGCTAAAGTATGTGGCTGGCTTGAAGCCGGCGCTTGACGCCGGCACTTTTGGCGACCTTGGCGAAGACCTCGTCGACGCCATTCTGGCGGAAGCCGGCCGCTTTGCCGGCGAAGAGGTCGCGCCGCTCTACAAGATCGGCGATGAACAACGCGCGGTGCTGAGCGGCGCTGCCGTCACCATGCCGCCCGGCTGGAAGGAACTTTATCGCCGCTGGATCGACGGCGGCTGGAACGCTGTGTCAGCGCCGGAGGAATTCGGCGGCCAGGCGCTGCCTACCATGCTGGGCGTCGCCGCGCTCGAAATGTGGAACTCCGCCGCCATGGCCTTCGGCATCGGCCCGACGCTGACCATGGGCGCGGTCGAGGCGCTCGACAAGCATGCTTCACCGGCGCTGAAGGCCAAATACCTGGAAAAGCTCGTCTCAGGCGAATGGATGGGCACGATGAACCTGACCGAGTCGCAGGCGGGCTCGGATCTGAATGCCTTGCGCGCCCGCGCCGAGCCGGCCGGCGACGGCACCTACCGCATCTTCGGCCAGAAGATTTTCATCACCTATGGCGAGCACGATCTTACCGACAACATCATCCATCTGGTGCTGGCGCGGCTGCCGGACGCGCCGGCCGGCACGCGCGGCCTTTCGCTGTTCCTGGTGCCGAAATTCCTGGTCGGCGATGATGGCGCGCTTGGCGCACGCAACGACGTCTTCTGCTCCGGGCTGGAGCACAAATTGGGCATCCACGCCTCGCCGACCTGCACCATGATCTATGGCGACGGTTTCGAAGGGACCGCCCCCGGCGCGATCGGCTGGCTGATCGGCGAGGAAAACAGGGGCCTCGCCTGCATGTTCACCATGATGAACAATGCGCGGCTCGCCGTCGGCATGCAGGGCGTTGCGGTCGCCGAAACGGCCACGCAGAAGGCGCTCGCCTACGCCAATGAACGCCGGCAAGGCAAGGCCGCGAGCTATGATGGCAACGCCATGACGCCGATCGTCCATCACCCCGACGTGCAGTGCAATCTCCTGACCATGAAGGCGCTGACCCAGATTGCGCGCGCCATCAGTTATTGCTGCGCGCACGCCATCGACCATGCGCGCGTATCCGTCGGCGATGAAGCCATCCATTGGCAGGAGCGCGCCAATCTGCTGACGCCGCTGGCCAAGGCCTTTTCCACCGATGTCGGCGTCGAGGTCGCCTCGCTCGGGCTGCAGATTCATGGCGGCATGGGATACATCGAGGAGACCGGTGCGGCAGCACTTTATCGCGACGCGCGCATCGCGCCGATCTACGAAGGCACCAATGGCATCCAGGCGATAGACCTGGTGGCGCGCAAGCTGCCGCTTGGCGGCGGCGAGCATGTGCATGGCTACATCGCCGAACTGAAATCCGTCGCCAATCAAGCGCGGACCTCGAACCTTCAAGGTTTTGGCCGCACCGCCGATGGCCTCGACCAGGCGCTCGACGACCTCAGCCAGGCGACGCGCTTCCTGCAAGGGCTGCTCGCCGACGGCCGCTCGGACGCGGCGCTGGCCGGTGCGACGCCTTATCTGCGGCTGATCTCGCTGGCGGCGGGCGGCGCCTATCTGGCGCGCGGCGCGCTTGCCGACCAAAGCCGCATCGCCGTTTGCCGTTTTTACGCCGAAAACCTGCTTGGCGAGGCGGGCGCGCTGAAGGAGCGTGTCATCGGCGGCGCCGAGAGCCTTGCCGCTGCCGGCCAGACGCTGATCTCTGCCTGACAGCCACCAGGTTAACGTTTCACGACGTTCACAAAGGATCACCCGTGACAGACCACATCCTCGTCGAGCGCCAGGGCGCCATCCAGATCCTCCGCATGAACCGTCCGGACAAGAAGAACGCCTTGACGCGGGCCATGTATGCAACAATGTCCAAAGCCCTTGCCGAGGGCGACGCCGATCCGGCGATCCGCGTCCATGTCTTCCTCGGTGTTCCAGGCGCCTTCTCGTCGGGCAATGACCTTGCCGATTTCATGGTCGTCGCCACCGGCGGCGAGGGCGGCACCGAAGTCTGGGATTTCCTGATGGCGCTGGCCAGGACGGAAAAGCCGATGATCTCCGGCGTCGACGGGATCGCGGTCGGCATCGGCACAACGCTCAACCTGCACTGCGACCTGACCTTCGCCACGCCGCGCACACTATTCCGCACGCCCTTCGTCGATCTCGGACTGGTCCCCGAGGCGGGCTCGAGCCTGCTTGCGCCGCAGATTCTCGGCCGGCAAGGCGCTTTCGCGCTGCTTGGCCTCGGCGAAGGGTTTTCGGCCGAGCGGGCGAAAGCCGCCGGGCTGATCTACGCAGTGGTCGAGGAGAACGAACTCGAATCCGCCGTGCTTGCCGCTGCCGGGCAGATCGCGGCCAAGCCGCCGCAAGCGCTGAAGATCGCGCGTGACCTGATGCGCGGTTCGCGTGAAGACCTCGTTGCCCGCATCGGCCAGGAAAGTGAGCATTTTCGGGCGCGGCTCACATCCGACGAGGCCCGCGCCGCCTTGATGGCCTTCATGACCAGGAAGAAGGGCTAGCTGGCGCTACTAGAGTCTAGCATATGTCATGCACATGCATTACATTGTCTGCTGGCGAAGGAGACTGCCATGCCGTCGAACGCACTGGTCCAGACCCGAATTGACGCTGAGGTGAAGGAACGCGCCACGGCGGTTCTGGAAAACATGGGGCTCACGGTTTCCGATGCCGTCCGCATCTTGTTGACGCGCACCGCGAATGAGGGCGCCTTGCCGCTCGAACTCGTCAGCAACAGTGACGCCCACGATGCCTGGTTCCGGGCGAAAGTTCTGCAGGCGATCGAGGATACCCGGCCGGACGTTGAAGACGCCGACGCCGAAACCCATTTTGCTGGACGGCGGGCGGCAGCGCTTCGCAAGGCGGAGGCAGGTGAATCTTGAGGCTGGTCTGGGCGCGGTTTGCGCTCTCCGATCGCGACGACATCTTCACGTATATCGAAGCCGAAAACCCCAGAGCCGCCGTTCACGTCGACCAGCAGATCGTTTTTGCGACTCACCGTCTCATCGACTTTCCGGAAAGCGGGCGACCCGGCCGGATCGCCGGCACGCGCGAACTTGTCGTCGCGCGCACGCCCTACATCGCCGCTTATGCCGTAGTGGCCGACACGGTTCGCATCCTCCGCAACCTGCATGGCGCCCAGATGTGGCCGGACGAAATAGCGACGGAGTAGTCTCCGTTGAAGATCAGGAACGCGCCAGCGGACGATCATTTCCGCGACTTGACGTATTTTCCGACAACAGCGGCTACATCACGGTCACTGGCAAAGTCGCCGCGCTCGACGTCGGCCAATCCGGCTTCTATCTCGGCGAGTTGCCATTCCTCACGGGCCACGAAGTCCTCGATAGCCTGCGCGGCCACATAGGAGCGCGAGCGGTCGAGCTTTTCGGCAAGCTGGTCAAGCCTCTTTGCGGTTTCGTCCGGGACACGCACGGTAAAAGCCGTCATAGAAAGAACCTTTCATGTTGGTTCACTATGACTATTGGTGAACCAAGGTGGTTCGGCAAGATTGCCCTAGGCTCCTTGGTGAAGCTGCTTAAGGGCCAGCCGCTCAGGGATAAAGCCTTGTCTTGTCCCAGCCGCCCCCAGCGCTGCGCGAGAAGACAATGCGGTCGTGCAGCCGGAAAGGCCGGTCGTGCCAGAACTCGATCGTCTGCGGCACGATGCGGAAGCCTGACCAGTGTTTCGGCCGTGGGATCACGCCGATCGCATGGCGCGCCGTGTATTCGGCAACGGCCTTTTCCAGTGCGAAGCGGCTCTCCAGCGGCCGCGACTGTTTCGACGCCCATGCCCCGATGCGGCTGCCGCGCGGACGTGTCGCGTAATACGCGTCCGCTTCCGCCTCGGTAACGATCTCCACCGGCCCCCGTGCACGCACCTGCCGGCGCAGCGATTTCCAGTGAAAGCACATCGCCGCCTTCATGCTGCCAAGAATCTCGCGGCCTTTGGCGCTCTCGAAATTCGTGTAGAACACAAATCCGCTTTCATCGAACCCCTTGAGCAGCACCATCCGCACATTCGGCATGCCCTCGGCATCGACGGTCGCCAGCGCCACGCCGTTGGGATCGTTGATCTCACTCTTCGTCGCGTCGTCAAGCCATGCGGCAAACAGGCGGAATGGCTCCGCAGCCTCGGCAAAGTCACCGCTTGTTAACTCAGTTTCGCTCATAGTTTTTCCAAATTTTATTGCCGGCCGGGGGAGATTGCCGATTGTCGCGCATCGCGCAACTTTTTGACAGCAGGCAATGGCGCCTTATTGCTTCCGCCAGCGCGCAAATTGCGGTCAAGGCCGCCGCGATCGTGCTGGTCGCCTTGCCGCTTGCCGCTTGCGGTGCTGGCGGCTTCAGTTTGGAGCAGGCGGAGGTCGACCGTACGATCCTCACCAGCAGCACGCCTGCCTCTGCCATGCCGATCGACCAGGATCGCGCCTCGGACCAGGCGACGATCCGCAACGCGGTGTCTTCAGCCGATATCCAGGAACTTGCCGGTCAGGCCGTTCCCTGGGCGAATTCCGATACCGGTTCGCGCGGCTCGATCACCGAACTGGCGGAGTCCAGGGACAACGGCCAGCTTTGCCGCCGCTTCACCGCCTCACGCGAAAGCTTCGACGGCGTCGCCCTGTTCAAGGGCGAGGTGTGCCTGGCCGGCGCCGGCGCCTGGCAGATGCAGGACTTCAAGGCGCTCTGATTTTCCGCCATCATATGACCGTAAGCTACTGGAATTTCTTCCTATGCGAGCGCATATAGATGGCAATCATGGACTCACTCCTTCTCCAGGGCAGGAAGCATGCGCGACCCCTATGAGGTGCTGGGCGTTGCCAAGAACGCATCGGCCAAGGATATAAAATCGGCGTACCGCAAACTCGCCAAGGAGTATCATCCGGACCAGAATCCGGATCCCAAGGCGAAGGAGCGGTTTGCCGCCGCCAACCAGGCTTACGAGATCGTTGGCGACGAGAAGAACCGGGCGGCTTTCGATCGCGGCGAGATCGATGCCGAGGGCAAGCCGCGCTTTCAAGGCTTCGAGGGCGCCGCCGGCAGCGCCGATCCGTTCGCCGGTTTTCGCCGGCAGCAAGGGCCGGGCGGCTCGCGTTTCGAGTTTCGCTCAGGCCGACCGAGCGGCGATCCGTTCGACGGCAGCAGCGACATTTTCAGCCAGATTTTCGGCGAGACCTTCTCTCGCGGCGCCGGCATGGGCGCCGGCCCGCAGGCGCCGTCCGGCGCCGACCTGAACGTGACGCTCGACATCACCATCGAAGAAGCGGCGACTGCCGAGAAGGTAACGGCGATGTTCCCCGACGGGCGCAAGGTCGCCGTCAAGCTGCCAGCCTATGTCGAGGACGGCCAGACCATCCGGCTGAAAGGCCAGGGCGAGCAAGGGCCGGGGCAACCGGGCGATGCGCTGGTCAAGATCCGCTTCCGGCGGCATCCGCGCTACCGTGTCGAAGGCCGCGACCTTCACGCCGACCTGCCGGTTGCGCTGGCGGATGCCGTGCTGGGTGCCAAGGTGGCGGTCGAAACGCCGACAGGCAAGGTTGCAGTCAATATTCCCGCCTGGTCGAGCTCGGACAAGGTCCTGCGGCTGAAGGGCAGGGGCCTGCCGGAAAAAGTCGGCGGTCACGGTGATCTCTACGCGCATGTGCGGCTGATGCTGCCTGAGGGTGGCGACAGCGATCTCGAAGCGTTGATGCGCAACCGCAAACGCTAGCCTGGCGCGTCAAAGCCGCGCTACGCCGCAAACGCTCCTGTCTCTCACCTGTCCGTTTTGACCGACTGCAGGGCTCAGCCACATTCCGCGACATCGCTCGATGGCCTCCCGGAACATGTCCGGCTCGCGCCAGGCAGGTGAGTCGCTTGTCGCCGGAGCGTTTTCTTATGCGTGGGCGGAATAAACCCGCGGCCGCCCCGTTTCCAACCCGTTGGTCGACTAGCGAAATTGCCCGTCAAACAAATAGCAACGAAGGAGCGCGTCGGATTTGCTGGGTCATGCGTTATCGAGTTTGGAAAGTGCGTTCGGAGAAATCCGGGCTATGTATCGAAACGACAGGCTCAGCAGGGTTTTCGCGCTGATACTAATATGCCTGAATATCTTCGTCATCACCGTTCCATTCGCGATCGAGGCGCTTCGATCAGCCGGAATTTCACGTTACGACCTGCCTTCGCGTCTTAACATCAGCAGGGATGGATCGCTGCCCGAGATGTTCAACTACGGGCAGGCCGCGCTTTGCGCCCTGTTTCTGTTCGGCATCTGGCTTCGAACCAGGGAGCATATGTTTCTTGCCTGGTCGCTGATTTTCGGTTTTGTCACGCTCGACGACGCCGCCCGTTTCCATGAGCGGGGCGGCCTGCTGCTGTCAGCGACATTCGACCTCGTCTCGCTGCCGGGCATGCGGGCTCGCGACACCGGGGAAATCATCACCTGGTCGGTGGTCGCGCTCGGCCTGCTGGCGCCGCTGCTGTGGTCATTCTGGCAAAGCAGACCGAGGCAACAAGCCCTCGGATCGGTGTTTTTGCTGCTGTTCGCGTGTCTTGTGGGCTTTGCCGTGGCGGTGGACATGCTGCACTTCCTGACTGGCTCGAAGCTCGTTGGCTACGCGGAAGACGGCGGCGAGATGCTGTCGATTGCCGTCGCCTGTTGCTGTGCGTTCATCCTCTATCGCGGGCTGGGGCGTGATGCGGATCTTCACGCAATGGATCCGAGCCTGCCATTCTCAAAGCGGACATAACCGAATTGCGGAAACGGCCGCGCGAACAGGAGGAATAAGTTTGGCTCCGGCCCGTTACCCCGGGATCATTCCGGGAGGAGCCAATGCCGTCGCACCTGTTTCCGTCCGTTCCAACGCGCTGGTTCCGGCGTCGTTCAGAACACCAGGCGGTGAAGCCGAAGCCTGCTATGCCGGCGAAACCTTGCCGCTGGCGCGCCCTTCACCTCGCCCTGCCACTGATGGTCTTCCTGTGCGGCGCTTCGCCAGCGGCCAACGCGGTCGTGCCGGGCACCGACGCCAATGTCGTCACAGCAATCGACGTATCGGACTCGATCGGCCGATATGAGGAATGGCTCCAGCAGGCCGGGCTCGTGCGGGCGCTCGTCCACCCCGACTTCCTGCGCGCCGCCACCGCCGGTCCGCGGCGTCGGATCGGGTTCGCCGTCATCACATGGTCAAGCGATGGCAAGTTCAACCTGTTGGTGCCCTGGACCGTCATCGGCTCGGCCGAGGACGCCGCGCGCGTGTCTCAGGCGCTCGCTTCGGTGACGCTCATCGACCGAACCCATTACGGAGGCGGCGATATGGAGCAGGACCGCGACGGCGACGCTGATCCCGCGGCGATGCACGATCGTCTGACAGACATGTCGGAGGCGATCGCCTTTGCTTCGCTCCTGTTGACGTCATCGCCGCACGCGACGCAGCGCGCGGTCATGAACATCTGCGCCAACGGAACCGACAATTTCGCGGGCGGAACAGAATCCTCGCGAGACGCGGCGCTGGCGCAAGGTTTTACGATTAACGGATTGGTCCTGGGGCACGATGCGGAACTTGCGCAATATTTCCGCTCCAGCGTGATCGGCGGTCCCGGAGCGTTCGCCATGGACATCTCGGATGCGAAAGACGCCGGTGAATTCATGGCGAGGAAACTTGTTCGCGACCTATTGGCGTCGGCGCCGGCAGATGCGCCTCGTTTCAGGATCGAGTGACCTCTTCGACGCACAACTACGCTTGCAGAACTGCTGCATGGCATCCAGGTCGGAAGGTCAGCCGGGCGGGCACTGTCCGTTTTGAGCGCTTGAAGGGGCTCTGTGCCTGTGCGATAGCCACTTCACGAAGCAGCAAATCTTGCGGAGAGCGCTCACATGGCGGGTGGACAAGGCATTATGGCCGGCAAGCGCGGGCTTGTCCTTGGCGTCGCGAACAATCGGTCGATCGCCTATGGCATCGCCAAGGCCTGCGTCGACCATGGCGCCGAAATCGCGCTGACCTATCAGGGCGAGGCGTTCAAGAAGCGCGTCGAGCCGCTGGCGGCGGAACTCAACGCCCATGTCGCCGGCCATTGCGATGTGACCGATCCGACAACGCTCGATGCGGTATTCGACGACATCGCCAAGCGTTGGGGCAAGCTCGATTTCCTCGTCCACGCCATCGCCTTTTCCGACAAGGACGAGCTGACAGGCCGCTATGTCGAGACGACGCGCGACAATTTCCTGCGCACGATGGACATCTCGGTGTTTTCCTTCACCACCATCGCCAAGCGCGCCGAGGCGCTGATGACCGATGGCGGCTCGCTGCTGACGTTGACTTATTACGGTGCGGAAAAAGTGATGCCGCACTACAACGTCATGGGTGTTGCCAAGGCAGCGCTCGAAGCCAGCGTGCGCTATCTGGCCGTCGACCTCGGCGCCAAGAAAATCCGCGTCAACGCCATCTCCGCCGGTCCGATCAAGACGCTGGCAGCCTCCGGCATCGGCGATTTTCGCTACATCCTGAAGTGGAACGAATACAATTCGCCGCTAAAGCAGACGGTGACGCAAGAGGAGGTCGGCGATTCAGCGGTCTATTTCCTTTCAAACCTTTCACGCGGCGTCACCGGCGAGGTCCACCATGTCGATTCCGGCTACCATGTCGTCGGCATGAAGGCGGTCGACGCGCCTGATATTTCGACCGTCAAGGAATAGACCCGCCTCGAATACCCTCTCGCCTGTTCTCGACCGCTCTCCGGATGACCTGATGTATCCGCTCGTCTACATCGCGCGCCATGGCCAGACGGTGTGGAACGCCGAGTCCCGGCTGCAAGGACAGGCCGACACCGATCTCAACCCGCTCGGCCGCGAGCAGGCGACCGGCAATGGCCATCGGCTGGCGGAACTCGTTCAAAACCCCCAAGATTTCGATTTTGTCGCCAGCCCGATGCGGCGAACGCGTGAGACCATGGAACGCATTCGCATGGCGATGGGGCTCGATCCCCAAGCTTACCGCACCGATCCCCGCCTTGTCGAAATGAGTTTCGGCGACTGGCAGGGTTTCACCTTTCCCGAACTCGAGGCCCGGCATCTCGGCTCGGCCAGGGAGAGGCGCCTCGACAAGTGGAATTTCCTGCCGCCCGGCGAGTGCGCCGAAAGCTATCAAATGCTGCTCGAACGGGTAAAGCCGTGGTTCGACGCGCTGGACCGCCGGACGGTCTGCGTGACGCATGGCGGCGTCGTGCGCGTCCTGTTCCGCATGGTGCTGGGAATGCCCGAGAAAGAAGCCGCAAGGCTGAATGTGCCGCACGATCGGTTGCTCAGGCTGGAGGGCCGACGCCTGGAGTGGCTCTAATGCACGTCGCCCAAAAGCATGCCCACGGGCCCGCCCTTCTACTGGCCCAACGATCTCAATGCCGCTGCCTCGTCTTCCCGTGACAGAGGCTCATGCGCTCCGGTTGCCGCGAGATAGGAATCGAGCGCTTCCGAAGACGAGGCCGGTGCATATCCGCCATCGCGCGCGGGCGCAACGACGGCAAAATTCACCGCCCAACCATGATCCGAGTGGCACGCCACGGATATGACGGTCGAGCGGTTGGCAGAATCGATTTCGAATTCGCGGCACAAGGAACCGGTTCCATCGCGAAACGTGGCTACGGCACGGACCCTGTCGGTGGAGCCTGCCAGCACGGCTTCTTCGCCGGACGCCACCTGCCCGAGCGCCTCTGAAAGAGGGCTGTCCTGCCCTGCCACCTCAAGTCCATGCGGCTGGTTTTGGCTGGCAAACCCAAAAAAATATCCGCCGAACCCAAAAACGACTGCAACCAGCGAAGCAGCCAGCGGCATGATCCAGGATGCCTGGGGGCGCCGCATCGCCTGATTGTCCCTCGCCCTGAAGGCAACGACACGCGCGCCCTCGCTGGCGTGCGATGGAACGCTGCGCCGCTCGGCCTCGTCGATCATTCGCTGCACCGACTGGCTGAGTCGGTCGGGAACGGGTTCATCGAGAACCGGCATCAGTGCCTCTTTGACCTGAATGCGGGTTTCCAGGAACAGGGCGACCCGGCTGGCGATATCCGGCTGCATGGCTTTCTCGGTGGCTGCGGCAGTCGCGTCGTCAAGTTCGCCGTCTGCAAAGGCCATGAGCGTTTCGTCAGCAAACTCGCGTCTG
Source organism: Mesorhizobium sp. WSM4806 (assembly GCF_055811635.1). Lineage (NCBI taxonomy): Bacteria > Pseudomonadati > Pseudomonadota > Alphaproteobacteria > Hyphomicrobiales > Phyllobacteriaceae > Mesorhizobium > Mesorhizobium sp. WSM4806. Next base: position 438,619 of record NZ_JBVVQZ010000001.1, on the reverse strand, counting down.
ATCATTTCTGTTCTCGCCCTTCATGACCGGTGAACGTGGCAAGCCGGGATTTATTCCGACTGCCTCGGCGAGATTTTTTCTGGCACGCGCCAGCCGGCTCATCACCGTTCCGATCGGTATGTCGAGTACGCCGGCCGCCTCCCTGTAGGAAAGGTCCTCGACGCAGACCAGGAGAATGATTTCGCGCTGATCGTCCAGCAGATCGGTGATCGCCTGGGCAACGCTATTCAGGGTAAAGCGTGCTTCGACATCTCGCTCGCCACAGGCGCCGACAAGGTCCTGCCGTTGCTCGATGTCCTCCTGCGGGCCGGCCGTGCGCTGCCTTCTGATGTGGTCGATCCACAGATTTCGCAGGATCTGGAACAACCACGCATCAAAACGGGTTCCAGGTTCAAAGCGCCCGGTGTTGGCAAGCGCGCGTTCGCAGGCCGCCTGCACCAGATCGTCGGCAAGATCGCGGGAACGGCAAAGGGAAATCGCAAAACGGCGCAGGTTCGGAAGAAATGCAACAAGCTGCTTTCCGAATTGATCAGTCTCAATCACGTCGAAGTTTCCGGTTTCTTGAGGACCGAGCGAAGTCAGCCGCCTCCGCACGCATTCGGGGTGGGTCGGTATCTTCATGTGGCAGCATATGACCACGGCGGCTAAACCAGCGTGGGAGTCCGGCTAGATTTCGGAAAGGCCAGGATTAGACTATGGCAAGCATCAGGTTAGAGCTTGGTGAGAGAACTGCCCATTTCCTGAAAACGTGGGTGACCCGCTGGCTTCAAGCCGATATCACGTAGCCGAAGCCCCGCACGGTTTTTATGAGCGGCTTTTCGTCCACGCTTTCGATCTTGCTACGAAGGTAGCGGATGTAGACATCGACCACCTTCGTTTCCGGGTCGAAACTCAGATCCCAAACATTGTTGAGCAGCCGGGTTCTGCTGATCACAGCGCCGGAGTGCGACATCAGATACGCGAGAAGCCTGAATTCCTTGGCCGTCAGGCTGATCTCGCGTTCGCCGCGCCAGACCTTCTTGCCGACCGGATCAAGCGCCAGATCGCCAACCCTGAGGACCGGGTCCGTGCCTGTGCTGGAGCCGCGGCGAAGCAGCGCCTCCATGCGCGCGATCAGCTCGTCGAAGGCGAAAGGTTTGGTCAGGTAGTCGTCGGCGCCCCCCTTCAGCCCTTCGACCTTGTCCTGCAGGCTGTCTCTGGCCGTGAGCATCAGGACAAGATGCTGGTGCTGCTCGCGCCGCAACATGCGACATACTTCGAGGCCGTCGATTCCTGGAAGCATTCGGTCGAGAACGATCAGCGCATATGGCGTCTCCCGCACCATCGCCAGCGCATCCCCGCCACTGTCGGTCACGTCGACAACGTAACCCTCGGCTTCGAGCCCTCGCTTGATGAAGCCGACGATGCGATCGTCGTCCTCAACCAGCAGAATCCTTGACATTTACACCACCTTCTCCCCGGGTCGTATTGCGGGGAGTCAGAGAATTCCCCGCCTCGCGGTGGGCGTGGTCATTCCGCCAAGCTCCCGCCTCAACAATCGTAATCCATGAAACGAAGGAGGTCGTTGTTTATTCCGAGCCGGTTTTTGCACGCAGCCTCTTTTTCAGAACGACTACGGCGGCACCTGCGTTCGCATCCGCAGACGCGGTTGCGTCAGCGTGTGGAAGCCGGACCACGACTTCAGTAAAAGACCCGACCTCGCTCGTGAGCGCAATCTCGCCACGATGCTTTTCGATGAGCCATTTCGCGATCGCCAGACCGAGACCACTGCCAAGTTGGCGCGACGCCCTTGGGCTTCGGCCACGGTAAAATCGCTCGAACACCTTGTGTATTTCCTCGGCTGGAATGCCCAAACCCTTGTCGCGTATCGCAATCTCTGCATGCCCGTCCACAACGGTCATATTCAGGTTCACCGAGCGATCGCGCGGAGAGTATTTTATGGCATTATCCAGAATGATCACGAGAGCCTGTTTGAGCCGCTGCGCGTCGGCAGTGATCCAGACCGGACGGGTGCTGTAGGCCGCCTTGATCGAGATGCCCTTGGCGCGCCCCAGAATTTCGCCGTCGTGGACCGCATCGGCGACGATGCTCACGAGGTCCGTTCGGCGGGGCTCGAAGCGTATTGTATCGGTTTCCGAACGAGACAGAAAAACGAGGTCGTCGACGAGGCGTCCCATCTCCAGGCTCTGAGTGACAATCCGTTCGAGCGCATCACGGTACACTGCCTCTGGCTTTGAGCCATGGCGCAGCGGAATTTCCGCTTCACCGCGAAGCGCCGTCAGTGGAGTGCACAGTTCATGGCTGATGTCGGCGAGGAACTGGACGCGCAACCGGTCGAGCTCCGTCAACCGCTGGTTCGCCGCGGCAAGCTCTGCGGTCCGTGCGGCAACTTGCTGCTCGAGTTCTGCTTTGGCGTTGAGCAACCGGTCGCGCTGGTCTTGCTGGTGTGTGGCCATTTCGTTGAACCGCCTGGCGAGCGCACCAAGTTCGTCGCGGCGATCAAAGGCGATCCGGTGGTCGAGATCACCACGACTGATCGCCTCTGTGCCTTCGGTCAGAAGGCTGATCGGGCGCATCAATGATCGGGCGAGAAGGAAAGCAGCAACAAAGCAGAGAACCACAGCAGCCAACGCAAGCGCGGCCGTCATCCAGGTCAGGCGTCGCCACAGTGCTTCTGCCTGCAGCTCGGTTCGCACGACCTCTTCCTCTTCGTCGCGCCGCGCGGCTTCCAGGATGTTTTCGAACTCGGCATCGAAACGATTCTCGATGTCCCGGCGAAAAACGCTGACCGCGTCCTCCTGGCGCCCCTGGTTGCGAAGATTGATTGCGTCAGAGGTGGCTTTGGCGATTTCTCCGTAGAGCGTGCGCATCCGCGTGACGCGGAAGATCTCGTCACCGCCGTCCTCCTGTTCGCTGCTGCCCCCGAGAAACTCGGCTTCTCCCCTGGTCAGTTCCGCGAGCTTTTCGAAGCCTGCCTCAAGCTCGGCGCGGGCGCTCTCGTAGTCGGGACGCTCCGGTTCGCCAATTAACAGGAACTCGGCGATCTGCTCGGAATATCGGTTGGCGTTCACCGTAAGTGCGGTGACGGCTTCGAGCTGGTTGTTGGCCCATTGCACGCGCTGCGTGTAGTAGGTTGTCGAGCGAATGGTGATGTAGACGATAGCCGCCATCATCACGACTGCCCCCACGACAATGAGCTGAAATACAAGAATGCGAGACCTGATGCCCATCGGTGTCCATCGGCGTTGAGAACCCGAACCGATCGGATTCATGAATACTCACGTCCCCCTTCGCGGCAGAGAAGGCCACCGTTCAGGATGGCTCGCGCGGATCGGCGCAACATTCCGCGACGCGTTTCAGCACAGAGCAAACATAGAGGACCCGCTGTTAAGGATACGGGAGATTCAGGTTAGAAATTGGTGAGAATGCAGTCCTGCCGTCCGAATTTAGCGACTTCACCCCGTGAGAGGTTAAGTTCAGCCGGACGCCGCAAGCCGAGGCAAGACTGGCTTGCCGAGTTTGATCGGGCGCAGAGTTGAAGACCGTCGCGGATGATTTGGGAGTCACTTACGAAACCGCCAGGAATCACCTTTAAGCCGTCTTCGTCAAAACCGAGACCCATCGCAGCCGGAACTGGTCGCGTTGCTCGCGAGAATAGCCAGCACCGCCCAGACTGAATGAGTCTATTCGGTTGAATCGCTATCCGGCAATTGCATGTCGGTGATGATGTTCTCGCCGTCTGTCTCGTCGTAGGCGATCACGATGTCCATGCCGGGTTTCAGCGCTTCGAGATCGGTTTCGGCGTTCAGCTTGTAGGATTTGCCATCGTCGAGTGTCAGCGTCAACGTCTCCTTGTCGATCTCTTTGATCAGGCCTTCGGTCTGGCCGGCGAAGGCGGCGGTGGAAATCAGCAACATGGCGGCAACGGCGCCGATCGGGATACGCATCATCGTCCTCTTATCATTGCGCCGGCTCGGTGGCGGCGGGTGTTCAACAGACGGTGTTCAACAGACGGGTCGAGGGAAGCAGAAACCAACCGAATGTGTCAAAACTAAATCCGCCAGATCACAGTTTGACCGCTGCGGAAAACGCCAATAGAACGCAGCTACGGCGCCGCGCGTCCTAACGCAGAAACGACGCTGTGGCACTTTTGTTTTTGCGCATGATCCTTCCCGAAAATCGCTCCGATTTTCGGGGTCATGCGCTAAGCCGGCTCGGTGCCGGCAGGGCTGGTTCTCATGTCTCACAATACGTTTGGCCATCTTTTCCGTGTCACCACCTGGGGCGAAAGCCATGGCCCAGCGCTCGGCTGCGTCGTCGACGGCTGTCCGCCCGGCATCCGCTTCACGCGCGCCGAGGTCCAGGCCGAACTCGACAAGCGCCGCCCGGGTCAATCGCGTTTTGTGACGCAGCGTCGCGAACCAGACGAGGTCAAGATCCTGTCCGGCTTCATCCTGGATGACGACGGCGAGACCATGATCACCACCGGCACGCCGGTGTCGATGGTGATCGAGAACGTCGACCAGCGCTCCAAGGACTATGGCGAGATCGCCCGCCAATACCGGCCGGGTCATGCCGATTATACCTACGACACCAAATACGGCCTGCGCGACTATCGCGGTGGTGGCCGTTCTTCGGCGCGCGAGACAGCGGCGCGGGTGGCGGCCGGAGCCTTGGCCCGCAAGGTCGTGCCCGGCATGATCGTGCGCGGCGCACTGGTCTCGATGGGGGAAAAATCGATCGACCGCGCCAACTGGAACTGGAATTTCGTTGGCGACGCCGAAAATCCATTCTTCACGCCCGATCCGGCATCGGTCGCCGTCTTCACCGCGTATCTTGACGGCATCCGCAAGGCGGGTTCCTCGGTCGGCGCGGTAATCGAGATCGTCGCCGACGGCGTTCCGGCAGGCCTGGGCGCACCGATCTACGCCAAGCTCGACCAGGACATTGCCTCGGGCTTGATGTCGATCAATGCCGTCAAGGGTGTCGAGATCGGCAACGGCTTCGAGGCCGCCCGCATCACCGGCGAAGAAAATGCCGACGAGATGCGTATCGGCAATGACGGCAAGCCGGTCTTCCTGTCCAACAATGCCGGCGGCATCCTCGGCGGCATCTCCACCGGCCAGGCGATCGTCGCGCGCTTCGCCGTCAAGCCGACCTCGTCGATCCTGACCCCGCGAAAGTCGATCGACAAGGACGGCAACGACGTCGAGATCATGACCAAGGGCCGGCACGATCCGTGCGTCGGCATCCGCGCCGTGCCGATCGGCGAGGCGATGGTTGCCTGCGCGATCGCCGATCACTATTTGCGTCATCGGGGACAAACGGGAAGGCAGTAGGGCAGTAGGCAGTAGGTTACGTGACCCGCCGAGACGCCAAACTTTTTCCTTTTCCCTACTCCCTTACTGCCCTACTGCCCTACTGCCTTACTGCCCTATCCCTGCGAGAGCGAAGCGAGCGTCCATGCCTTACGACCAGAAGAAGATCGTCGAAGCCCTGCGCGCCTTCGAACGCGGCGAGATTGTCGTCGTCATGGACGATGACGGGCGCGAGAACGAGGGCGACCTGATCGTCGCCGCCGTCCATTGCACGCCGGAAAAGATGGCGTTCATCGTCCGCAATACCTCTGGTATCGTCTGCACGCCGATGCCGCGCGAGGAGGCCAAGCGCCTCAACCTGTCGCCGATGGTCGCCGACAACGACTCGGCCCACACCACCGCCTTCACCGTCAGCGTCGATTTCAAGCACGGCACCACGACCGGCATTTCGGCCGACGACCGCACATTGACCGTGCGCAATCTTGCCAACGGCAATGTCGGCGCCTCCGATTTCGTCCGCCCCGGCCACATCTTTCCGCTGATTGCGCGCGAAGGCGGTGTGCTGATGCGTTCGGGCCATACCGAAGCCGCGGTCGATTTGTGCAAGCTTGCCGGCCTGCCGCCGGTCGGTGTCATTTCCGAGCTGGTCAATGATGACGGCACCGTCATGCGCGGCCCGCAGGTGCAGGCCTTCGCCGAAAAGAACGTTTTGAAGCAGATTTCGGTCGCCGACCTCATCGCCTATCGCCAGCGTAAGGAAACGCTGGTCGAGCGTGTCGCCTGTTCGGAGATCGACACGCCCGGCGGCAAGGCGCAGGTCTTCACCTACACGCTGCCCTGGGACTCGATGCACCATGTGGCGATCGTCTTCGGCGACATCCGCGACGGCGAGGAGGTGCCGGTGCGACTGCATTCCGAGGATGTTGTGACGGACGTTTTCGGCACCGGCCACAGGCTGGACGGCATCATGAAATCGATGGGCGAGCGTCGGCGCGGCGTCATCGTCTATCTGCGCGAAGGTTCCGTCGGCGTCGCCCATCAGGAGCGCAACCGGCCGGCTGCCGGCGACCGCGAGGACCATGAAGAGGCGCGCCGCCGCGAAAGCGAATGGCGCGAGATCGGCCTGGGCGCGCAAATCTTGAAGGATCTGGGCATTTCCTCGATCAACCTGATCGCCTCGCGCGAACGCCACTATGTCGGCCTTGAAGGTTTCGGCATCCACATCGCCAAGACCGAGATTCTCTAGGACTGGTTTAGCGGATCGCCGGCATGCGTCCGGTCCCGCTTGGCACCGGACGCATGGAGTCTATTCGGCAGGAACCGCGGCTGTTTCGCGCGCGGAGATGTCACTATCGCCCGTGGCAAGGCTGCGCTGGCCGGCGAGCACGGTGACCAGCGCGACAGTGCCCGCCGCCACCGACACCAGGAAGCCGCTCTGTGCACCGAAGGCGTCCACCACCCATCCGGCGGCGAAGGAGCCGAGCGCCATGCCGATGCCAATGCCGGTCATGACCCAGGTCACGCCCTCGGTCAGCATCGCCTCCGGCACGCGCCGCTCGATCAGGCCGAATGCCGTGATGAAGGTCGGCGAGATCGCCACACCGCTAACGAAGACAGCCAGCGCCAGAAGCGGCACCGTGTCTGCGACAAGCAACGGCAGCGTGGTGAGCGCGATGATGGCGATCGCGATGGCAAGCTGAATTTGCAGCGGTGTTTTCAGGTTCAGAGCGCCGAGGACGATGCCGACGACGAACGATCCGAGGGCATAGACGCCGATGACGAGGCTGGCGGCGCCCGGCTGGCCGAGCTCCTTGGTGATCGCCACGGTGCTCACCTCCGTGGTTGCGAAGGTCGCGCCGATGAAGATCAGGGCCAAGGTGATGAGTTGGACCGGCCGCAGGCGGATTGCCGATCCGCGCGAACCCTGGTCGACCGGTCGCACGCGCGGCTCGGTCGAGCGCTGCAGGATGAGGGCTGTCGAGCCGAAGGCGAGGAACAATGTGCTCGCCAGCATTCCCGCTTCCGGGAAAAGCGCGACGCTCAGGCCAACCGACAGCGAAGCCCCGGCGATGTAGACCAGCTCGTCCGCCGCCGATTCGAAGGCGAACGCCGTGTTCATCTCGGGGCGATCCCGGAAGAGCTCTGTCCAGCGCGCGCGCACCATCGCTGGGATGCTGGGCATTGCGGCGGCCAGCAGCGCTGACACGAACAGTGTCCATATCGGCAAGTCCTGATTGGCCGCCGTAATCAGCACTACGAAGGCGAGCACGGAAATAACGGTGGTGGGCGTCACAATCCGCGTCTGGCCGAGGCGGTCCACCAGCCGCGATATCTGCGGCGCGACAAAAGCATTGGCCAGCGCATATGTCGCGGAGACGGCGCCGGCCAGCCAGTACTCGCCATGCGTCTGCGATAGCATCGCGACGATTCCGATCGGAGCCATGGCCATCGGCATCCGGGCGACGAAGCCGGCTGCGGCGAAGCCCTTGGCTCCCCTTGCCTTGAAGATTTCGCGATAGGGATTGGGCATGAGAACACTCCTGGATTTTTGAGGCCCAGCCACTTATATACGTGGCGTATGCAAATCAGATAATGACATACGTAGCGTATGTCAATTAATATACGAGACGTATGTGAAGGAATGGGCGAATGGGGCACAAACCTCGCAAGGAGATGATCGCCGAAACCCGCACCAAACTGGTCGCGGCGGCGCGCCATGCCTTTGGCACTGTCGGCTATGCCGAGGCCTCGATGGACGACTTCACCGCATCGGCCGGGCTGACGCGCGGCGCGCTTTATCATCACTTCGGCGACAAGAAGGGCCTTCTCCAGGCGGTTATCGCCGAGATCGACGCCGAGATGTTGGCCCGGTTGAAGATCGTGTCAGTCAGGGCGGACACTCTCTGGCAGGGCTTTGTCGACGAATGCACCGCCTATATCGAGATGGCGCTGGAGCCGGAGATCCAGCGTATTGTCCTTCGCGACGGACCGGCGGTGCTCGGCGATCCTTCGCAATGGCCGAGCCAGAACGAATGCATCCGCTCGATGAGCGAGAACCTTCGAAAGCTGAGGGACGAGGGAACCATCGTTGCCGTTGATCCCGAAGCCGCAGCAAGGCTGGTCAGCGGCGCCTCGCTACATGCCGCGCAGTGGATCGCAAATTCGGAAAATCCAGAAGCGACGTCGAAAAAGGCGGTGAAGGCGTTCAACGTGCTTTTGGAGGGACTGCTCAGGCAAGGCCGCAGGATTGGCCGTCCACAAGCACCGGCTGAGGTGGACAAATCGCCGGCCTGAGCCTGTATCAAGACCACCAAAGGCAAGGCGCGACCTCGAATGGGACGGCCGAAGCGCGCCTCAAGATTCGGGCAGCTCGCGCCGGACCCAACCAGCACCCAACGATTAAACCCTGTTGAACGTCTGCCTTTGGCGGTTGCAAAACATGGTCAAAGCCGCCGGGCGCGCCTATATCGGGGGCATGGTCACAAGGCTCTATACCCACCCGATCTTCCTCGAGCATATAACGCCGCCCGGTCATCCGGAGCGGCCGGACCGCCTGCGCGCCATCGAGCGCGTGCTCGACGACGAGGCCTTTGCGGCCCTTGATCGTGCCGAGGCGCCGGAAGGCGACGAGGCCACCATCCTCTACGCACACCCGCAGGAATTCGTCGAACGGATCCGCGCTTTGATGCCGGACACCGGTATCGCTCGTGTCGACGCCGACACCACCGCCAGCCCGAAAAGCTGGCAGGCGGCCGTCACGGCGATTGGCGCTGCCAACGCCGCCGTCGACGATGTCTTTCGGGGCGACGTGGCCAATGTCTTTGTCGCCGCCCGGCCGCCCGGCCACCACGCCGAAAAGACCACGTCCATGGGCTTCTGCCTGTTCAACACCGCGGCGATCGCGGCGCGCTACGCGCAAAGGCAGCACCAGGCCGAGCGTGTTGCCATCGTCGACTGGGACGTCCACCACGGCAATGGCACGCAGGATATTTTCTGGGACGATCCGTCGGTGCTCTATTGCTCGACGCACCAGATGCCGCTTTACCCGGGGACCGGGGCGGTGAGCGAAACCGGCGCCGGCAACATCGTCAACGCGCCGCTGGCGCCGCAGACCGGCAGCGAGGTTTTCCGCGACGCTTTCCTGTCGCGGATCTTGCCGGCGCTCGACAATTTCGCGCCCGACCTCATCATCATTTCCGCCGGCTTCGACGCGCACCACCGCGATCCGCTGGCCGAGATCAACCTGACCGAGGACGATTTCGACTGGGCAACCGGCCAGTTGATGCAGCGCGCCGGTCGCCACAGCGACAACCGGCTCGTCAGCATGCTCGAGGGCGGCTACGATCTGCAGGGATTGGCATTTTCGGTCGCCGCCCATGTCGGGCGACTGATGAAAGGATAGACGATGGCTGGTGAGAGCAACGAAGACGTCAAGGCGATGAGCTTCGAGCAGGCGCTCGACGCGCTGGAGAAAATCGTCGATGATCTGGAGCGCGGCGACGTGCCGCTCGACCAGTCGATTCGCATCTATGAGCGTGGCGAGGCGCTAAAACTCCATTGCGACCGGCTGCTCAAGGCGGCCGAGGACAAGGTCGAGAAGATCAGGCTTTCGCGCGACGGCAAGCCGGTGGGGACCGAGCCGCTGGATGCGGAGTAAAGCACGGTCTCCAACGACAATTTCGCCGTGCGGCTTTTCGACATGATCATGATTGAGGATAATACTCATCCCGCTTGAAACGGCTCCAGGACGAGAGGAGATTGCGAACGATGTGCAGAAACATCAAGACCCTGTTCAATTTCGATCCGCCGGCAACCGATGACGAGGTCCGCGATGCCGCACTTCAGTTTGTCCGCAAGCTGAGCGGAACGACACGGCCGTCGAAACAGAACCAGCATGCGTTCGACCACGCCGTCGAGGCCATAGCCGCGTCTGCGCGCGAATTGCTGGACAGCCTCGAGACGACACAGCATCCGCGCAATCGCGACGAGGTGGCGGCCAAGGCGAAAGCCAGGTCTGCACTCCGCTTCGCCTGAGGAAGACCGCATGAGCTTCTTCCCCGGAAACGACCCTCTGCCCGGTGACGCCTTCGCCAGCGACCAGATCGAACTGATGGTTATTCCGAACGCCAAGGATATTGGCGGCTTTCAGGTTCGCCGTGCCTTGCCGACCGCCAAGCGTCGGCTGGTCGGTCCCTTTATCTTCTTCGATCGCATGGGCCCGGCGATTTTGCGGGCCGGCCAGGCGCTCGATGTCCGCCCGCATCCCCATATCGGCCTGTCGACGGTCACTTACCTGTTCGACGGCAAGATCAGGCATCGCGATTCGCTCGGCACCGAAATGGTCATCCAGCCCGGCGACGTAAATTTGATGACCGCCGGTCGCGGCATCGTTCATTCCGAGCGTACGCCGCAGGAACTGCGCGGTGCGCCGATGTCGGTTTCCGGCCTGCAGACATGGCTGGCGCTGCCGGACGATAAAGAGGAGGTCGACCCGATCTTCGAGAATACGGCCGCCATGCGTCTGCCCGAAATCGACGCTGAAGGCGTCAGCGGACGCGTTGTCATTGGCGCGTTTGCCGGGCTGCGGTCACCGGTCGTGACCGCTTCGGACACGCTCTATGCAGACCTCAGCCTGGCGCCCGGCGCCAGCGTGAAAATCCCTGCCGATGCCGAGGAGCGCGCCATCTATACGTTGAAAGGCGAGGTTTCGATCTCCGGTGACCGCTTCCCGGCAGAGCGGCTGCTGGTGTTCCGGCCCGGCGACGAGATCGTCGTGTCGTCGGAGGGTGGAGCGCATTTCATGCTGTTCGGCGGCGCCTCGCTCGGCTCCAAGCGCTATATCTGGTGGAATTTCGTGTCATCGTCGAAGGAACGCATCGAACAGGCGAAAGAAGAGTGGAAGACAGGCCGTTTCGATATCGTTCCGGGGGATGAAGAAGAGTTCATTCCGCTGCCGGACAACTAGAGCGCCGCGCGTCCTTTTTGACGCGTAAACGAAACCCTAACAGTTTGAAGCTATGCCGCGTCACTCGCACGCATTTACATTCGCCGGCCAGCAGCCTATTTCGCAGATGAATAAAAAGCAGGCCACAGCACCAGTGAACGCAAAGCTCCATACGCCACTTCTCGACAAGGTCCGCATCCCGGCCGACCTCAGGACGCTTGACGAACGTCATCTGCCGCAATTGGCATCGGAGCTTCGCACCGAGTTGATCGATGCCGTGTCGCATACCGGCGGACATCTCGGTGCCGGGCTTGGCGTGGTCGAACTGACGGTGGCATTGCACTATGTCTTCAACACGCCAGACGACCGGCTGATCTGGGATGTCGGTCACCAGGCCTATCCGCACAAGATCCTGACCGGCCGCCGCGACCGTATCCGCACGCTGCGGCAAGAGGGCGGCCTGTCCGGTTTCACCCAGCGCGCCGAGAGCGAATACGATCCGTTCGGCGCCGCCCACTCCTCGACCTCGATTTCCGCCGGCCTCGGCATGGCAATGGCACGCGATCTCTCCGGGGGCCGCAACAATGTCATTGCCGTTATCGGCGACGGCGCCATGTCGGCCGGCATGGCCTATGAGGCGATGAACAATGCCGGCGCGCTCGATGCCCGGCTGATCGTCATCCTCAACGACAACGACATGTCGATCGCTCCGCCGACCGGGGCGATGAGCGCCTATCTGGCCCGCCTGGCGTCGGGCAAGGCCTATCTGGGCTTGCGCGATTTCGGAAAGAAGCTGACCTCCTATCTCGGCGAGCGCGCCGATCGCGCCATCAAGCGGGCGGTCGAGCATGCGCGCGGTTACGTCACCGGCGGCACGCTGTTCGAGGAAATGGGTTTTTATCACATCGGCCCGATCGACGGTCACAATCTCGAGCACCTGATCCCGGTGCTGAAGAACGTCCGCGACAATGCCGACGGTCCGGTGCTGATCCACGTCGTGACCCAGAAGGGCAAGGGCTATGGACCGGCCGAGGCGGCCGCCGACAAATATCATGGCGTCAACAAATTCGACGTCATCACCGGTGCGCAGGCCAAGGCGCCGGCCAACGCGCCGAGCTACACGAAAGTCTTTGCCGACAGCCTGATCCAGGAAGGCCGCGAAGATGATCGCATCGTCGCCATCACCGCCGCCATGCCGAACGGCACCGGCCTCGACCTCTTCGGCGAGGCGTTCCCGGCGAGGACTTTTGATGTCGGTATCGCCGAGCAACATGCGGTGACTTTTGCCGCCGGCCTTGCCACCGAAGGCTTCAAGCCTTTCGCGGCGATCTATTCGACCTTCCTGCAGCGTGCCTACGACCAGGTCGTCCACGACGTGGCGATCCAGAAACTGCCGGTGCGCTTCCCGATCGATCGCGCCGGCTTCGTCGGGGCCGACGGGGCGACCCATTGCGGCGCCTTCGACACGACTTTTTTGGCGACGCTGCCCGGTTTCGTCGTCATGGCCGCGGCAGATGAGGCGGAACTGCGACACATGGTGCGCACGGCGGCAAGCTACGATGACGGCCCCATCGCCTTCCGCTACCCGCGGGGCAACGGCGTCGGCGTCGACCTGCCGGAGCGTGGCTCGGTTCTCGAAATCGGCAAAGGCCGTATCGTCAGGGAGGGCACCAAGGTTGCGCTGCTTTCCTTCGGCACGCGGCTGCAGGATTGCCTGGCTGCGGCCGAGGAACTCGGCGCGGCAGGGCTTTCCACCACGGTCGCCGATGCTCGTTTCGCCAAGCCGCTCGACGAGGACCTGATCCGGCGGCTGGCGCGCTCGCACGAAGTGCTGGTAACAGTCGAAGAGGGCGCGGTCGGTGGCTTCGCCAGCCATGTGCTGCAATTCCTCGCCCATGAAGGGCTGCTGGAAAACGGCCTGAAGGTACGCCCGCTTGTGTTGCCCGACACTTTTGTCGATCACGCCAAGCCCGAAAAGATGTATGCCGACGCCGGGCTTGATGCCGCCGGTATCGTGCGCACCGTCTTCGCGGCGCTGGGACACACCGCCAGCGCGCAAAGCGCCTGAATCAAAGTCTCAACGGCTTGCATCAATTTGCCGACCGACGGTCGTAGACTGTTTGCGTTGTCATTTGGCATTCGCCTACGCAAGCGTTGGTGCGAGTTCAGGATCCGCCGGCGTGCCTTCGAGGAACGGCGTTCATGATGGCCTCCGCCAGTTCTTCGAGGACGGGAGTATCGCCTTTCGACGCGGCAAATAGCCTGAACTGCGCTTCGGGCAACTCTGGCAGGCCGTAGCTTTCGGGTACCCTGACCAGGCCATTTCTCAGCTGACTGACTGTCATCGGCGCTACAGCGAAGCCTGAGATGGCAGCCGCCCTCAGGCTGGCGTTGCTGGTGCAGATCATCACCATGCGCTGGCTGATCCCGGCCTTGGCAAGCCGTTCAAGAGCAACTTCCCTGTAGGGGCAAGGTTCCGGCAACACGGCCAATGGCAGCGGGTCCAGAAGTTCCACGCCGGTATGATCCGCCCATGCCCAGACAAGAGGCTCGCGCCACAGGAGGCGCCCCATCTCCTCACCCTCACACTGGGATCCGAGCACCAGTTCGATATTGCCCTCCTTCATCTTCGAGAGCAGCGCACCCGGAATCCCGACTTGCACCTCGATCTGCAATCCGCGGCGATCGGCGCCGAATGCCTGCAAGGCGCGAAGGATGGGGACCTGTGCGAAGTCTTCCGAGAGGCCGACGCGAACTCTGCCGTGAAAGGGTGCCTGCGCCAGATCGGCCAAAGCATCCCGGTTAAGGGCGAGCATCGCCCGGGCATAGGCGAGCAGGCGCTCGCCATCTTGTGTCATCTCCAGCGAGCGCGTCGTCCTTTTGAGTAACGGCTTTCCGACCTGCTCTTCGAGACGACGCAGGTGCCCACTGACGGCCGACTGCGTAAGGTTCAGTCGCGCCGCTGCCCGACTGAAGCCACCTTCGTCGAACACGGCGACGAACGTCCTGAGCAGGACCAATTCCAGCATATATTCTGATCCATGATGAATATTGTCGATAATCTCAATTTTTATATCGAATTAAAATATGACGCAATACGGTTCGTCACAATGAGCAAGGATGATCCATGACCAAGCTGCTGCATATCGTTTCCTCGCCCCGCAAAGAGCGTTCCGCCTCGCGTGAGGTCGCCGAGGCCTTTGTTCAAAGCTGTCGTGCTCGGCGACCCGACTTGGCGATTTCAACGCTCGACCTATGGGATGTCGACCTCCCCGAATTCGGTGAGGACGCGATGTTGGCCAAATATGCCGGGCTCAGCGGCACGCCGCTTACCCCTTCTCAACAGCAGGCATGGGCCACATTGCAAGAATTGGCGCAACAACTGCACTGGGCGGATATTGTCCTGCTGTCGACGCCCCTGTGGAATTTCAGCATTCCCTACAAACTCAAGCACTTCATCGACCTGGTATCGCAGAAGGACATCCTTTTCTCGTTCGACCCTGAACACGGGTTCGCAGGACTGCTCCGGGATAAGACCGCCGTGGTCGTCCATGCGCGAGGTCTCGACTATGCGGCGCAATCCATCACGCCGGCGCAGCGCTTCGACTTTCAAAAACCCTATGTAGAAGCGTGGTTGCGCTTCATCGGTATCGAAGATGTCCGCAGTCTAATCATCCAGAAAACCCTCTTTGGACCCGATATTGACCATGCGGCTCGCCAGGATGCACGGGAGGCCGCGTTACAGTTGGCGGAAGACCTGCTGTCGCAGACAACAGAGGCGATTGCATGATCACGAAGCGCTTGCTGCGGACAAGAAGGGCGGCTCTGGAGACTCGCCGGGAAGGTCGCTTTATGGTGCGACGGAGCACCCTCGGTTCAAGCCCGAGGGCATGTTTTCGCGCGACATGCACTAGAACCACATGTCGCGCACGCAGCGACCATCGCCAGGCAGGTCCTCGAATGTGTGGAGACCATCGAAATGGTCGATTGGCAAGTCGGCGACGGTGTCAGGCGGCGCAAGCCTCACATTGACGGCGATCCGAGTGCGACCGGCGGCACTGGCGCGCAAACCACGCCAGGCCAGCACAGAGGCGCATGTTGGACAGAACAGAATCTCGAGCGACGGGGCATCCTTTCCGGAGCGCGTGTAAGCACTTGTCGGTCCGGCAAGACGGATGCGTTCGTCAACATAATCGTAAGCCCACAGCGCGCCATAGCGGCGGCAAAGCGTGCAGTTGCAGGCTGTGATCGAGCCGGGATCGCCTTCCAAAATCCAGTGGGCCGCGCCACAATGGCAGGTTCCGGTCAGCATTCGTCGTCCTCACGTTCTGGCAGCAACACGAGCATTGTTCCCAACATTGTGCCGGACCCAGTGCGATATCCAACAGTTTGTGGCGCGGCCTGATGCGCTCGCCGCTTTGGCAATATGTTCGTTGTCTTCCCCAATATCCTTGCCTTCGTCACAGGCTTTCGCCATGAAGGCCGATGAACTCCCGTTTGCCAGCCAGCACACGCCAGCGGCTCGACGAACTCCTCGTCGCGCGCGGCCTGTTTCCCAGCCGCTCTCGCGCCCGCGACGCGATCGAGCGCGGCACCGTGATGGTTGACGGCGTCATCGCCCGCAAGCCCGGCCAGACCGTCCGGGCTGATTGCCTCATAGAAGTCGATGATCCGGCGCAGGGCTATGTGTCCCGTGCTGCGCTGAAGCTGATCGCCGGGCTCGACTATTTCGACCTCGATCCAGCCGGCAGCGAAGCGCTCGACGTCGGCGCCTCGACCGGAGGCTTCACTCAAGTGCTGCTCGGACGTGGCGCGGCGCATGTCACGGCGATCGATGTCGGGCATGGCCAGATACATCCGTATATCGCCGGCGATCCGCGTGTGACGGTTATCGAGGGATTGAACGCCCGTGATCTTTCGACCGCCGATCTTGCCGATCGAATTCCAGATTTTATCGTCTCCGACGTCAGCTTCATCTCGTTGAAACTGGCGCTGCCGCCGGCGCTCGCCATTGCCAGGAGCGGCGCCAAAGCAATATTTCTGGTCAAGCCGCAATTCGAGGCGGGCCGCGAGGCGATCGGCAAGGGCGGCTTGCTGAAAGACCCATACGATGCCGCGCGGGTTGCCGGCCTGCTGCAGGATTGGCTGGACGGCGTCCCCGGCTGGCGCTCGCTCGGACTGCATCTGTCGCCGATCGAAGGCGGCGACGGCAACCGCGAGTTCCTGCTCGCCGGGATCAAGGACGCCGGTATCGAGAACAGGGGGATCGGAGGCCGATGACCGCGCGCTTCACGATCACACGGCTGGGCTCCCAGGGCGACGGCGTCGCCGAGACCGAAACCGGCGAGCTTTTCATTCCGTTCACGCTGCCCGGTGAAACCGTCACCGCCGCGCGCGAAAGGGACCGTGCCACGCTGATGTCGGTGCTGGAGGCTTCGCCGCTTCGCATCGACCCTGCCTGTCGGCATTTCACCGAATGCGGCGGCTGCGCCATCCAGCATCTTGAGGCCGAAGCCTATCTTCGGTGGAAGCGTGACAAGGTTGCGCATGCGCTCAACAGCAAGGGCATCAGTTGCGACATTGACGCGCTGGTGCCGTGCGCGCCGCAGACGCGCCGGCGCGTCGTGTTCACCGCCCGGCGCAGCGAGGCCGGCATGCTGCTCGGCTTCGTTCGGGCGTTGTCGTCCGAGATCATTTCCATCGAGGAATGCCCGATCTCGCTGCCCGAGATCGTCGCAAAGCTCGACCGCCTGAGAGCACTTGCCGAACTGGTTTGCGCCACGACGAAATCGTTCCGCATGACGGTCACGGCGAGCGGTTCCGGCCTCGATGTCGCGGTTCACGAGTCCGGCAAGCTCGGCGAGAACCAGCGCCGCGTCGCCTCCAATTTCGTCATCGCTCAGGGATTGGCCAGGCTTTCGATCGATGGCGAGATCATCATCGAGCCCAAAAAGCCGGTGGTGCTGTTCGGCAGCGTCGCCGTCGCGGTGCCGCCGGGCGCCTTCCTGCAGGCGACCGAGGCCGCCGAGCAGGCGATGGCCGACATCGTCGGCCGGCACCTCGCGCGTGCCAGGAAGATAGCCGATCTCTTCGCCGGCTGCGGCAGTTTTGCGCTGCGCCTGGCCGCCAGGTCGGAGGTCCATGCGGTGGAGGGGGATGCGGCAGCGCTTTCGGCGCTCGACCGGGCGTTCCGTTTCGCCAGCGGTCTGAAGCGCGTGACCAGCGAACGCCGCGACCTGTTCCGGCGGCCGCTCACTTCGAGGGAACTGAATGCCTTCGACGGCGTCGTCCTCGATCCGCCCCGCGCCGGCGCCGAAGACCAGTCGAAGCAGATTGCCCGCTCCGACGTGCCGCTTGTCGCCGCAGTTTCCTGCAATCCTGTCACGCTGGCGCGCGACTTGCGCATCCTCGTCGACGGCGGCTACGCTCTGAAAAGCGTGACGCCGATCGACCAGTTCCTGTGGTCGCCGCATGTCGAGGCCGTCGCGCTTCTGGAGAAGCCGAAGCGAAGGCGGTAACCGTCCGCATTTGTTGAGCTTGAATTTCGCGCAAAATGAACATACTTTGAGCGTGACCTGTTCAAAATGTGCTAGGAACCTGTTATGAATACCGCAGCTCTCGATATCAGGGCATCGCGCTTTGGCGACGAGCGGACGCCATTTCTTTCGGCAAGACGGGTGGCTGAACTGCTGGGCGTCAATCTGACCGAACTGGCGGGCCTGATCGGCGTCGCGCGCAACACGCTTGCCGCCAAGACCGGCGCGCGCAAGGTCGACGCCGCATTGAGTCCGATTGTCCGTATCCTTGCGATGGCAGGCGAGATGGCCGGCGATGAACAGCGTGCGGCGATCTGGTTCAAGCATCAGCCGATCCCCGGCTGGGCGGGAAAGACCGCCTACGATCTCGTTCGAGAGGGCAAGACGGACAAGGTGCTAGCCTATCTGGAGGCAGTCCGCTCCGGCATCTATGCCTGAAAACAGACTGAGCCTATGGCGCGCCTTCGTGCCGCGTTGGGCGCATCTGCCGCTTTCCGGCGAAGGAGCAGCCCGCTTTGGCGGTCGCTGGAATCCAGTGGGCGCCACGACGATCTATGCCGCGGGCGAATTGTCCACTGCTTGGGCGGAGTACAATCAGGGCTTTGTCCAGCATCCGGCGCTGATTGCGCAACTCGCACTTTCAGGCGCGCGCCTGGCCGACCTTACGGACGCTGATGTGCTGACCAGGCTCGGCGTGACGGCGGACATTCACCGATGTGAATGGCGCGACATCATGGATCAAGGCCTTGTGCCTGAGACGCATACGCTGAGAGATCGCCTGATTGCCGATGGGCAGCATGGCGTGATCTACCCCTCCTTCATGTCGCCCGGCGGCACATGCGTCGCGCTGTGGCGATGGAACGAGAGCAACACACCCCGTCTGAAGGTCATCGATCCCGACCATCGCTTGCCGAAAACGCCGGCTTCATGGCTTTAGGGCAGTTCGAGCCGGCCGCGCCGCCGCGCTTCGGCCAGCACACCCGCGTCCATTTCTTCCAACGTCTATGGGGCAGGGATCCAAACACGTCTTCTGGCCGTGTCTCGGCGAAGACTGGCGCAGGCTTCAGTAGCACGCCCTCCGGAGTATCTTCGACCAGAAGACGTGTGCCGGCGTCCCATTCCCTCCGCTTGCGGATCGCGCTGGGCAGGGTGACCTGCCCCTTGGTCGAGACGGTGGTTACGAGTCTTTCCGGGTTGGCCATCGCGGCGCATCCTCTGAATGTAAGACAAAAACCGCAGCTTCTATCAAACCCGCGTTCCGCCAACCGTCATCTGGTTCATCCTGAGGTGCGGCTGGCCAACGCCGACCGGCACGCCCTGGCCGGCCTTGCCGCACATGCCGATGCCGGTGTCGAGCTTCATGTCGTTGCCGATCATCGAAACCCGATGCATGGCATCCGGCCCATTGCCGATCAGCATGGCGCCCTTGATCGGCTGCGTCACCTTGCCGTCCTCGATCATGTAGGCCTCGGTGCAGCCGAACACGAATTTTCCCGAGGTGATGTCGACCTGGCCGCCGCCGAAGGAGACGGCATAGATGCCGTTCTTGACCGAGGCGATGATTTCGTCCGGCTCCATGTCGCCTGACGTCATATAGGTGTTGGTCATGCGCGGCATCGGCTGGTGCGCGTAGCCTTCGCGCCGTCCGTTGCCGGTGGCGTTCATGCCCATCAGCCGGGCGTTCTGGCGATCCTGCATATAGCCGACAAGCTTGCCGTCATCGATCAGCACGTTGCGGGCCGACGGCGTGCCTTCGTCATCGACGGTCATCGAGCCACGCCGCTCGGCCATGGTGCCGTCGTCGACGACTGTGACGCCCTTGGCGGCCACCTGCTGGCCCATCAGCCCGGCGAAGGCTGATGTCTTCTTGCGGTTGAAGTCGCCTTCCAGCCCGTGGCCGACGGCCTCGTGCAGCATGACGCCCGGCCAGCCGCTGGACAGCACGATGTCGAACGTCCCGGCCGGCGCCGGGATGGCCTCGAGGTTGACCAGCGCTTGCCGCAGCGCTTCCTTGGCGGCGTGCTTCCAGCTCTCCTCGACCAGGAATTCGCCAAACCCTTTGCGTCCGCCCATGCCGTAGGAGCCGCTCTCCTGGCGGTCGCCGTTGCCGACCACCACCGACACATTGATCCTGACCAGCGGGCGGATGTCGCGCACCATCCGGCCGTCGGCACGCACGATCTCGACATGCTGCCAGGAGGCGGCGAGCGACGCCGTCACCTGCCGCACGCGCGGATCCTCGCCTCGCAGCCACGCATCGATTTCCTGAAGGAGCTTGGCCTTGGCCTCGAAGGAGGGCGAGGGGATCGGGTTCTCATCGCCATAGAGATGGCGGTTGGTACGGGTGGGAGCCGCAGCAAGCGTGCCGGAATAGCCGCTCTTGACGGTCGAGACAGCGTCGGCCGCGCGCAGCAGCGACGCTTCCGAAAGGTCGCTGGAATGCGCGTAGCCGCTCGCTTCGCCGGCGACCGCGCGCAGGCCAAAGCCTTGGTCTGTGTTGAAATTGGCGGTCTTCAGCCGGCCATTGTCGAACATCAGCGCTTCGCTCTCGCTGTATTCGAGGAACAACTCGCCGTCGTCGGCGCCGTTGATGGTCTCGGCGACGATCTGCTTGATGCGATCGTCGGAAATGTCGAATTGGCCGATCAGGCTGTTCATGGCAGGTCCGTCCGTGGAAAGAGATTGTCCTCACGATGTAGGCGCGAACGTGCGTCCAGACAATCGGCAATGACCATTGTCTGTGCATGACCCAAAAATCGGGATCGATTTTCGGAAAGGATTATGCGCAAAATCGAAGCGCTACAGCGTCCTTTGCGCGTCCTTGGACGCACGGCGCTGTAGCCAAAGGCGGTCACAATCTCATTTTCGTCAGCAGGGTTTTGGGCCTCTCGCCCCGCCTCAAGGCAGGGCGGCGAAACCGTCGGCGAAACCCTTGAGCTCGACCGGAATGCCGATACCTTCCTCCGGCGTCTGGAAGACGATGAAGGTGGCCGACGTTCCGGTCTTCAGCGTATCGAGCAACGGCTTTTCGAGAATGACCTCGGCATAGCAGCCGTCCTGGAAGCAACGCACGAAATAGGCCCGGCCGATATCCTTGCCGTCGACATTGAGGCCGAGCCCGTTGGGCAGCAGCACGCCGAGCGGCGCCAGCACGCGCAGGATTTCGGCCTTGTTGTCGGCGGTGCGCAGCACGACGACGGAAAGCCCCATCTCGGGACGGTCTTCGGCGACGACGTTCTGCATCATCACGCATTGTTCCGATGTGGCGCCAGCCGGCGTGTCGCAGATGATCGACCATGCGCCATGCGTCGTCCGCACCTTGCCGCTTGGCTGCGCGGCATTGGCCTGGCTGAGGCCAAACGAGCCAACATAGGACAGGCCGATCCCAGCAAGGCCAACGCAAGACACGGCAGCGAGAAGGATGACGTTCGACAAGCTTCTCGAAAGCCCAAGTCTCGAAAGCCCAAGTCCCCAAAGCCAAGAGTTCATGACGGCTCCATTGCGAATCACGGCACTTTAAGCCGCGCCAAGGGCAAGTAAAGGATGAGACCACTGCCGGCCTGCCTCGACCAAGGCAATTGTGCGCTTTTCCGTGCCAAATTCGCCCGAATTGCGACGGCCCGGCGCATTTTGCCGAGACACTCCGCCGCTCGGGCGTTCGCGGGTCCGACACCGCCGCGGCCGCCGCCACAAGGCGCAGCCGCGCTTGCGCGCAAAAATGCCGCACGGTTTCCCCCGCTCCTTTCTTGCAGAGGCAAATAGAGTATGGTTTGAACCAGCCTCGGGACTATCCGGGATTCCCGTCCCGGCGTTGTTCGATATTCTTGCGGTCCGATCGCGAGGAACTGGGAGATAATGACGGCAATGAGAAAATTCCTAGCAGGCGCCAAACTCCTGGCAAGCGCTGCCGCCACACTGTTCACCGGTGCATCCGCCCATGCGGCCCAGCCTGCGCCGTGGGAGATGACCTTCCAGCCCGCAGCCACCGACATGATGCGGCAGATCGCCCGGTTCGAGCACTATACGCTGTGGTTCATCGTGCCGATCACCCTCTTCGTGCTCTTTCTCATCGCCTATTGCATCCTGAAGTTTCGCGCGAGCGTCAACCCGACCCCGTCGCGCACCAGCCACAACACGCTGATTGAGGTAATCTGGACGGTCGGGCCGGTCGTCGTCCTGCTCTTGCTCGCCATCCCCTCGTTCCAGCTCTTGACTGCGCAATACACGCCGCCGGAGGAAGCCAAGCTGACCGTCAAGGCGACGGGAAACCAGTGGAACTGGGATTACGAATACCAGACCGAAAACACGCTTTCCTTCAACTCGGCGATCCTGGCGGATTCTGACCGCGCCGCGGCCGGCAAGGAGGACCGCGGCGCTTATCCGCGCCTGCTCGCCGTCGACAACGAGATGGTGGTGCCGGTCAACACCATGACCCGGGTGCTGGTGACGGCGGCAGACGTGATCCACGCCTTTGCCATGCCGTCCTTCGGCATCAAGACCGACGCGGTTCCGGGTCGCATCAACGAGGTCTGGTTCAAGGCGGAAAAGGAAGGCCTCTATTACGGCCAGTGCTCGGAGCTCTGCGGCAAGGACCACGCCTTCATGCCGATCGCGATCCGCGTCGTCTCCGACGCCCAGTACAAGACCTGGCTGGCAGCAGCCGGCACCGACCTTCCCGGCGCCAACAAGGCGCTGATGGCCGAGGTCGACGGCAAAGACAAGGTAGCGGCCGCCGGCAACTGATGCCGCGACCAGAAAAGATCAGGGAACGGAGCCGAACATGGCAGACGCTGCAGCTCACGACCACGACCACAAGCCGTATCATGGCTGGGTGCGGTGGGTGTATTCGACCAACCACAAGGATATCGGCACACTCTACCTGATCTTCGCGATCATGGCGGGCTGCGTCGGCGGTGCCCTTTCGGTCGTCATGCGTATGGAACTGCAGGAGCCTGGGATCCAGATTTTCACCGGCCTGGCGCAGATGGTCTACGGCTTGAACGCCGACGCTGCGCTCGACGGCGGCAAGAACATGTACAATGCCTTCACCACCGCCCATGCGCTGATCATGATCTTCTTCATGGTCATGCCGGCGTTGATCGGCGGCTTCGCCAACTGGATGGTGCCGATCATGATCGGCGCGCCGGACATGGCATTCCCGCGCATGAATAACGTCTCGTTCTGGTTGCTGCCACCGGCTTTCATCCTTCTGATCATCTCGGCCTTCGTGCCGAGCGCGCCTGGCGCCTACGGCGTCGGCGGCGGCTGGACGATCTATCCGCCGCTATCGACCTCGGGCCAGCCCGGACCGGCGATGGATCTTGCGATCCTGTCGCTGCACATCGCCGGCGCCTCATCGATCCTCGGCGCCATCAATTTCATCACCACCATCTTCAACATGCGCGCGCCTGGCATGACGCTGCACAAGATGCCGCTGTTCGCCTGGTCGGTGCTGATCACCGCTTTCCTGCTGCTGCTGTCGCTTCCGGTTCTGGCCGGCGGCATCACCATGCTTTTGACCGATCGCAATTTTGGCACCACCTTCTTCGCGCCCGACGGCGGCGGCGACCCGATCCTGTTCCAGCACCTGTTCTGGTTTTTCGGGCACCCGGAAGTCTACATCCTGATCCTGCCGGGCTTCGGCATCGTCAGCCACATCGTCTCGACTTTCTCCAGGAAGCCTATCTTCGGCTATCTCGGCATGGCCTATGCCATGGTCGCGATCGGGGCGGTCGGCTTCATCGTCTGGGCGCACCACATGTACACGACCGGCCTGTCGCTCGACACGCAGCGCTATTTCGTCTTCGCCACGATGGTTATCGCGGTGCCGACGGGCGTGAAGATATTCTCGTGGATCGCCACCATGTGGGGCGGGTCGATTTCGCTCAAGACCCCGATGCTGTGGGCGATTGGCTTCATCTTCCTGTTCACCGTCGGCGGCGTTACCGGCGTCCAGCTTGCCAATGCCGGTCTCGACCGCCCGCTGCACGACACCTATTACGTGGTCGCGCATTTCCATTATGTGCTGTCGCTGGGCGCGGTCTTTGCCATCTTCGCCGGCTGGTACTACTGGTTCCCGAAGATGACCGGCTACATGTATTCGCCTGTCATCGCCAATACCCACTTCTGGGTTACCTTCGTCGGCGTCAACCTCGTCTTCTTCCCGCAGCATTTCCTCGGACTTTCAGGCATGCCGCGCCGCTACATCGACTATCCGGATGCGTTTGCCGGCTGGAACATGGTGTCGTCCTACGGCTCGTATATTTCGGCCGTCGGCGTGGTCATCTTCCTCTATGGCGTGTTCGAGGCCTTCCAGAAGAAGCGGGTGGCCGGCGCCAATCCATGGGGCGAGGGTGCGACGACGCTTGAATGGCAGCTGCCTTCGCCGCCGCCCTTCCACCAGTGGGAACAGCTGCCGAAGATCAAATAGGCTTCTGCCTGGGCGAATACTGAATCGCCGGTTCGCCCGGCGGTTTTGGCCAACGGAATGATGGACTTTAAGTACGCATGGCCCTTGTCGACGACACCTTGACTGACGAACCGGGCTTTCGCATGTCGGAAGCGACGGCGGGCGATTTCTTCGCACTGTTGAAGCCGCGCGTCATGTCGCTGGTGGTGTTCACCGCCTTTGTCGGCCTGGTCGCGGCACCTGTGGCCATCAATCCGCTTCTGGCGGTGATCGCGATCCTGGCTATTGCCATTGGTGCTGGCGCGTCCGGCGCGCTCAACATGTGGTATGACGCCGATATCGATGCGGTGATGACCAGGACCGCCAGCCGTCCGGTGCCGGCCGGCCGCATCCGGCCAGGCGAGGCGCTGAGTTTCGGCCTGGTGCTGTCGGTGCTGTCGGTGATGACGCTCGGCGTGCTGGTCAATTGGTTGTCGGCGACGCTCCTGGCCTTCACCATCTTCTTCTATGCCGTCGTCTACACGATGTGGCTGAAGCGCTGGACCCCGCAGAACATCGTCATCGGCGGTGCTGCCGGCGCCATTCCGCCGGTGATCGGCTGGGCCGCGGTGACCGGAACCGTCAGCCTGGAAAGCGTCGTCCTGTTCCTGATCATCTTCCTGTGGACGCCGCCGCATTTCTGGGCGCTCGCCCTCTTCAAGTCCGAGGACTATGCCAGGGCCGGCATCCCGATGATGCCGAATGTCGCCGGCCAGGCTTCGACCCGACGCCAGATCTTCGCCTATGCGCTGATCCTTGCGCCGGTTGGCGTGCTGCCATGGGCGCTCGGCTTCACCACACCCGTCTATGGCGTCCTTGCGGTGCTGCTTGGCGCCGGCTTCATCTGGTATGCGTGGCAGGTGCTGCGGATGGCGGATGACGACCATGTGATGAAGCCAGCCAAGGCATTGTTCGGCTACTCGCTGCTCTACCTCTTCGCCATCTTCGCCATCTACCTTGCCGACTGCGTTGTCGGGCGCGCGCTGGCCACGGGCGGAGCATGACCATGGCCGACAAGAAGCTTGAACTCGTCACGCTGACGGAGCGCCAACAGAAGGCCCGGCGCAACCGCTCGGTAGCCATCGGCCTGGCGCTGGCGGTGCTTGTCGTCATCTTCTACATCGCGACCGTCGTGAAATTCGGTCACAACCTCACCGGAACGATGTGAGGCTCAAGATGAACCGCCAAACAGTGACCAATCCTCAAAAGAAGAACACCAACCGCGTCGTCGCCGGCGTCTGCATCGCCTTTTTCGGCGGCATGATCGGGATGGCCTATGCCGCGGTGCCGCTCTACGCGATGTTCTGCCAGGCGACCGGTTACGGCGGCACTGTGAAACGCGCAACGCAGCAATATGCCGACCGGGTGCTCGACCGCGATATCACCATCCGTTTCGACGCCAACACGGCCGGCGTGCCCTGGCAGTTCGAGCCGGTCGCCCGCTCCGTCACCATCAAGATAGGCGAGACGGCGCAGGCGCATTATAGCGCGACCAACAAGTTCGTCCGCGCCACGACGGCCCGCGCGACCTTTAATGTGCAGCCGGAATTTGCGGGGTCTTACTTCAACAAGGTTGAGTGTTTCTGCTTTACCGATACGACGCTGAAGCCTGGCGAGACGCTGGACATGCCGGTCGTGTTCTATGTAGATCCCGACATCGTCAATGCGCCGGAATTGAAGGACCTGAAGACGATTACCCTGTCCTACACGATGTTCCCGGTCGAGAAGAACGAGAAGACCAAGCCGGTGGCGTCGACAGTGCCGGCCGAAGGCACAAGCAACAAAGTTTCACATACCGAACGAAGCCTCGGGGGTTGATATGGCAGACGCGCACGCAAAACCACAACATGACTACCACCTCGTCGACCCGAGCCCGTGGCCATTCCTCGGCTCGGTCGGCGCGTTGGTCACCGCGATCGGCGGCGTCTGTTACATGCAGTATCTCAAGGGCGGCGATTTCCCGATCTTCGGCTTCAACATCGCCAATCCGTGGCTGTTCTTCATCGGCCTCTTGATCGTCATCTACACCATGTACGCCTGGTGGTCGGATACCATCAGGGAAGCGCATGAAGGCCACCACACGCGTGTTGTGTCGCTGCATCTGCGCTACGGCATGATCATGTTCATCGCTTCCGAGGTGATGTTCTTCGTCGCCTGGTTCTGGGCTTTCTTCGACGCCAGCCTGTTTCCCGGCGAGGCACAGCAATATGCCCGCGCCACCTTCACCGGCGGTGTCTGGCCGCCGAAGGGCGTTGAGGTCCTCGACCCCTTCCACCTGCCGCTCTACAACACCGTCATCCTGCTTCTGTCGGGCACTACGGTGACCTGGGCGCACCACGCGCTGCTTCATGGCGACCGCAAGGGGCTGATCAACGGCCTGGTGCTGACCGTCGGTCTCGGCATCCTGTTCACCATGGTGCAGGCTTACGAATACATGCACGCGCCGTTCGGCTTCAGGGATTCGATCTACGGCGCCACTTTCTTCATGGCGACCGGCTTCCACGGCTTCCACGTCATCATCGGCACCATCTTCCTGCTGGTCTGCCTGGTCCGCGCGATGAAGGGCGACTTCACGCCCAAGCACCATTTCGGCTTCGAGGCCGCCGCCTGGTACTGGCACTTCGTCGACGTAGTCTGGCTGTTCCTGTTCGCGTCGATCTATGTCTGGGCCTCGAGCGGCGCGGTCATCGAAGGCCACTGAAATCTTCCTGAGGAAATCGATGAGGCGGCTGCGGCGACGTGGCCGCCTTACCTTTTGGGGTGAAGGGCACTAAAGTATCGCATGAGCGACGACAAGGCGATCTGGCCAGCAATCGATCCGATTTCGGCTGGCCTGCACGGCCGCTGCCCGCGCTGCGGCGAGGGCCGGCTGTTTTCCGGCTTCCTCACCGTCGGCGAACGCTGCGCCAATTGCGGCCTCGACTATTCCTACGCCGATGCCGGCGACGGTCCGGCGGTGTTCGTCATCCTGATCATCGGCTTCATCGTAGTCGGGCTGGCGCTGTGGATGGAGGTGACGCTCAGCCCGCCGCTCTGGCTGCATTTCCTGCTGTGGATACCGCTGACGCTGGTGCTTTGCCTGGGCGCGCTCAGGCTGATCAAGGGCGTGCTCCTGACGCTGCAATACCGCAACAAGGCGGCAGAGGGCAGGCTGGACCTCGGCGAATGAGCACGACATCCGCTTCGATTGCGGGCCGTTCGCGGCCGAAGACGGCATTGCTGCTTGGCCTCGGCCTCGTGCTGTTCTTCATCCTGCTGGCGCTCGGCACCTGGCAACTCCAGCGCCTGTACTGGAAAGAGGGTCTTCTCCAGACCATCGACCAGCGCACGCACTCAGCGCCCGTGCCGTTGGCCGAGGTCGAAAAGCGGTTTGCCGCCAGCGGCGATGTCGATTACACGCCGGTGACGGCATCAGGCACCTTCCTGCATCAAGCCGAGCGACATTTCTTCGCGACCTGGGAAGGCCAGTCCGGTTTCGATGTCTTCACGCCCTTGCATCTGGCGGACGGGCGCTTCGTTCTGATCAATCGCGGCTTCGTGCCGTACGATCTCAAGGACGCTGCCAAGCGCCCGCAAAGCCAGGATGCGGGCCAGGTAACGGTGACGGGGCTCGCCCGCAATCCGCTGCCGGCAAAGCCCTCGATGATGCTTCCCGACAATGATCCGCAGAAAAACATCTTCTACTGGAAGGATCGCGACGCCATGGCGGCCAGCGCCGGTCTGCCGGCCGGCGCGGGGCTGGTGCCATTCTTTATCGACGCGAACGCCACGCCGAACCCGGGTGGGCTGCCGGTCGGCGGCGTTACGATCATCGAGCTGCCGAACAGCCATTTGCAATACGCCGTAACCTGGTACGGCCTTGCCGCTGCCCTTGCCGGCGTCCTCATTTTCAGGCTTCGCCGCCCGGCGAAAGAAGAATGATCGCAACCGGCGCCCTTGACAGGGCAGGGATGCGCACCTCATTTCGCGCCTTGAGTTTCACGCTACGACCAACCGGCCGGGAATCATGCTTCACACGACGACAAAGCCACCGCTGACGATAAGGCTCTGCCAGCCGCGCGGCTTCTGCGCCGGCGTCGACCGCGCCATCCAGATCGTCGTGCTGGCGCTGAAGAAATACGGCGCGCCGGTCTATGTTCGCCACGAGATCGTGCATAATCGCTACGTCGTCGAGGGGCTGCAAAGCCTCGGTGCGGTGTTCATCGAGGAGCTCTCCGAGATACCGGCTGAGCATCGCCAGAGCCCGGTCGTCTTTTCGGCGCATGGCGTGCCGAAGTCTGTGCCGGCGGACGCCCAGGCGCGCAACCTCTTCTATCTCGACGCCACCTGCCCGCTGGTGTCGAAGGTCCACAAGCAGGCAATGCGCCATCAGCGGCTCGGCCGTCACGTGCTTCTGATCGGCCATGCCGGCCACCCGGAAGTGATCGGCACGATGGGGCAGTTGCCGGACGGCGCCGTCACCTTGATCGAGACCGAAGCCGATGCCGCGAATTTGGTGCCCGCCGACCCGCAGGCGCTCGGGTTCGTCACCCAGACGACGCTGTCGGTCGAGGACACCGCCGGCATCATTCGGGTGCTTAAGGATCGTTTTCCCGATTTGCATGCGGCGGCAGCGGAATCGATTTGCTATGCCACCACCAATCGCCAGGAAGCGGTAAAGGAGACCGCCGCGGGTGCCGATCTCTTCCTGATCGTCGGTGCTCCCAACTCCTCAAATTCGCGGCGTCTCGTCGAAGTGGCCGAACGCGCTGGCGCCTCGATGTCGCTTCTGGTGCAGCGCGCCTCCGAGATTCCATGGACCGAGATTGCCGGCATCTCGACGCTCGGTCTGTCGGCAGGTGCATCGGCGCCGGAAATCATCGTCGACGAGATCATCAATGCGTTCCGGCAGCGCTTCGACGTAACCATCGAGCTGGCAGTGACGGCGACGGAAACCGAGGATTTTCCGGTGATGCGGGTGCTGCGCGACGTCGAGCTGACGGCCGCCGACATGGCTTTCGTCAACGGGGCCGCGTAAGGTTCATGGCGGTCTACACCGACGTCAACGAAGGCGAGCTCGGCGCGTTCCTGAAGGCCTATCCAGTCGGCGATCTCCTGTCCTACAAGGGCATAGCCGAAGGCACCGAGAACTCGAATTTCCTGCTGCACACGACCAGCGGCTCCTACATCCTGACGCTCTACGAAAAGCGCGTCGACAAGGCCGACCTGCCGTTCTTCCTCGGCCTCATGAGCCATCTCGCCAGGAAGGGCATTTCCTGCCCGCTTCCGGTGACCGCGCATGATGGCGACGTCATCGGAACGCTTGCCGGCCGGCCGGCGGTCATCATCACCTTCCTCGAAGGCGTTTCGCTGCGGCGGCCGACATCAGCGCATTGCAGCGAGGTCGGCAAGGCGCTGGCGGCGCTGCATCTGGCCGGCGCCGACTTTCCGATGACCCGTCCGAATGCCCTTGCCATCGATGGCTGGCGCAAGCTGTGGAGCGCCTCTCGCCCTCGCGCCGACGAGGTCGAGCCGGGACTGGCGGCCGAGGTCGATGCCGACTTCGCCGATTTCGAGAGGAACTGGCCGAACGGCCTGCCGGAAGGCATCATCCATGCCGATCTTTTCCCCGACAACGTCTTCTTCCTCGGCGAGAAACTGTCGGGGCTGATCGACTTCTATTTCGCCTGCAACGATCTCTACGCCTATGATGTCGCTACCTGCCTCAATGCCTGGTGCTTCGAGAAGGATTTTTCCTTCAACCTGACCAAGGGCACGGCGCTGCTTGCAGGCTACCAAAGCGTGCGGCCCTTGAGCGGCGAAGAGAAAGCTGCGCTGCCGATGCTGGCGCGCGGCTCGGCACTGCGCTTCATGCTGACCCGGCTTTACGACTGGCTGATCATTGCCAACGGCGGGCTGGTCGTGAAACGCGATCCGACCGAATATATCAGGCGTATGCGTTTCCACCGGGCGATCAAATCTCCTTCCGAATACGGACTGACATGACCAAGCGCGTCGAAATCTTTACTGATGGTGCCTGTTCGGGCAATCCGGGGCCTGGCGGCTGGGGGGCTGTCCTTCGCTTCAAGGGCGTCACGAAGGAACTGTCGGGCGGCGAGGCTGCTACCACCAACAACCGCATGGAACTTTTGGCCGCCATCTCGGCGCTCAATGCGCTGAAAGAACCCTGTGCGGTCGATCTTTATACCGACAGCAACTATGTCAAGGACGGCATTTTCAGCTGGATCGACGGCTGGAAGCGCAACGGCTGGAAGACCGCTGCCAGGCAACCGGTGAAGAATGCCGAACTGTGGCAGGCGCTCGACGAGGCGCGCAACCGTCATCAGGTGATCTGGCATTGGGTCAAGGGCCATGCCGGCCATCCGGAGAACGAGCGTGCCGACGAATTGGCGCGGCTCGGCATGGCGCCGTTCAAGAACAAGACGGCCAGGCCCGCGCCCGTTTCGGCTGGGGAAAACACCCAAGCCAAACAGCCGGCAGCCAGGAAATTGCGCCGCTCGACCCAAAGCTACTGACCAGTCTGGGCTACTGACCAGTCTGGACTACTGACCAGTCTGGTCCGCCATATTCAGCGGATCAGCAGCGCTGTGCCGAAAAGTCCGAGCGCGAACACAGTATGCGATACGAGGTTGAGGGCGCGGATCTGCATCGGGTTGGGGCGCTTTGACGCGGCCCAGCCGGCGCCCATGCCGGGCGCCAGCAGAAACCAGCCGGCGCCTACGGTGACGATGCCGAGGATGAAGGCCGGCAGGAAGGTCGGCGCGGCCAGCCACGCCGCTCCCGCCAAAACGGCCAGAACGATGCCGTAGACGATGCCGACAAAATAGTGGAAGGCCCAGCCCAGCGCCGATTCATACGCATAGGGTGCTGCCTCGCCGATATCGTCATGGAAGACCTTGCCGTCCCTCAGGTGCCAGACCCAGCGACCAACCAGTCCCCAGTTCGGCCGTGGCTGAGCAAACACCGTGTTCAGGAAAATCGCCCAGAGGTCCATGAGCGCCGTGGCGCCGATGCCGATCGCCACAGCGCGCCAGAAGTGGTCAAACATCATTGAGGTCCCCTAAAAGCAGGCAATTCCCGAACAGCGTTCTTTGCACGCCCAATTGGACGCGCGGCTGCCGAAACGAGCGCGATCGTCAGGCCAAAGGACCGCGGCAACCTCGGCCTATGCTGTCGCCAAAACGGAAAGCTGTCCGAGAATGTGAGCAGCACCGGATTCATCAACGCCAGGCTTTGTCTCGACATTGAGCGCGGCGACCCTGCCGTCGTCGACGATCATCGAAAACCGCTTCGAGCGCAGCCCCATGCCACCGCCGGAAAGGTCGGCGTCGAGACCGATCGACTTGACGAAATCGCAATTGCCGTCGGCAAGATAGAGGATCTTGCCTTCACCGCCGCTGAAGCGGGCCCAGGCGCCCATCACGTGAACATCGTTGACGGCGACGACGGCGATGGTGTCGACGCCGCGCGCCAGGATGGCGTCGTAATTATCCAGAAAGCCGGGCAGATGGTTGTTGGAGCAGGTCGGCGTGAAAGCGCCGGGAACAGCGAACAGCACCACCTTCTTTCCCGAGAAAATCTCGGCCGTCGTGATCGCTTTTGCGCTGTCGGCAGTCATCGTCTTGAAGGTCGCTTGGGGCAGCTTGTCGCCAACGGCAATCATCATCGTGGTCCTCGTTTTGACAAATGGAAGGGAGTGTCCTTGCGATAGCGAATTCAGCCGTTTCCCGCAACTGTCGGGGTGGCCGGAGCAAGGGATGTTCGATCTGAACATCCTTTGCTGGGGATCAAGGGAACGGCAGCAGGCCTTCGACGGCGCCGGCCGCAGTTGTCAGCGTGTAGTAAAGTCCGCCATCCGTCGGCGTCGTCGTCGGTCTGTCGAGGATCGGCACGGTAAACACCAGCTTGCCGTCTTTTTCGCTGCGGGCCGGCACGCCGAACATGTAGTCCCGCTCGCCGGCGACGAAGAAATCCGCTGCTTTGGGATTGCCCGGAAAGCTCGCCTCGACAATCAGTGTCGCGCGGTCGCCCGGCAGGATATTGACGCCGAAATCGGGTCTTGCGGGAGCAGGCAGCGTTGCAAGCGCCGCCTTCACCAAAGCGGCGTCTTCGACATTGTCCGGATCGGAGCCCGGATCGATGGTCAGCTTTGTTTGCACCGGGATGCAGATCGTCTCACAAATTCCGAGAAAGATATCGGCAACGATGACGGCCGGCTCGTTCGGCGCCGACAGCGTGAACGTTACCGGCAGCGAAACCGGATGGTCGTAGCCGGCCCATTTGCCGGAGCCGTCGTCGTGGCGCTGGGGTGGTGGAAACGAAAACGTCGCGTTGGCAATGTTGGTGCTGGCCGAGATATCGATTTGCGGCGGCACGCCCGCGTCGCCCGGATCGCGCCAGTAGGTTTTCCAGCCAGGCTTGAGCGAAATATCGAGGACGCCATGGATGCGTCCGGCTGTGTCGGGCTTGCCGCTGGTCACAAGGCGTACTTTGCCGCCTTCGCTTTCGTACCAGATCGACGAGGAGGCTGCGGCGGGAAGACCGGTTCCACATCCGACAGCGGCGCTGAGCAACAGGACCTTCAAGCTTTGCATGGCGGTGATTTGAGCGTCCGTTCATGGCTGCGCAATGACTTCATGGCGTCGCTGCTATCATATTTGCGTGACCTCGGGCACAGCTTTGTGTGACCTCGGGCACAGCTTTGCGTGCCTTGGATGCACATCTGCGACCAAATCGCGCGCGGCGCATCTTTTCGGCGCTCCAGAAACGCGTTACGCTCCCCTCATGGACTTGTTGCGCCACAAGAAGATGGCTGCGGGACGCGGCTTTCTCGACGACCAGTTCCTGATTGCCATGCCCGGCATGAAGGACGACCGCTTCACGCGCTCCGTCATCTATATTTGCGCGCACAGCGACGAAGGCGCGATGGGCCTGGTCATCAACCAGACGCAGCAGATGCTGTTTCCGGATCTGCTCGTGCAGCTCGGCATCATGAACGAACAGGAGGCGATCCGCTTGCCCGCGCAGGCCCGCGACTTCGTCGTCCGCAACGGCGGACCGGTGGACCGCAGCCGCGGCTTCGTCCTGCATTCGGGCGACTACCGGGTGGAATCGTCGCTGGCCGTCTCCGACGACATTTGCCTGACCGCGACCGTCGACATATTGCGCGCCATTTCGTCGGGCCGCGGGCCTCGGCACGCGCTGATGGCGCTCGGCTATTCGGGCTGGGGCGCCGGTCAGCTGGAAAGCGAAATCGCCGAGAACGGTTGGCTGACCTGCCCGGCAAATGCGGAGCTTCTGTTCGATACCGACATCGAACGCAAATACGACCGGATACTCGCTTCGATCGGTATCGACCTCGCGCATCTCAGCCTGGCCGCCGGTCACGCCTAATGCATGTCGCGCAAAAGTGTGTAGCGGTTTTGCGATAGCGACATGCATAAAACGACAACCTAAAAGCGCGTCGCGTGAGGCCGATCAACGCGACGCGCTTTAGAAGTGAAAACCCGATACCTGGCTGGTTACCGCCGCATTGCCATCGCCAGCCGTTTGCCCAGATCGTAGACGAGATTCTCGAAACCCGACGTCCAGGACAGGTCAGCCTGTTTCACGCGCGTTTCGACATCGCTGTATTTGCCGATGCGGGCTTCCAGGAGGGAGCGCAGGCGCTGGCGAAACTGGCCGACGGTGAGCTGTTTTCCCTCGGCCTTGAAGATCGCAATATTGAAGCGTGCCGCCTTGGGGAAGATTGTGCTGGCCGTGGCATTGGGCTTCTCATCGGCATTCGACAGGAGCGCTGCTGCCCCGTTGGTGCCAAGGAAGTGGGGGAGGTAGAGATCCCTTTCATCCATGGCCTTCTCAAGACGAGCTTCGATGCGTTGCTTGGCCGCAAGAAGGTTCTTTGCCGCAAGTGCCGCCGACAGATAGGGATCGCGCCTGAATTCAAGGATGCGCTGTTCTTCGGCCTTGTCCTCGACGAAATGGTATTCGCGTTTGCCCTCGGGGCGGGTCCGTATCAGTTCCGCTTCGTCGCCCAGGCCGAATTCTGCACCGTGCTTCTTCACCGCCTCGAGCCATGTCTGGTCGAGGAATTGCATAAGACCAAGCGCCGACCCTTTAGACGGGCGATTGTTGATGTCGAAGGAGGATTCCTTTTCGGCGATCGCAAAAAGCGTATCGGCAGGAAATTGGGTGTCCTTGGCTGCACGAAGGATTTCGCTGGCGATGTGCTGCGACACCTTGTACTCGCCGAACTCGTGCATCGACATGCCGATGACGATCTGTTCCGCGCCTTCGGAAAGGATGGAGACGGTGCCCTTCAATGCCTCGGCCAGCGTGCGTTCCCCCTCGCGTCCAGAGGTCGATATGGTGTCTGGATCGATGATGTCGAACTCGGGCGCGGCCGAGGGGAAACTCAGAGCCGAGAACGGAACAGCAGTGGCAACCGCGGCTTCGGTCACGCCGTTGACCAGGACTCCCGAATAGACCGGCCATGGCATGGCTGCCACGGTCGCCGCCAGGCCAAGCCCCGCCATCCTTTTCGACAAAGGCCGTCCGCCCGAAAGGACGAAGGCTCCGCAAGCAAAGAATTCAAATGTTCTTTGGAGTAACGCCAGGTCCCCCTCCGTT
This sequence comes from Mesorhizobium sp. WSM4806, assembly GCF_055811635.1. NCBI lineage: Bacteria > Pseudomonadati > Pseudomonadota > Alphaproteobacteria > Hyphomicrobiales > Phyllobacteriaceae > Mesorhizobium > Mesorhizobium sp. WSM4806. The sequence continues at coordinate 403,744 of NZ_JBVVQZ010000001.1, read as the reverse complement.
CCTTGCCTAGCCGCCCAGATATTTTGGGGCAGGTCTATTTCCAACGTCGAGCCGTCAACGTCGAAAAAGACAAGAAGAACGGTCAGTGCTTCATTCAACTAGTCATGGATAATGGCGGCACAATGGCCACAGTGCGGCAAAATAATTCGAAATGTAAAACAAGCTGGTTTTAATCGAGGGCTGCGTAGCCGATGCGTTGCTTGTGAAGCCTCTCGATTGGCGAGCAGAAATTTCCCTGAGGTGGTCTGCCCTCGACCGCAGCCGGGCAATCCTTTCGGTTCTCGAACGGCAGATTGTGAATGAGCAGCCATTCTCGGCACAATACTCGATCGAACGAGTTCTCCGTTGGTGAGATCATTTAGCCTTTGGCTGTCGCCAGATTGGTGCTGAGCTCGAAGGCCAGTCCCGACCCGATGGTGTATGGCTGCAGCACGGGCGCACTCCCGCTCACGATCGCCTCCACGACGCGCTTGCGTTCCTGATCACCCAATTCCTTGGCTGACGAACTCATCCCGACCAGCGCCATCGTATTCAAATGCAGGAAAGGTACGCCTTCCCCGAAATGGATGGTGCGCGAAACAATCCTCGATCGGACCTCGTGGAAGCCGGCGTCTCGCAGCAGCGCCTCAAGCGGAGCCGCTTCCCCGAAGCTGTACCGCTGATCGGCGATGGCGCCCAGATGACGCTCCGCGACGCGGCGCAGGTCGCGAAAGAACGGGATTTCGTCGTCCGGGCGCCACGTGGCGATTGCCAGCCTACCACCCTTCGTCAGCGCGCGACGCATCTGCGCCGCCGCCGCGGGTTTGTCAGGGAAGAACTGCAGTCCTTGCTGGCAGACGACCACGTCGAACGTCTCACCACTACGCAGAGGCAACTCGCCGGCATTGCCCTGGCGCCAGTCGACGGCTGGTTCTACAGCCCGCGCCACGGCAAGCATGTCCGCGCTGACGTCGACACCGACGATAAATCCGGCTCCACCGAGCCGCTCTCTTGCAACGCGCGCCACTATTCCTGTTCCACAAGCGATATCGAGTACGCGATCGCCCGAAGACAATTCCAACTCGTCAAGAGCCATCTCGGCCCATGGACGGAAGAGAGGGCCGACGAGCCACCGCTCGTACATCTCCGGGAAACTTACCTGGTTCATTGCGTAGCTGGGCAAGGTCATGATCGTCCTCCCTCAAATTTCCATCCGACCATTGTGACCCTTCACCCGCGCTAGATCCAACGGGACCCATCGCACCTGAACAATCTATGCGGCTTTCGGGCAGTCAGGCTCGCATAGGCGATGCGGCCGGAGAATGAGGGTCCGCGCCTGGCGTTTCGAGGATCCGCAAGGCGCGATCAGGCTCGGCAACGTGGCCCTGACTTCAGGCGTTGCTTTCAGCCGTTTTCAACCGTCTGTAGCGAGCAGGGCGCATGACTATGGCAGATCTACTCCACCGGCACCAGCAGGTGCTCGCAAGGCGCATCGGGCCACGTTTGGCGCCATAAAATGACGTTTTGCATCGACGAGAAGCGAAAACCCTCAGCGGGCTTTGGACCAACTGCCAGAGCGCTCCGCCGGGATGGCAACACTCTTCGCATCACGCGGCTTCGCCGCGTGCAAGGGCCGCCGCCTGCTCCAGGCTCACGCCCTTGACCAGGGGATCAGCGTGCCGATGCACCAGGCGCCATTCCGCCTCTTCGCGGCGATAGACCAAGGTAACCCGCAGCGGCCAATCCTGGGCTGGCAGACCGCCGACCTCGACGTGCGGGCGTTCAATGATCGCGAGGACCACCATGTCGGCGGAACCATAGGCTTGCAGAAGTTCGTGCTCGAAGGTCCCGTTCTTGAAAAAGCGGCCCATCGCCTCGATCCGCTCCGCAGTCAGTTCAGAAGCCCGCGTGGGCTTTCCGCCGAATGGAGACATCAGCAGGAAGTCCCCGGTACGTGGGATCACCTCGTAGTACTTCGTTATCTCCCCGCGCATCAGCGCCGAATTTGCTTCCGCAGAACGCTCGACGAGATCGGCAACCGTCTGGTCCATGGCAGGCTCCGCAAGAGCCTGTGCCGAGGCGTTCGTTAATCTTGCAGTTTCTGACAATGCCACGCCAGCGCTTGCTGCGGCGAGAAGGGAACGTCGCGATACTGGCATGCGGGTGCTCCTGCATCTGTTTCCGATGCGAAGCGCGCCTTGCGCTGCTCCGCTTGCTCAGGAGATCGCACTTCGATGATGCTGAATCCAGTGATATGATTTCATCGACATGCTGAACAGGATTGATCTCAACCTCCTCGTTCTGTTTGAGATCGTGCACGACGAGTGCCACGTGGGCCGAGCGGCCGAGAAGTTGAATCTGACGCATCTCAAATCAGCAAAGCTCACGCCTCAGCATAAACGCCTAGCCCGGCCAATCGAACGTCTGGGCAGCTCGGACCATTGCCGCCGTCGCCGGGCTATAGGGCCGGCCGGGAATGCTAGCCAGGGACACCGTGCGTGCCACCGCGGGTTCGATCAGCGGACGCTGCAAAAGTTCAGGCGATGTCACCGAATATTCAGGCATGAAGGCGAAGCCGATCCGCGCCAGCACCATTGATTGGATCCAATCCTCGCGCTCGGAACGAAAGCGGGCATAAAGGCTGACGTTTCTTTCCCGGCACGCACCCATTACCAGGTCCCGCATTTCGCAGGACAGACGATCGACATAGGGTTCTTGAGAGAGGTCGACCAACTTGATTGCATTCAGGCTCGCAAGCCGGTGATCCGGCGCGAATACGACGACGTAACGCTCACTGTAGAGATCATGGACGCGGAACGCCGCTCCCAATCCCTCCAGCGGATTGAGAACGGCAAGATCGAGATCGCCTTGCTCAAGCCTGTTTTTCAGTTCCTGAACGCTCGCCTCGCTAACTTCAAGCTCGACGCCATGATAGTCGCGCTGGAACTTTGCGAGGAACCGGGCGAGTTTCACATGGCCGATGGTCGACATGACGCCGAGGCGGATCGGCACCTGGTTGAGCAACCTGAAATTGTCGGCAAGCGTTCTGGTTGCGTGGGCCTCCTGCATGATCTGCTGAAGATGCGGCAGAATGGAGCGTCCGAACTCACTCAGGAGGACGCGCCTTCCCTCGCGGTGGAACAAGGGCGCGCCAAGCTCATCCTCGAGCGTCTTGACCGCTTTGGTGAGCGCCGGCTGAGACACGTTGCAATCAGTGGCGGCCTTGGTGAAGTTCAGCATCTTCGCGGCGGCAAGCACGTAGCGGACCTGAAACATCTCCATGGCGAGCCCTCCCGAGGCGGTTCCACGAAACGACATTGTAATCCTTTCATCGATAACTGTCGGCTATCGATCGATAGAAAAAATGTCGTTCTCTTTCGCCCGCCGCTGCATTCAACTCTTGGGGTCACTGTTCACAGGAGGAGAAGGAAATGACTGTCTACATGGTGGAACGCGATCTCAAGGGCATCAGCATGGAAGCGCTGGGAGATGCGCAGAAGGCGGCGATCAGCAAAGCCGCCGAGATGGCCTCCCACGGCACCGACATCAGCTACCTGCGCTCGACCTTCGCACCGGAGGACGGGCGCTGCATGTGCCTGTTTGACGCTGCCTCCGATGTCGACGTGAAGCGTCTAAACGACGAGGCGGGGCTGCCCTATCACAGAATCGTGCCGGCGCTCGATCTTACCCCATAGGGCCGGCGCGACCGGGCTCGTGATGACTGTCCGGGCGGTGTTCTTGCGGAGTTATGCAGCGCGCCAGTTTGAATCTTTGGAACGACGGAAGGGCCAAGTCGTTCGTGCTGCATCCGCCAGCCACACGCGTTGCCAGGAGAGTCGGAGCATGTTTGGCAATTCGGGCACCCTTCCTCTGCCTCGCCTGCTTGAGCGTCGTGTGGACACCCTTGCGCAGTCGTTCATGCGCCAGCGGCTCGGATCGCAGATGGACTTCTCGACCCCGCAGGGCGAGCCGGCGCTGTTGCCGCCCAGCTCGGTGTCGTGGCGTATTTTCAAGAACCCGGTTGCGCTTTTCATCGGCGGGGTTACGGCGGTGCTGCTCGAATTGGCAGAGCCGCGGGTTCGCGACGCCATTTGGCAGCACAGCACATTCCGCTCCGACGCGCTCCGACGATTACGGCGCACGGGCCTCGCCGCCTTGGTCACGGTCTACGGTCCCCGGACCAAGGCCAAGGCCATGATTGAAGGTGTCGTCAGGAGGCATGGGCGCGTTTCAGGCCGAACCAGCGAAGGTGAGCCATACCACGCCACCGACCCGGAGTTGCTGGACTGGGTGCAAGCGACGGCCGGGTTTGGCTTCATGGAGGCCTATCACATCTATGTGCATCGACTGCGTTTTTTCGAACGAGATGCGATGTTTGCCGAGGCTCGCCCCGTCGCGCTTCTCTATGGTGCGGTTGGCGCGCCCACGTCGCAGGCCGAGCTTTACGCGCTGTTCGACGTGATGAGGCAAAGACTCGTCGCATCGCCGATCGTCCTGGAATTCCTGCAGATCATGGAAGACGTTCCCGTCTTGCCGGGGGTGGCTCAACCGCTTCAGCGGCCATTTCTGAAGGCAGCTGTCGAGATCCTGCCCCGCTGGGTCCGCAAGCGGTTGGCACTCGGCGACTACTGGACGTTGAAGCCGTGGGAGCGTGCTTTTGTGAAGACGACGGCTGCAATCTGCGAGAGCATCGTGCTCCCTTCATCTCCGGCCGTCCAGTCGAGCCGTCGCCTCGGTCTTCCCGAGAACTATCTCTATCGCCGACAGAAGGCACCTAGACACGAGCAGCACGGTCGCGATCATGCGGGATTTGATGCCCGCATAAGGGAAAGCGACGGGTTAAAAGTGCGGCAATGGCCGCCCTAGGGGTGCGTATCTCGTGTTGGGGAATGTCCAGCGAAGGGCCCGAAAGCGACGATCAGCGGAGCCGGAAATTCCTATCATTTCGACCTGGCAGGCTGTCGGACATGCTCCGCTGGTAGCCGCCCAGCAAGTTCCCTCGCGATCCTGTTCAGGGCGTCGCGAGGCCGGTCCCGCGACGGGCCGCATCGACGCTCCACGCGCCGCCTCCCGCGAAAAAGAAGTACAGGAAAATGAAGCAGTAGAGGATCGACGAGTCGCCGTCGTTGACAACCGGAAAGAAGTTTTGCGGCGCATGCGCCATGAAATAGGCGACCGCCATGTTGCCGGACAGAATGAACGCGACGGGCCGGGTGAAGAGTCCGAGGGCAAGCAGGGCGCCTCCGATCAGCTCGATCAATGCCTGGATCACAATAAGCCCCGACAGTTGCATCGGCTCGGGCGCGGGCGGAAAATTGAAGAGCTTTTGAGTTCCGTGCTCCAGAAACAGCAGCGCCGACATGATCCTCACGACGCTTAACCACACCGGAGCCCAGGCAGAAATCTTGTCGAAATTCATCAGTTGGGCCTCCATCATGACCCGGTGATTCCGGGCAGCAGGCTGAATTATCAGCGGGTCCGCTCTTCGCACCGATTTCGCGAAGTCGGTATGATGCACAGCGCGAGCCGCAAACCAATACTCCCAGTTCACAGTCGCGTGACCTCTGGTCGTGCTATTGATGGAGTGCCGAGCCGCGGGAAGCGAGACCTTGCCGATGCGCTTCAGCGGGTGCCAATCGCCAGGCTCATGCCGCCCAAAAAGGGCAGCGGTTTTGGGACAACGACATGAACAAGATCAAGCCCGGGTCAGCGGATACTGTTCCTTCAGCGTCCTCAGCACCTGATCACCGGGCATCGGCGCGCCGAACATGAAGCTCTGCACATATTCGCAGCCCATCTGGCGCAGTTCGAGCGCATCGCTTTCGTCCGAAATGCCCTCGGCCACGACCGAAAGGCCAAGTTCATGCGCCATGTTGACCATCGATTTGAGCAGCACCGCGCGCTTCGGTGTCGTGTCGTCGACAAAGCTCTTGTCGATCTTGATCGTGTCGAAGGGAAAGCGCGTCAGATAGGCCAGCGATGAGTAGCCGGTGCCGAAATCGTCCAGCGACAGGCCGATGCCAAGCTTCTTCAGCTTGTTCAGCACATGGGCTGTCTGCTCGGGATTGTCCATCACCAGCGATTCGGTGAGCTCGAGTCGGAAACAGCGCGGCTTCAGATTGGCCCGCGCGATCACCGAGCGGACGTCGCTGACCAGATCGCGGCGGATGAGCTGTCGGCTGGACAGGTTGACCGAAACCGACAGCGGCGCGTCGCCGATCTGCTTTTGCCATCCCGCCAGATCTTCGGCGGCCTGTTGCATGGCGAACAAGCCAAGCTGCACGATCAGGCCGCAGCTCTCGGCGACCGGGATGAAATCGCCTGGCGGGATCATGCCGCGACGCGGATGATCCCAGCGCAAAAGCGCCTCGAAGCCGGCAACACTGCCGTCTTCCAGCCGCACGATCGGCTGGTAGGCGAGTGTGAATTCGCGCCGTTCGATGGCGCGGCGCAGGTCGGACTCGAACTGCAGCCGGTCGGTGCCGACGGTCCGAAAGGCGGGTCGGAACGGTTCGATCCTGTCGCCGCCAAAACGCTTGGCCTGGTGCATGGCAAGCTCGGCGTCCTTGACCATGTCCTCGGCCGAACTCTGCGCCGAGGTCCAGGTGACCAGACCGATCGAGGCGGTCAGCACGATCTCGCGTTTGGCAAAGGTAATCGGATTGTTGATCGCATGCTTGATGGCATCGGCAACGGCTGCGATGCGGGCCGGGTCCTGCTCGGAAAGCAGCATCAGCGCGAACTGGTCGCCGGCAAAGCGCGACAGCGAATCCTTCGGCTTGAGCAGCCGGTGCAGCCGGCGCGCAACAGTGAGCAGGATGGTATCGCCGGCCGAGATGCCGAGCCCGTCATTGACCTGCTTGAACCGGTCGATGTCGATGACGAAGACGGTGGGACGGACCTTCTCTTCGGTGCGCGCGATCGAGATGATCGCCTCCAGCCGGTTCATAAGCAATTCCCGGTTCGGCAGGCCGGTCAGATTGTCGTGCACGGCATCGTGCAACAGCCTCTCCTCGGACTTCTTCTGCTCCGTCACGTCGACCATGGTGCCGACGCAGCGGATGACCTCGCCGTCCGATCCGATCACCGGCCGGGCGCGCAGCGAAAACCAGTGATAGTGCCCGTCGGCGCCGCGCAGGCGGAAATTCTGCGACACCCGGCCGCGCCGGTGTTCAAGCACCACGTCGAGCGTCGTACGGAAGGTGTCGCGGTCGTCGGCATGGAGTACCGGCAGCCAGTTGCGGGCAGCGCCGCCCAGGCTGTCGGGCGCAAGGCCCAGCTGGATGCTGACATCCGGCCTGGTGACGACGCGGTCGCGCATCACGTCCCAGTCCCACACCGTGTCGCCCGATCCGGCCACGGCCAGCGCCTGCCGTTCGAGATCGGAGAACAGGCCCTGATGCAGCGCACCGCCGGCAAAGGCGTGCTGCATGACGGTGAAGCCGATGAGCAGGATGATGAGGATCAGCCCGCCGCCCAGTGCCGGCTGGGCGATGTCATTGTCGAGCATGCCGGTGATCGCCATCCACGACCCGCATAGCCACAACAGGACCATGACCCAACTGGGCACCAGCATGATGGCACGGTCGTAGCCGCGTATGCCGAGGAAGATGATCAGGCCGAGGCCGGTCAGCGCGGTAGCGGCGAAGGACAGCCTGGCGATGCCGGCGGCGACCGCCGGGTCGACGATTGCAACGCCAGCGATCAGCAGCAGCCCCAGAATCCAGACCAGAGCGCCGTAGCTGAAATGGCCGTGCCATCGGTTAAGGTTGAGATAGGCGAACAGGAACACCACGAACGTCGCTGCAAGCGCCACCTCCGTTCCGGCCCGCCACATCTGCTCGTTGCCGGGCGATATTTCCAGGACCTTGTTGAGAAAGCCGAAATCGATGCAGATATAGGCGAGCACCGCCCAGGCGAGTGCTGCGGTTGCCGGGAACATCGAGGTCCCCTTGACGACGAAAAGGATGGTCAGGAACAGCGCCAGGAGGCCGGCGATGCCGATGACGATGCCGCGAAACAGCGTGTAGGAATTGACCGAATCCTTGTAGGATTCCGGCTCCCAAAGATAGACCTGCGGCAGTTTGGGCGACGCCAGTTCGGCAATGAAGGTGATCACCGTTCCGGGGTTCAGCGTCACCCGGAACACATCAGCGTCGGGGCTGCTCTGGCGGTCGAGCGCGAAGCCCTCGCTGGGCGTGATCGCGGCAATGCGGGTCGAGCCGAGATCCGGCCAGAAGATACCGGAATTCACCAGCCGGAAATGCGGTGCGACGATCAGCCTGTCGAGCTGCTGGTCGGTGGTGTTGGCAAGCGCGAACACCGCCCAGTCGCCGGTCGAGCGCGTATCATTGGCCTCGACCTCGATGCGCCGCACGATGCCGTCCGGTCCCGGAGCAGTCGACACCTGAAAATTCTCGCCCTGGTTGCGGTAGACTTCGACGGCGCCCGAAAGGTCGAGCGCCACATCGTCGCGGGCAATCTTGATCGGTTCGACGGCGAAGGCCGAAGACGCCGCGCAGAGCACGACGATTGCCGTCAGCACAAAGGCGAACAACGACCCGATTCGCAGGAAATTCGTCAAAATCAGTCCTTCGTTTCCGCGCCCGGCGGATCGTCCTCGATCCGGGCGTAGAGGTAGTGGTCCTGCCAGATGCCGTTGATCCTGAGATAGGATCGGAGAAGTCCTTCGCGCCGGAATCCGGCTTTTTCAAGCACGCGGATCGACCGGGCGTTGTCGGGAATACAGGCAGCTTCGATCCGGTGCAACCTTATCGTATCGAAGGCGAAGCGCGTCACCACCTTGACCGCGTCGGTCATCAGGCCACGGCCGCTGTAGCGCTCGCCGATCCAGTAGCCGATATGGCCGCTTTGCGCGACGCCGTGGCGGATATTGCCGAGGGTGATTCCACCGACAAGCTTACCGTTGCTTTTGTCGAAGATGAAGAAGGCTATGGCCGTTCCCTGCGCATAGTCTTCGCGATAGCGGCTGAGGCGATGCCGCCAGGCCGTGCGGTCGAGCTCGTCGGGGTTCCAGCGCGGCTCCCACGGCTCCAGGAAGGCTCGGCTTTCCCCGCGCAGCACCGACCATTCCCGATAGTCGTTGGTCAGCGGCACGCGCAGCGTGACCCGGTCACCCTTCAGTGCCGGCAGGTCACGGCGAAAGAAAGGGAGCGCGAACATGACGCTTTGATGGACTTAGCCGGCGAGCTTTCGGGCCGTGGTCTGCGTGCCCGAAAGCGACTCGAGGACCGCCTCATAGGGAGCGAGCGTGCCCACCGGTCCGACGGCAGTCAGCGTCGGCTTGGTCGAAAACAGCCGTGACGAAAGGTCCGTCAACCGCTCGACCGTCAGCGCCGACAGCCGTTCCATCAGCTCTTCCTTGGCGATCGGCCGGCCGAACAGAAGCATTTGCCGGGCGATCTGCGAGGCGCGGCTGGCTGGGCTTTCGGCAGACATGATCAGGCCTGCACGGTACTGGGCGCGTGCCCGGTCGAGTTCCTCCTGCAGGATGGTCTCGCCGACCTTCTGCAACTCGCCGATGACCACCGGCACCAATTCGGCGATATCGCTCTGCCCGGTCGCGGCATGGACGCCGAATATGCCAGTATCGGAAAAACCCCAGTGGAAGGCATAGACCGAATAGCACAGCCCGCGCTTTTCGCGGACCTCCTGGAAAAGACGCGACGACATGCCGCCGCCAAGGATCATCGACAGGACCTGCGAGGCGTAGAAGTCGCGTACGTGATAGGCGCGGCCCTCGAACCCCAGCACGATCTGCGCGTCCATCAGGTCGCGGTCCTCGCGGAAATCGCCGCCGACATATTGCGCATATTGCGGCATGGTGTTGTCGGACTTGCTGCGGAAACCGCCGAGATGCTTCTCGACCTCGCGCACGAAGTTGTCGTGCTTGATGTCGCCGGCGGCAACGACCACCATGCGCTCGGCGCCATATTGCCGTTCGATGAATTTGTGCAATTGCTTCGAGGTGAAGGACTTGACGGTTTCCGGCGTGCCGAGGATGGAGCGGCCGATCGTCTGGTGGCGGAAGGCCGTCTCGGTGAAGTGGTCGAAGACGACGTCGTCGGGTGTATCGTGTGCGGCGCCGATCTCCTGCAGGATCACATGCTGCTCGCGCTCCAGCTCCTGCGGGTCGAACTCGGATTCCTGCAGGATGTCGGACAGGATATCGACGGCCAGGGGGACGTCGTCGCTCAGCACCCTGGCATAATAGGAGGTGGTCTCGACACTGGTGGCGGCATTGATCTCGCCGCCGACATCCTCGATTTCGGAGGCGATCTCGAAGGCGCTGCGCCTTCTGGTTCCCTTGAACGCCATGTGTTCAAGCAGGTGGGCCATTCCGTGCTCTTCGCTACGCTCATTGCGGGCGCCCGATTTGATCCAGGCGCCAAGAGCGACGGATTCGAGGCTTGGAAGGGTTTCGGTGGCGACTGTCAGGCCGTTCGACAGACGGCTTACCTCAACACCCATATAGCTGATACTCCCTAATTTGCCGCCCGCGTGTGGCGGCTAACATAATCTTCCACCATTTTCAGGTCGGATGGAAGTACCGTGTATTTTTCCTCTGAAGTCATCAACCCGCCTAGCCATGCGGGCAGGGCAAGCGACACGCCGCTGGACGCTTCGACGGCGGCCGGGAACTTTGCCGGATGGGCGGTGCCCAGCACCACCATCGGCACGGCATTGGTGGTTCTTGCAACCGCAACGTGCATGGCCGCGGCCGTGTGCGGGTCGAGCAGATAGTTGCTGGCTGCGAGCGTCGAGCGGATCGTGGCGGCGACTTCGTCCATGGTCGAGCGGCCGGCGTCGAATTCGGAGCGGATTCTGGCGATCTCGCCCGCTTCGATGGTGAAGGCGCCGGACTGCTTGAGGCCGCTCATGTAGCGCCGCACGGTCGAGGCGTCGCGGCCGGCCGCCTCGAACAGCAAGCGTTCGAAATTCGAAGAGACCTGGATGTCCATCGACGGCGACGTGGTCGAAAAGACGCCTTTCGTGCGGTACTCGCCGCTCGACAGCGTGCGCGCCAGAATGTCGTTGTCGTTGGTTGCAATGATCAGCCGCTCGATCGGCAGCCCCATCTTCTTGGCGGCGTAGCCTGCGAAGATGTCACCGAAATTGCCGGTCGGCACCGTGAACGAAATCGGCCGGTCGGGCGCGCCGAGCGACAGCGCCGATGAGAAGTAGTAGACGATCTGGGCCATGATGCGGGCCCAGTTGATCGAATTGACGCCGGACAGCGATACTCGGTCGCGAAAACCGTGATCGTTGAACATGTCCTTCACCAGGCCCTGACAATCGTCGAAATTGCCGTCAACCGCCAGTGCATGGACATTTGCGGCGATGGACGTCGTCATCTGCCGCTGCTGCACCGGCGAGACCCGGCCGTGCGGGAAAAGAACGAAGATGTCGGTGCGGTTGCGCCCGGCGAAGGCATCGATGGCGGCCCCGCCGGTATCGCCGGAGGTGGCGCCGACAATGCTGGCGCGCTGGTCGCGTTCGGCAAGCACATGGTCCATCAGCCGGGCGAGAAGCTGCATGGCGACGTCCTTGAAGGCAAGCGTCGGGCCATGGAAGAGTTCCAGAACGAACATGTTCGAGCCGGTCTGCACCAGCGGGCAGACCGCCTCGTGACGGAACGTCGCATAGGCTTCGCGCACCAAGCGTTCAAACACCGGCATCGCGATCTCGCCGCCGAGAAACGGCGACAGCACGCGGATGGCGAGGTCGGGATAGGCAAGGCCGCGCATCGCGCGGATCTCAGCTGCCGAAAACTGCGGCCAGGTTTCAGGGACATAAAGTCCGCCATCGCGCGCCAAGCCCGCCAGCACAGCGTCGGAAAATCCAAGCACGGGCGCTTCCCCGCGGGTACTCACATAGCGCATCGTCATGTTCCATTGCTGCCGGGCGGTATTGTCCGCGGCAAAGTGGTTAATTTCCGTACTTGCTCAGTCGCATTTTTGCCGCGCGGTTGATATACGTCACCCGCTTTGCGAGAGGGAAGTGCAGTTCATGGCGTTTCATACATTTAACGGTCGTTTTGTCGCGGGTCTGGCGCTCGCCGGCTTTGTGCTTATCGCCGCCGGCTGCCAATCAGGCGGCAGCAGCATGCTGGGCTTCGGAAAGAAGGACACGACACCGCCACCACCGCCGGACCCCAAGGTTCTCGCCAGCCAATTGCTGGCCTATTGTCCGAAAGTGACGCTGCGCGACGGCACCGCCTTCTTCAACACCTATGCCAAGGGCAGTCAAAAGCCCAAGAAAAAAGCCGCCACTCTGGATGCAGAAGCTGCCGCGCTTGACGCGAGCAGCGGCCAGCAGGATGATTCCGCCAAGATCGTCTATCAGGCCTCGATCACCGATGTGACCCGCGACTGCATCCGCGCCAACGGCTCGCTGACGATGAAGATCGCCGTCGCCGGCAAGGTCGTCCCGGGACCGATGTTCAGCCCTGGCACCATCACCATGCCGATCCGTATCGCTGTGATGCATGGCAAGGAGGTCCTTTACTCGCAGCTTCACCAACATCAGGTCCAGGTTACCAATCCCTCGAGTGCCACCCAGTTCGTCTTCACCGATTCGAATGTTGTCGTTCCCGAGCCCACCGCGCGAGACTATCAGGTGTTCGCCGGCTATGACGAAGGCCCGCCGAAGAAGACCGACAAGAAGGTTGCCGCGGCCGAATAGCCACGGCTTTGGATCTGCGCGTCCATTTGGACGCCTGCTTCACCCATCCGCCGACCACTCCGACAGGGCGGAGATCACGCTTTTCAGTTCCGCCCAGCGGCGGATGACCGTTTCGGCGCCGGCCTCGGTCAGCGCGTCGGCATGCCCGGGATAGCTGTGCGCCGCTCCGGTGAAGCCGATCACACGCATGCCGGCTGTCCTGGCGCCGGTCACGCCATGCACGGAATCCTCGATGACGAAGGTGTTCGCCGGATCGGCCTGGAGCTTTGCCGCGGCAAAGAGAAACACGTCGGGCGCCGGCTTGGACTTCCCGCTTGGTGTTTCCAGCGAGGAAAAAATCCGGCCGCTGAAAAACGGCAGCAGATGCACCTTCTCCAGCATGAATTCGATCCGCTCGGTGCGCGAATTCGAGCAGATGCAGCGCGGCGCCGTCACCGCGGCGACCGCCTCGTGCACCCCGTCGACGGCGCGCACGTCGCTGCGCAGGCGGCGGTCGACCAGGTCTTCGGCGCGATCGATCAGCGAGGCCTGGAACGGGACGCGGGATTTTTCCTCGACCCGCATCATGATGTCCTTGAAGGTCAGCCCGGCATAGGTTTCGGAAATCTCCTCAGCCGATATCTCGTAACCGGCCGACGTCAACAGCTCGGCTTCGATGCGCGCGGCGATGATCTCGGAATCGACGAGCACGCCGTCGCAATCGAAGATGACAAGGTCTGGCGTGGGCATAGCGATCCGGAAAGCGGGAGGGAGGAGGCTGGGACGGTTCAGGCGGCGCGGCATACACCAACAGCCCAATCTTCGCAAATTACCCGGGGTCAGCGCCCCAGGCCTTCACCGAATATTTACGCTGATCGGTAACCATAACAGGGAGTAAACAGTAACGCGTGCTTTGGGTGTAACAATGTCTGCCGTGCGTCTTCTCGACGAGCTTTCCCATGCTCCCCAGCAATCCGAATGGCTCGATACGATCCTGAAGGGCGATTGCGTCGCCGCGCTCGACCGGCTGCCCGAAAAATCCATCGACGTGATCTTTGCCGATCCGCCCTACAATCTGCAGCTCGACGGCGATCTGCACCGGCCCGACCAGTCCAAGGTCGATGCCGTCGACGACGACTGGGACCAGTTCGCAAGTTTTGAGGTCTACGACGCCTTCACCCGGGCCTGGCTGCTGGCGGCGCGCCGCGTGCTGAAGCCCAACGGCACCATATGGGTCATTGGTTCCTACCACAACATTTTCAGGGTCGGCGCCAAGATGCAGGATCTGGGGTACTGGATCCTCAACGATGTCGTCTGGCGCAAGACCAATCCGATGCCGAATTTCCGCGGCCGCCGCTTCCAGAACGCCCATGAGACGATGATCTGGGCCTCGCGCGATCAGAAGGGGAAGGGTTACACCTTCAACTACGAAGCGCTGAAGGCGTCGAACGACGACATCCAGATGCGGTCCGACTGGCTGTTTCCGATCTGCACCGGCGCTGAGCGCCTCAAGAACGAAAATGGCGACAAGCTGCATCCGACACAGAAGCCCGAAGCGCTGCTCGCCCGCATCATGATGGCCTCGACGAAGCCCGGCGATATAGTGCTCGATCCCTTCTTCGGCTCCGGCACCACCGGCGCGGTGGCCAAGCGACTCGGCCGCCATTTCGTCGGCATCGAGCGCGAGCAGGCCTATATCGACGCCGCCAACGAGCGCATCGATGCAGTCCGGCCGCTGGACGGCGCTGCTCTTACCGTGCTTACCGGCAAGCGCGCCGAGCCGCGCGTCGCTTTCGTCAGCCTCATCGACACCGGGCTGATGCTGCCGGGCGCCACGCTCTACGACGCCAAGAAGCGCTGGGCGGCCAGCGTGCGCGCCGACGGCACTGTGGCGGTCGGCGGCAGCGCCGGATCGATCCACAAGATCGGCGCGGAAGTGCAGGGGCTGGATGCCTGCAACGGCTGGACATTCTGGCACTATGAGCGCAGCGGCGGCCTGACCCCGATCGACGAGCTTCGCCGCATCGCCCGCCTCGGCATGGAGCGGGCAGGGGCCTGACGGTAACCGCTACAGAGGTCTCGTTGCACATCGTTCTCATGCGGCGCGCAGGCTGAGGTAACGAACCATCGGGTCTAAGTCTCGGTCATCATGCAACAGCGCATGTCCGCCCAGGATGCAGAATGTGCCGATAATCATATCGACTGTCCTGCGGATGGTGATGCCCCGCGGAGCAACGCGACTTCGCTACGGAGTGGCGGAGCTAACCGAAGCGAATCGTGCCCGGAACGGGTCTTCGGCTTACGCGTTGCAACGTGGAGGTGACGGCAGGCGTGCATCACGACGCGCTGTTGGGTTCCCATCCAATTGTTGCCGCGATCGGACATGCGAAGCGCGCGGCAGTCATCGAAGAAAGAAAACCCCCATACATTCGTCATGTCCGCGGCGATGGGAGTGCTGGCACGACGTCGATCCAAAGGAAAGTAGATGAGTGCGTTCTCTCTTTCATCGGACGGGAAACTTGCGATAACGGCGAGCGAGACGTCGTCCAAAAATGATTTCGACTATTTGGTGGGCAACTGGAACATCAGGAATCGTACGTTGAAGGAACCACTGGCCGGCAGCGACGAGTGGGAGGAATTCGACGCGACCGAGGAGTTCCGCCAAATCCTAGTGGGTTTGGGCAACTTCGACATTTTTCATACGGAGTTGGGAGGAAAGCCGTTCGAGGGCCTCACCGTGCGATTGTTCGATCCAAAGACGCGTCTCTGGACGATCTACTGCGCCGACAGCAACGCGGGCAAACTCGACGACGGAAAGGTGGGCTCGTTCAATGGCGACGAAGGCGAATTCTTCGGCCGTGAGGTTGTGGCCGGCAAGGACGTTATCGTGAAATTCCACTGGGATAAGCGCAACCCGAAAACCCCAATTTACAGCCGTGCGTTCTCCGCTGATGCAGGCAGAACGTGGGAATAGAATTGGTACTCGAAGTTTTCACGACGGTGACTGACTGAGTTGGCCCAAACTAAATGCCGCTCCTTCGCGTGCAGCCAAGAGGAATCCCGAGCCGGACTCTTATGTCAGGTGGGTACCACTGGCGCGGGTAGCCGGTTCGGGTTTTCGGCGCCGCCGGAGGATCACGGTGAACGATTCCCCAGGAAGAGTTATTGACCTTTGCCCACCGTTTCTCGAATGCTCGATTCTCTTATCCATCGGAGACCAGATCCATGAAAGCTCTTGCCTCGCCGTTTGTCGTCGCCCTCGTCATGGGTTTGTTGGCCTCTCCGGCGATTGCGCAGAACACCGGCGCAGAAAACCAGCTTGATGCGGTTATCAAGAACGGCAAGCTGCGCGTCTGTACGACCGGCGACTACAAGCCCTTCACCTTTCATGACAAGCCCGCGAACAACTACCAGGGCATCGATATCGATCTCGCAAAATCTCTGGCAAGCTCACTAGGGGTCGAGGCGGACTTCGTGGCGACTACCTGGAAAAAATTGCTTGCCGATTTTACGACCGGCAAGTGTGACATCGCGATGGGCGGTATTTCGGTGACCTTGGAACGCCAGAAGCAGGTGTTCTTCAGCGAGCCCTATCTCGTCAATGGCAAGGCACCGATTGCGCGCTGCGAGGACGAGGCGAAATTCCAATCGATTGCCGACGTCAACAAGCCGGATGTGACTGTGATTGTTAATCCCGGCGGGACCAATGAGAAATTCGTGCGTGAAAAACTCAGTGACGCTAAAATTGAGATCTACCCGGACAACGTCACGATCTTCCGCCAAATCCTTGACGGCAAAGCCGATATCATGATCGCCGAATCGGTCGAAACCGAGTTGCAGGAGAAACTTCACCCCGGCCTTTGCGCGATCAACCCCGAGAAGCCGCTCCAATATGGCGAAATGGGTTATATGCTTCCTGAGGGTGCCGTTGTCTTCAAGGCCTATGTCGACCAATGGTTGCATCTTGCCAAGGCGACGGGTGAGTTCGATCGCATCTACGCTTCTCACGTCAAGTAGCGCCCGAGACGGATCCAATGGCAGCGCCGTGGACCGCGCGTCTCAGCGACTGCGGTCAGGCCCGTCACAGTGATCACACTCTGACCCCCAGGCGATCGAGGTCCGCCTCGAGTGTCTTTGCGTCGGTGAACAGCACCGACTGCCAGCCGGCCGCCTTGGCGCCGTCGACATTCTTTTGGCTGTCGTCGATAAACAGCGTGGCCGCGGGCTCGAGGCCGAACGCGGCGACGTGATGGTCGTAAATGCCGCGATCCGGCTTGATCATGCCGATCTCGCCCGAAATGGTCACACCGCGCGGGCGGTTGAGGAAGTCGAAACGCTGCCGGGCTTCGGCAAGCGTGTCGGACGCAAAATTGGTCAGCATGGTGACGTCGTGGCCGCTCTCGATCAGCTTGTCCATGAGTTGGACGCTGTCATCGTAAGCGTGCGGAACCATCTCGTGCCAGAGGCGGCGGAAGTTGCGGATGTTTTCGGCGTGGTCCGGGTATTCGGCGATCAGCAACGCCTCGGCCTCTTCCCAGGTGCGGCCGCGGTCCTGCTCGATGTTCCAGTCATGCGTGCAGACATTGTCGAAAAACCACTTTCTCTCCTCGGCATTCGGAATGATACGGCTGAACGGCAGGTTCGGATCGTAGTGGATCAGCACTCTGCCGATGTCGAAAACGATGTGGCGGATTTCGGTCATTCTTGTCCTCGTTCAACGCAGTTCAAATGGGGCGACGTGGGCGATTCAATGTGCGCGCTGCTTCTTCGTCGCGCCCGGTATCGCTGCTTCGATTACCTTTTTCATGACGGTGGGCAGTGCTTCGCCGGAAATTTCGTCGGCCAGCGACCAGAAATGACCCGCTGGGGCGGCGACATCGGCCATCGCTTTGAAGATTTCGAGTTCGAGCGCGAAATGGGTGAAGACATGGCCAATCCGGCCGGCTGGCCTCCAGTTGCCGGGGAATGGCGCCGCCGCGTCCGTGGTGGCGCCGTCGATCCGCGCGGTCCAGCCGGTCGTCGGCACTTCGGTCATGCCGCCGAGCAGGCCCTTATCCCCACGTTTGCGCAAAAGGACGGCGCCATCGCCGCGTACGGCAACGAAAGCAGCCCCGCGCCGCAATGGTTTCTCGCCCTTCGGCAGGCGGACAGGGAAGCGTTCGGCATCGCCGGAAATAATGGCGCTGCAATCCTCGCGCAGCGGGCACAGCATGCAGCGCGGCCGGCGCGGCGTGCAGATCGTCGCGCCAAGATCCATCATCGCCTGGGCGAAATCGCCCGGCCTGGTCGCTGGAACCATGCGCTCCACATAGGTGCGTATGTCGCCCTTGGCCTCGCTCAGCGGCGTGACGATCGAAAACAGCCGGGAAACCACCCGCTCGACATTGCCGTCGACGACCGCGGCGGGCTGGTCGAAGGCGATCGCGGCGATCGCCGCCGCTGTGTAGGCGCCGATGCCGGGCAGCTCTCTCAAGCCAGCTTGCGTATCCGGAAACCTGCCGCCTTGCCGCGCGACGAGATTGGCGCAGGCCTTGAGATTGCGCGCGCGGGAATAATAGCCGAGTCCAGCCCAGGCCTTCATGACATCTTCGGTCGCTGAAGCGGCCAACGCCTCGATATCGGGCCATTTCTCGACAAAGGCCCGGAAATAGGATTTTACCGCTTCGACCGTGGTCTGCTGCAGCATGACTTCGGAAAGCCAGACCCGGTAGGGATCGGGCCGCATGCCGCGTGCCAACTCGCGCGGCGCAATGCGCCACGGCAAGTCGCGATGATGCGCGTCGTACCAGGCGAGCAGGCGGGACGCGATCTCGCCACTTTCTCCGGATGCGGCTTTGCCGCTGTCTCCGGATGCGGTCTTGCGGGTCTGGTCGTGCAGTGCCATTGATCGAGGACTGGCCTAACCGATGCATGGTGAAGGTCGTGACTGGAGAACGCACATGGCAGGGAAAAGGCCCTTCGGCAATCCCGTTCCGGTGAGTGATCTCGCAACCCAGATCCTCGATCCGGTGCTGCGCAAGCGAGCCGGCATGTCGATCGGGCTCGTCCAGTCGTGGGAGGAGATTGCCGGGCCGCGGCTTGCCAGCCGTTCGCGCCCCGAAAAGATCCAGTGGCCGCGCCGCATGCATGAAGATGATCCGTTCGAGCCGGCGGTGCTGGTCATCGCCTGCGAAGGCATGGCGGCGCTCCATCTGCAGCACGAGACCGGCGAGATCATCAACCGGGTCAACGCCTTCCTCGGCTTCAACGCTATCGGTCGGATCAGAATCGTGCAAAAGCCGGTCACGGTTGACAAAGGCCGGCTTAAACCAAGCATCCGGCCGCTGACCGCGGCCGAGAAGGTGAAGCTGTCAGGCACTGTCGGAATGATCGAGGATGATGGGCTGCGCGCCTCGCTGGAGCGGCTCGGCGCCACCATTCTCGGTCAAAAGAAAACATAATCTCGCGCTTTCGTGATCGCGTAGCCAAGTTTTGGCGATTGGAATGGGGACGGCGATGCCTTAATTCGCGCCAACTCTCGCCTTTTCTAGCCTTTGCATTGCAAAATCCAACCATTGTCAGGTGATTCGTATGCCCCGTCTTTTGTCCCGCAGAAACCTCCTGTCGTCACTGGCCGCCATTCCGGCGGTGGCTCTGCTCGCCGCCTGCAGCGACTCGGGCGAGAAAGCCGTGGCGGAGGATGTGAAGCCTGCGGCCCCCGCCGATGCGATGACGCCGGCCGATCCGGCAAAGCCGGCCGCTCCGGCCGCGGCCAAGGCGCCTGAGGCCCAGGGCACGGTGGACATGGCTGCCTTGCTGAAGCCCGGCGCACTGCCCGACATGCAGCTCGGCAAGGACGACGCGAAGGTCGCCATCGTCGAATATGCCTCGATGACCTGCCCGCACTGCGCGCATTTCCATGAAACCACCCTCCCGGCGCTGAAGACGAAATACATCGATACCGGCAAGGCCCGCCTTATCCTGCGCGAGTTCCCCTTCGATCCCAGCGCCGAGGCCGGTTTCATGCTGGCGCGCTGCTCCAAGGACAATTATTTCCCAATGGTGGACGTTCTGTTCAAGCAGCAGGCGAACTGGGCAGGTGTCGCCAATACCAAGGACGCCCTGCTACAAATCTCCAAGATGGCCGGTTTTACACAGGAGTCGTTCGAGGCCTGCTTGACGGACCAGAAACTTCTGGACGATGTGAGGTCGGTCCAGAAGCGCGGCGCCGATGAATTCAAGGTCGACTCGACGCCGACCTTCTTTATCAACGGGAAGACCTACAAGGGGGCGCTTTCGATTGAGGAAATCTCGGCCATTATCGACCCTCTGCTCTGACGTCTCGGCAGCGCCGAAGCGGCTGCGCTTCGGCGTGCGCAACTTTTTGTTGCGCCGCGAGTTCTTGTCGCCAAACCGCGGAACACTTTTGCAGAACCCGCTTTTGGGGCGGCGCGAATGAAATTCTCGCGCCTTCGCCTGCTCGGTTTCAAGTCGTTCGTCGAACCCGGTGAGTTCGTCATCGAACGCGGCCTGACCGGCATCGTCGGCCCCAACGGCTGCGGCAAGTCGAACCTTGTCGAGGCGCTGCGCTGGGTGATGGGCGAAAGCTCGTACAAGAACATGCGCGCGTCCGGCATGGACGACGTCATCTTTTCCGGTTCCGGAACGCGTCCGGCCCGCAACACCGCCGAAGTCACGCTTTTCCTCGACAACAGCGACCGTAGCGCGCCCTCGGCCTTCAACGACGCGGACGAGTTGCAGGTTTCGCGTCGCATCGAGCGCGAGGCGGGTTCGCTCTACCGCATCAACGGCAAGGAAGCCCGCGCCAAGGACGTGCAGCTGCTTTTCGCCGACCAATCGACCGGCGCCCGTTCGCCCTCGATGGTCGGGCAGGGCCGCATCGGCGAGCTGATCCAGGCCAAGCCGCAGGCGCGTCGCGCGCTACTGGAAGAGGCGGCCGGCATTTCGGGCCTGCACACACGTCGCCACGAGGCCGAACTGCGTCTGAAAGCGGCCGAACAGAATCTGGAACGGCTGGACGACGTCGTCGGCGAGCTGGAAAGCCAGATCGAAAGCCTGAAGCGCCAGGCTCGCCAGGCCTCGCGCTTCAAGAACCTGTCGGCCGATATCCGCAAGGCTGAAGCGACGCTGCTGCATCTGCGCTGGACGCTGGCCAAGACGCAGGAAGGCGAGGCGCGCTCGGCGCTGGCGATCGCCACGGCACTGGTGGGCGACCGCGCCGCCGCCCAGATGGCTGCCGCCAGGGAGCAAGGGATCGGCTCCCATCGGTTGCCGGACCTGCGCGACGCGGAAGCCGCCGCCGCTGCCGCCTTCCAGCGCCTGTCGATCGCCAAGACGCAGATCGAGGAAGAAGCGGGCCGTATCCGTGCCCGCCAACTGGAGCTCGACCGCCGGCTCCAGCAGCTCGACGGCGACATCGTCCGCGAGGAGCGGATGGTCCGCGACAATGCGGATATTCTTGATCGCCTCGCCGCCGAAGAAGCCGCGCTCAACACCGAGAACGCCGGCGCCGCCGACCGCGAGGCCAGCACCCGCGCGGCGGTCGAACAGGCTGCGTCGACGCTTGCCGCCAGTGAAGCCAAACTCGCCGGGCTGACCGCCGAACGGGCGGAGGCCGCCGCTTCCCGCAACCAGATCGAACGAACGCTGCGCGACACCGCGGAGCGCCGCGACCGTTTCGCCCGCCAACTCGCCGATGTCGACCGGGAATTGTCCGATATCGCCTCCAGGGTCGCCGGCCTGGCCGATCCTGCCGAGAAGCAACTTCTGGTTGAACAGGCGCTGGCGCTGCTGGAGGAAACCGAAGCCGCGGCGATTGCCGCCGAACAGGCTGTCGCCGAGGCGCGCGTGGCGGAGAGCGCCGCCCGCCCGCCGGTTCAGGATGCAAAGGCCGAGCTGGCGCGAATCGAAACCGAGGCCCGCACGCTGGCCAAGATCCTGAATACCGCGAGCGGCGACCTCTTCCCGTCCGTGCTGGAGCAGATCAGCGTCGAGCGCGGCTACGAGACGGCGCTGGGCGCGGCCCTTGGGGAAGATCTCGACGTGCCGCTCGACCGCAGCGCGCCGGTGCATTGGGGCCAAAGCGAGGTCCAGCCCGGCGACGCCGCTCTGCCCGAAGGCATCAAGAGCCTTGCCAGCGTCGTCCGCGCGCCGGCGCAACTCGCCCGCCGATTGGCGCAGATCGGCATCGTCGACGCTGCTGAGGGAAGACGGTTGCAGGCGCAGCTTGCTCCCGGGCAGCGGCTGGTCAGCCGCGAAGGGGCGCTCTGGCGTTGGGACGGTTTCACCGCCAGCGCCGACGCGCCGACCGCCGCCGCGCAGCGGCTGGCGCAGAAAAACCGGCTGTCCGAGCTCGACGCCGAGGCGGTCCACGCGAACCGCATCCTGCGCCAGGCCGAACAGGCCCTTGCCCATGCCGAGCAGGCGCTTGCCCAAGCGAGCGAGGCCGAGCGCAATGCCCGTCAGGCCGGGCGTGATGCCCAGCATGGGCTGGACGCCGCCCGCAACGCGCTGGCCGAGGCCGAAAAGGCCGGCGGCGAGCTGTCGAGCCGACGCGCCGCACTTGACGAGGCGCGCGCGCGCGTCGTCGACAGCCATGAAGAGACGGCCGCGGCTTTCGTCGAGGCCGAGATGCTGCTGCAAAGCGCTCCCGATCTCGGTGATCTGCAGTTGCAGCTCGATCAGTCGGCCGCCAACGTCGCTCGCGACCGCGCCACCCTTGCCGATGCCCGCGCGGTCCACGAGGGCTTGAGGCGGGAAGCCGAAGCGCGCACGCGCCGCCTCGACGCCATCGGCGCGGAACGCCGCAACTGGCTGGAGCGCGCCGAAAACGCCTCGACGCAGATCGCCGCACTCGGCGAACGCAAGGCCGAGGCCGAGGTCGAGCGCGAAAGGCTGGCCGACGCACCCGACGAGATCGACGCCAAACGGCGCGCCTTGCTGTCGCAGCTTGCCGAAGCCGAAAGCCTGCGCCAGGCCGCCGGCGACCGGTTGCAGGAAGCGGAAAACAAGCAGTCCGAACTGGACAAGGCCGCGACATCAGCGATCCAGTCGCTGGCCGAGGCGCGCGAAACCCGAGTCCGCGCCGAAGAGCGGCTGACCGCTGCCGATGAAAGACGGCTGGAGGTCGAGGCGCGCATCCAGGAAACGCTGAACACGCCGCCGCATCTGGTCATCCGCCACACCGGCCTGGAGGCCGACCGCCCGATGCCGGAGATGACTGAGATCGAGCGTCAGCTCGACCGGCTGAAGATCGAGCGCGAGCGGCTCGGCGCCGTCAATCTGCGCGCCGAGGAAGAGCAGAAGGAGCTGTCGGACCGGCTGGAGACCATCGTTTCAGAACGCGAGGACATCATCGAGGCCATCCGCAAGCTGCGGCAGGCGATCCAGAGCCTGAACCGCGAAGGCCGCGAACGGCTGCTGGCTGCCTTCGACGTGGTCAATGGCCATTTCCAGCGGCTGTTTTCGCATCTGTTCGGCGGCGGCACGGCGGAACTGCAACTGATCGAGTCCGACGATCCGCTCGAGGCCGGTCTCGAAATCCTCGCGCGGCCACCCGGCAAGAAGCCGCAGACGATGACGCTGCTTTCCGGCGGCGAGCAGGCGTTGACGGCGATGTCGCTGATTTTTGCCGTGTTCCTGACCAATCCCGCGCCGATCTGCGTCCTCGACGAAGTCGACGCACCGCTCGACGATCACAATGTCGAGCGTTTCTGCAATCTGATGGACGAAATGGCGGCCACCACCGAGACGCGCTTCGTCATCATCACGCACAACCCGATCACCATGGCCCGCATGAACCGGCTGTTCGGGGTGACCATGGCCGAGCAGGGCGTCAGCCAGCTCGTGTCGGTCGACCTGCAGGCGGCCGAGGCCCTGCGCGAGGCGAGCTGACGCGTCGACCGCACAGCTTGTCGGTAGCGCCTGTTGGGGCTTTCGGCTAAAACACGAATTGGACTGGGTCGGTTCCGTTCATTCTGATGAGCGTTTTGATGTTGCCATGATCCTCTCCGAAATCGATCTCGATTTCGCGATCATGTGCCAGCATATGCGTGGAGAACCTTGTTGCCTGTACTTGTCACCGGAGCCGCAGGATTCATCGGCAGCCATGTTTGCCATCATCTCCTGAGCAGGGGGGAAGCGGTCGTCGGCGTCGACAACATGAACGACTATTACGACCTGGCGCTCAAAAAGGGGCGCCTCGCCCGCTTGCAGCCTCACAAGGATTTTTCATTTCACCAGATCGACATCGCCGAACAGGACGCTCTTGCCGACGCTTTGGCCGGGCAAGGCATAGTCAGGATCGTCCATCTCGCCGCACAGGCGGGTGTGCGCTATTCACTCGACAATCCGAGGCTCTATGTCCGTTCCAATGTTGTCGGCCATCTCGAAGTGCTCGAATTCTGTCGCGCGCAGCCCGCATTCGAGCATCTGGTCTATGCCTCGTCGAGCTCGGTCTATGGCGGCAACCGCAAGGTGCCGTTCAGCGAGACCGATCAGGTCGACAAGCCCGTCTCGCTCTACGCCGCCACCAAGAAGTCCGATGAATTGATGAGCCACACCTACGCCCATCTCTTCGGGGTGCCGCAGACCGGCTTGCGATTTTTCACCGTCTACGGTCCCTGGGGCCGGCCCGACATGGCCTATTGGATATTCACCAAGGCAATGCTCGAAGGCAAGCCGATCCGGGTGTTCAACAATGGCGAGATGTGGCGCGATTTCACTTATGTCGAGGATGTGGTGAGAGCTGTCGTTGCCGTGCTCGACAAGCCGCCATCGGCTGAAGTTCCGCCGAGCAGGCTCTACAATGTCGGCAACAACCGGCCGGTGCGGCTCGGCGATTTCGTCGACACTCTGGAAAAACTGCTCGGCGTAAAAGCGATCCGCCACAGCGAGCCGATGCAAAGCAGCGATGTCGAGCGGACCTATGCCGACATGACTGCGCTGGAGCGCGATTTCGGCTTCAAGCCGAGCGTTTCGACAGAAGACGGGCTGAAAAAATTCGTCGACTGGTACCGGTCGGAATGCGCTGGATCAACGACAAGGTGACTGCGGCCTGCGGGTCGTCGCGGTGCGCGCCTTTCTTCCTACGACCCCAAGGCCTCGAATCGTCACGGCCGTCACTGTCATCCTCAAATAGAAATGGATGGTTCCTGAAATTCCACTCACCTGAAAGACAGTGACGGTGGTTCTGGGACATCGACTTCGGCATCGGTGAAGAGATTCGGAAACAGCCGTTCCCTGAAATCGAGAGGAAAAGCGATCCGGACCGGTGCCTTCGGAGTATCAGATTTCAGGAAACCGCGGTGGACGAGTTCCGACAACGTGTTCCGTGCCGTGCGCTCGGATGTCTTCAGCACCAAATTGGCCTCGCCACGCGGCAGCCTGCCGTGCCGCAATACCGCCGCCACCAGATCAGGCGCCCGTTTGTCGTCAACGATATCCTTCACCAAGGCGCGATAGCGGGCCTCAAGCCCTCTGAGGTCGAACATGGTGATCGAGAACCGCACCTGGTCGAGCGCGACTGTCAGGAACCATTCGACGAAATCCTTGAGTGCTGATTCCGAAAGATTTCCTCGGCCGTCGCGGTCGCCCTGTCTGGGACTGTCTGCGTAATCCATCATGCGCTTGTATTCGCCGCGATCTTTCAACCCACGAGCGAGTCCACGAGATATCGACCATAGGCCATTGCCGCCGATTCCGGCCTTGAGCGCCATAGCGTGAGACATCAGGCGACTGACGCGGCCGTTCCCGTCTGGAAAAGGGTGGATATAGTTGAGGCGGTGATGAGCTGACGCAATCGCGATGATACGCAGGCTGGCCTGCTTTTCGGTCATCGCGTACCGTTTCTCGAAGTGCTCCATAAAGGCCAACACCCTGTCAGACGATGGCGGCTGATGGCGGCCAACAACAACATCATGCTCTGGAGACGACCGGAACTCGCCAGGCACGATCTCGGCCCTGGTGCCGTCGGGTTTGTCGACGAACCGGAATTCCTCCGGCATCTCGTCGTAGAAGACGCGATGAACCCGCCGGATGAAATCGATCGAAGTCGGGCTCGGCAACTCCCCACGCAAACCGAGGCCGTCAATCATCCTCTGAACTTCGACATGCGCCTTGGCCTCCAAGGCGAGAGATCGGCGTTCAGGGTCAATCTCGGCTCCGGCCAATGCACTCTCGATGTCCCGAGGTCGGGTTTTGTGACCTTCGATCAAATTCGAATAGTAAGAATTCATGACGCGCACGAGATCGGCCAGTTCGGCAGCCGATTCCGGATGCAGGGCTCGTCCGAGTTCATCGGCCGCCTTTTGCGTCTCGATCGCGAGATCGGCCAGGACGGTCGGTACCGCGTCGTCAAAAAACAGCGGCTCAATGCGGGTAGGTGTTTCAAGCATTCTTGCCGATCTCAATCGTCTCTCAATCACCTGCAATGTAAGGCATTTGAGGCCATAAGTCAGCACAATTGCCGATATCGGTTGCCGATCTCAGGCCGGCGATCAAGCCGCGAACCCGAAATGTCCCAAGTGGGCGGCCGGGCAGGGCGCGACTGGCTCCTGGAAATCATAAGTTGCCGAGCGGCGCCAGACGGTCGCGCCATCGCAGACGAACCGCTTGCCCGGGCGAGTTGTCCGCGTGTCTTCGTCGACGGTTCTCGATTGATTCCTCCAGCCGTTTGCGGCGAACCGGTCGTCGCCTCCATTCGAAGCCCCGCAGCTTCGAGCAGCCGGATGGGCTCTGCAGGTCAGCCCTTCCGTAACCAAGCCCAAGCGCGCGAAGCGATAGATTCGATTCACGCGTGTCTCAATGGCTTGTCATCGCCTCAGCCCGGCCATGAAGGTCTTTACTCGGGCAGGGTCGACCTGGTTCCACCAGACGCCGTCATGCTTCAGCGCACTGGCGATGATGATCCCATCGACGATGCCAAGGATATCGTTGGCATTGTCGGACGTCACGCCGCTGCCGACCAGCGTCGGCAGGCCGGCGGCCTCTTTGATCATGCTGATATAGCTCAGATCCGCAGCGTGCCCGGTGCGTTGACCGGTCGCAATGATGGCGTCGGCGTCGAAGAAGACCAGATCCTTGACCAGTTCCTCCACCGGGCGGTCGGCAACGATCGCGTGCGCGCCGTGCTTGACATGCGCATCGGCGAAAACGCGGATGCCGTTGGCGCGCAGCTTGGCGCGGTAGCGTGCTGCGCGACCCGACTCGCCCTCGACAAAGCCCTCATTGGCGACATAGGCATTCGCCCATTGATTGACGCGGATGAAGCCCGCGCCGGAGGCGCTGGCGATCGCAAGGGCAGGGATCGCGGCGTTAGCGAGCACATTGATGCCGATCGGCTTGCCGAACTCGCGGCGGATACGGTCGGAAATAACCGCCATATAGGCCGCTGTCTCCGGTCCGATATCGTCAGGTTTGGCAAACGGGATGTCGCCATGATTCTCGACGATCACGCCGTCGCATCCGCCATCGAGATAAGATCTCGCATCGTCAAGACCGCGCTGATAGATCGCCTCGACCGCCTCGCCGTCATAGCGCGGCGCGCCGGGGAGCGGCGACAGGTGAACGACGCCGATCACCACCTTGGTGCGGCCGAAAAGTTCTACGAGCGCGTCGCCGCCTGATTGACCGAGTTGGGTCATGAGAGCTCCGTTTGATCGATGAGCGCCGCCATTTCAGACGCGGAAGGACAGGATATCAATGTGCCCGGGCGAGTCACCGCAATTGCGGCAGCCGCGAGCGCGAACTTCAGCGCCGGGGCAACCGACATTGCCTTGGCAAACCCGCCGGCCAGACAGCCGCAAAAGACATCGCCGGCGCCGCTGGTGTCGAGCGCCTCGACACGTGGTGCCGGCAAACGAAACGATCCTCCCTGGTCCGGGCCAAGGGCGAGACAGCCTTCCGCACCGAGCGTGATCACGACTGTCTCGGCGCCTTTGGCCGCCAGCGCGTCGGCGGCGGCTGCCATGTCATCCTGGCCGGTCAGCGCTTTCGCCTCGGATTGATTCACCACCAACACCTGCGCCAGGCCGAAGTCAGGCAGAGCCGCCGCATCGATAGGGCTGGCATTCAGGACGGTGCGCGCGCCATTTTCCTGTGCTGCCCGCAGGCAGGCATCTATCGCGGCGCCTCGCAGGTTTCCTTGGCAGACAACGATGTCGCCAGACGCGATTCGGCCCGCAAGTGCGGTTTGTGCGATCGGATCGAACGCCTCGCTGCAGGCGACGCCGCTGACGATGAAGTTCTCGCCGCCGGCCCCAATGACGATGGTCGAGCGGTCGCTTGGCAGGTCGAATTCAATCGCCTCGAGGTCAGACAACTCCCTGTCGAGGCGGCTCCTGATCCATGCGCCTGCGCGGTCCTTGCCGAGCGCCGTCCAAAACGTTACCGCAGCACCCGTGCGCGCGGCCGCAACCGCCTGGTTTGCTCCCTTGCCGCCGAGGCCGTCGGCGTAGTTGCGGGCGTTCAAAGTCTCGCCGGCGGCGGGGAAGCGGCCGACGCGAAAAATTGTGTCGACGCAGGCATTGCCGACGACATGGATATGCATTGCTCAGTTCTCACCGGTCGCCCAGCTCAGCATCTGCTCGAACAGGGTTTTGTAGCCATTCCAGGCGATGAACTCCGGTGGCAGCCAATGCGGCCCGACATCGGATGTCCAGGCCACAGTGCGGCCCTTGCCATAGTGGCCGGTGACGAGCAGCGGCAGCGAGCCATAATCCGACGACACGGTTGCCAGGACTTCCGCCCAGTCTTTCAGCGTCACCTCGTTGAAGCCGAGCAGGACTGGCCAATCCGAACCGAGACCCCTTAGGATCGGATGGTCCGAGGAGCCTTTCAGGACAGGCGAAAACCCTTCCGGCACCTCGACGCGGTCGTCGAAGGCGAGGCAGTTGACCGGCAGCACCTCCTCGACAGGCGTCTTGCGGTAGCGCGCGCCGCCATTGATGCCCTGGAAACTGTAGTAGCCGCCGAACATCAAAAGCCCGCCGCCATCGCGCACATAATCGCGCAGCAGCCGCAGGCGGTTCGGCGTGGGCTTGGAGTGAACCCAGGTGTCGGGATGCAGAAGCAGCGTGTTGGCGCCGATGTCGGAGAGCACCACCGCGTCATAGGCCGAAAGCGCCTCCATTGTTTGCGGAAAGCTGCGCTGTGCCTCATGCGCCGGCATGAAGGTCACGTCGAAGTCGGTCGCCTTCAGGGCCGTCAGCAATTCGTCCGCCCCGGTGTGGTAGGTGACCGTCGGAAACTGGTCGAAGCCTTTGATATGGGTGGCGGTCGACACCCAGGATTCACCGGCAAGCAGGATCTTTTTCTTGGACATTTGAACTCCGTCGTAAGTCTCAGCCGTAAGTCTGGGCTTGATTCTGCCGCGAGAACACGGCTTTCGGATTGGCGATCAGCATGCGGTCGATGGCTGGCTGCTCGACGCCATGCCGTTTCAGGCGCGGTATGAAATGCTTGAGGATGTAGCCGTAGCCGAAACCGCCGAAGCGGGTCAGCATGATCTTGAGGAACACATCCTGCGACAAGAGCAGGCGATCGCCGAAGCCGGCCTCGACAAGCGTGGCGATTGCCCGCGCGTTCTCTTCGTCGGAGGGCGATTGCGCGTCCTGATCGGCATAATAATAGTCCATACCGATCATGTCGTATTCCAGGAACGCGCCGCGCCGGGCAAGGCTTGTCTGGTAGTCGAGATCATTGTGGCTGGGGTTCATGTGGCAGAGCACAGTGTGGCGAAGATCGGCGCCCTCCGCCTCCACGACATCGAGCACATCGTGCGCCAGCCGCTCCCAGCCGGGCAGGTGGATCGACAGCGGCACGCCGGTGATGCGCGAGGCCCGCGCCGAAGCTCGCAACGACTTTCGTTCCTCCGATGTAAAATCTTTGCTGACGCCGATCTCGCCGATCAGGCCGGCCAGGATCGGCGGCTGCGTCTCGCCACCGCCGACGTCGTTGACGATGAACTCGGTCACCGCGTCGACATCCATCGCCTTCAGCCATTCGGGATGGGTGTGCTCCAGATAGAAGCCGGTGCCCATGACGATCTTCAGGCCGGACATGCGGCTGATACGGGCGAGCTTTTCCGGCTCGCGGCCGATGCCGATATTGGTCGCGTCGACGACGGTGTGGCCGCCGAGCGCGCGATAGCGTTGCAGCTCAGACAGCGCCAAGTCACTGTCATCGAGCGAAACATTGTCGCGATTGACGTAAGGGTTCATGCGCAATTCGCCGATGATCTCAATGTTCACCGGCTGCTCGGCGAGCGCCATGTCGTCGGGGTGACAGGGACATTTCCAGCTGCGCGCACCGTCGAGCAAGATGTGCTCGTGCATCAGCGTGACGCCCATTTCTTCGACCGGAACGGGGCCGAGCACGGTCATCACATGACCGGTTTCGACTCCGATCGCCAGCCTCTGCCTGGGAGCCGCGTCATCGAAAAGATCACTCATGGGCTCAACGGCTCCGCACGGCGCCGCGGAACAGGCGGAAGTTCAGCCAGATGGCGATCAGGATGATCGTTCCGGTGACGATCGGCGTCAGGAAAGGCGACAGATGCGCCAGGATCAGGCCATTGCCGATGACGGCCACGGTAAGCGCGCCGAGAACGGTGCCGACGATCGTTCCGCGGCCGCCGAACAGGCTGGTGCCGCCAAGCACGACGGCAGCGATCACTTCGAGTTCAAATCCTTGTCCGGCATTCGACGATCCGGATCCGAGCCGGGCAGCAATGATGATCCCCGCAAGAGCTGCCGCGGCGGCGGAAATCACGTAAACGAAAAGCGTCGTCAGCCGCGTGTTCACGCCGGCGCGCCTGACCGCTTCGGCGTTGGCGCCGATGCCGGTCACGTAGCGGCCGAACGGCGTCTCGTTGAAGGCGGTATAGGCGATCGCCAGGATCGCCAGCGCGATCAACGCCGGCGCCGGCACGCCAAGCAACCAGGCGCGGCCCAGCACCGTGAAAGGGCTGCCCGGCTCGATGGGGATCGAGTAGCCGCCGGTGATCAGCAGCGCCACGCCGCGGATCACCGAAAGACCGGCAAGCGTGACGATGAAGGCCGGGATGCCCTCATAAGCGACGAAATAGCCCTGCACCGCGCCAAGCAAGGCTCCCAGCGCAAGCATGGCGAGGATGACCAGCGGCCATGGCAGGCCCAACTGCAGCAATGTCGCCGACAACGTTGCCACCAGCGCCAGCACGGAGCCGACCGAAAGATCGATGCCGCCGGTGGTGATGACGAAGGTCATCGCTGCGGCGACTATCAGCAGCGGTGCCGACTGCCGCAGGATGTTCAGCAGATTGGGCGCCGTCAGAAAGGCGTCCGTCGCCACCGAAAAGATGACGCTAACGATAAGAAAGAACAGCGCGATCGACACGACGCTGCCGTTGGCGAGCACCGCATCTCGCCATGTGCCTGCGCGGACCCTTCGAGACTGCGCGGAGCGAGTCGAAGTCGCTTCGCTCATGCTGGCGCTCCATCGCGATAGGCGTTGGTGGCCGAACGAGCGTTGAACTTGCGGCCCACGATCAGGTTGACGACATCCTCGATATTGGTTTCGCCGATCAGTCGCTCGGCGACGTTGCGTCCTTCGTACATGACCTGAATGCGGTCGCATACGAGGAACAGATCCTGAAGCCGGTGGGTGATCAGGATGACACTGACGCCGCGGGCGCTGACGGTGCGGATCAGGTCCAGCACAGCCTCGACCTCGGCGACGGCGAGCGCCGCTGTCGGCTCATCCATAATCAGCACGGACGGCTCGAACGAGGCGGCGCGGCCGATCGCGATCGACTGTCGCTGTCCGCCGGACAGGTTTTCGACCTTGAGCCGCGTGTCGGCGATAACGATGCCGAGACGGTCGAGCATCTGGCGCGTTTGCTCATGCATGCGCTTCTTGTCGAGAAAGGAAATGCCGGCGATGCGGCGGCGCGGCTCGCGGCCGAGAAAGAGATTGCCGGCGACGTCGACCGTGTCGCAGAGCGACAGATCCTGATAGACCATCTCGACGCGCGCCGCACGCGCGTCCGCCGGCGAAGTGAAGGTCACCGGCGTTCCATCGATCTCGATCGTGCCGGCATCGGGAACCACCGCTCCCGACAGCACCTTGCTCAACGTCGACTTCCCGGCGCCATTGTCGCCAACCAGCCCCAGGACCTCGCCCGGCCTCAGCACCAGCGACACGTCATCGAGCGTCTGAATGGCATTGTAGCGCTTTGAGATGCCGCTCATCCGCACCCGATAGGTCTCGCCACTGCTCATCTTGGATCCCACGGGATTGCAAGCGTCCGCGGCGTAGCCCTTCGCGGCGCCGCGGACGGGTCATCGATGCAGTCTACTGAAACATCGCGCGGTATTGTTCGACGTTGTCCTTGGTCACGATCGTCACCGGAATATTGATGATCGGCTCGACCGTTTCGCCCTTCTTGAGCTTGACCAATGCTTCGACAGCGGCCTTGCCTTCGCCGGCCGGGTCCTGCTGGACGACCGCCACCACCCAACCATCGTCGATGCCCTGAATGACCTGCTTGGTCAGGTCCCAGCCGAACACCTTGACGTCGCCGGTGCGGCCTTGGCTGGTTACGGCCGAAACTGCGCCGAGCAACGCCGGCTCGCCGGTCGCATACAGCGTCGTCATGTCGGGATTGGCGGTCATCAAATTCTCCGAAGCGCTCATTGCGGTCTCCTGGACATTCTGGCCGTCGACCGTGTCGAGGAAGGTGATCGCCAGGCCGCTGTCGGTGACCGCCTTCTTGAAGCCGTCGAGCCGCTGGTTCTGGATGAACGAATTGAGCGCGCCGACAACGCCGATCTTGGCATTGCCGCCCATTTCCGACTTCACATAGTCGGCGTAGAATTTGCCGATATCCTCGCCGGCCTTGGCGTTGTCGACGCCGATGAACGCAATGTTGTCGCCGTCGGGGATCTGCGCGTCGATGGCGATCACGGGGATGCCGGCCGCCTTCGCGGCGGTGATTGCAGGCTTGACGCCGTTCACGTCGATGGCGACCAGAATGATGCCGTCGACTTTCTGTGTGATGTAATTCTCGATCGCGTCATTTTGCGCGCTCGGCACGTTGTTGGCATTGAAGATGACCAGCTTGGCGCCGGCAGCGTCGGCTGCCTTCTGCGCGCCCTCGTTGATCTGGTTGAAGAACAGGGCCTGCTGGTTGATGTTGACGAGAGCGAACGTATCGGCGAACGCCGATCCCATCGCTGTCGAGCAGATGGCCAAGACGGCGGCGCAACGGAAGAGAAATTTGAACGGACGCATTTACGGTTCCCCTTGCTTGCGGGCCAAACCTGTTAGGCTGGCCGTTGGTACTACAGGCACGAGGCAAACATTCAAGAGACTTGAATATTTGTCAACGAATTTGATCTCACAGCGGCCGTCAGAAGGTCGCTGGTGTGTTGACCCAAAAAATGCTGGCTCTCTCCTTGCCGATGTTGCGGTAATGGTGCGGCAACTCCGACCTGAATACGAACGCATCGCCCGTGGCGAGATCATGGCTCTTGCCATCGACGATCAGCTTGATCCGGCCGGCAAGCACGTAGCCGACTTCCTCGCCGACATGCTGGATGGGACCTTCGCTCTCACCCTCTGCCTCGATATGATGGATGTTGCACTGCAACAGGTGTCCGGGCGAATATGGAATGATGCGTTCGAGCGAGATGCCCTCTCCGCGCCTCAGCGCGTCGAGCGAGATCAGTGGCCGCGCGCCTGCGCGGAACACGATCGCCTCGTCGTCGTCGACCTGTTCGAACATCCAGCCGATATTGGTCTCCAGAACTTCGACCAGGCGGTGAAGCATAGGCAGGGATGGCGAAGCCTTGCCGTTCTCGATCTTGGACAGAAGGCTTTCAGAGCAGTGCGCAGCTGTCGCCAGCGTCTTCAGCGTCATGGCCCGCGTCTGGCGGGCGAGGCGCAACCGCGTTCCAAGCCGCGCGGCATTTACGGTGGCGTCCGCTTCGGACCCCGGCCGTCGCCGATCGATTTTGTTCATCCGTTCGCCAACCATTCAACGGGACAACTGTCGCGCGAGCAAAAGACAGCCGCGACCGATTTGCAAGTGGTGATCTGTCAATTTCGACCTGGCCGGGCCTCGACCGGTTTTGATAGCACGGATAAAGCAACCCAGCGTCAAACACTCGCCGTCCACAGCGGCATCGGCCGTCTCTCGATCGAACCCGGCGCCGACTGGATCAAAAAGCGTTCCTGCGTTGTTCCGTCCCGATGTTCGAAGGGGCTGGTTTATACGCCGGCAAGAGGGATCCTCGCGGCAGGCGCTCGGCGGAAACTCAATGCAGGTAAGGGATGCAAGAGCTTTTTGCGCGGACGAAATTCGCGCGGTTCGAATTCTCGTGATCTGAACTTGACGAGGCAACAGACGGTAGCGTAGCTGTTCGCTGGAATAACGTCCTGGCCGAAGTGTGATCGACGATGTGCCGCTTTGAGGCGATAGGCAGCGTATTACGTCTCACGAGCACCGGAACAACCTGCCTTGAATGACGGACGGGAAGCATGCAAGCCTGTGACGCAAAAGCGTTGTCGCGCTCGTCAAGCTGAGCATTGATGGCGGCTGTTGTGGCGTATCCGAGATATCGACGGGAGAGCGAGATCTGTGACCAAGGATGTGCCGCCTCACGCAGTTGTTGCCGGAAATCCACGGGGATTGATCCAGCACACGGTTCGTCTCGATGCCTGAAGCGGCTATGACTTGGGAAGACGCCGTCCGCTGGTGCAGGCGCCCGAATCGCTCTTCTTCGCACCCGATAGTGCAGAAGCGCTGGCGCAGCGACTCCTCGAAGCCGGGCAGCGTCCACGCTTGGCCCGCGACAGTGTCGCCGTGCTGCAAAGTCGGCAACAAATGCGCCGCCGAGACTACGCGGCCGCGCTCCTTGCTTTGTTTGAAAATGCCAGAGGTGTCACCCCATGACCGAGCGGATCGTCAGTTTTGTCATGAGCGGCGGCGTTGGCTCACGGCTGTGGCCGCTATCGCGCGAGGACAATCCCAAGCAGTTCCATGATTTTTCCGGCGATGGCTCGATGCTGGTCAAGACGTTGCGGCGGCTGACGGCGCGGCCGGATGGCGAAACGCCGGTCTTCCTGATTGCCTCGGAACGGCACGCCGACCGCGTCCACGCCGATCTCGCCGGGCTCGATCTTTCCGGCGGCGGCCCCTTGTTCGAGCCGACCGGCCGCAACACCGCCGCCGCTGTTGCCTTGGCGACCCTGCGCACCTTGTCCGAATATGGCGACAGCCTGGTGCTGGTGGTGCCGTCCGATCATGAAATCACGACCGCGCAGCAATTCTGGCAAAACGTGGAAAACGGCACCGCGGCGGCGCGTGCCGGCCGGCTGGTGGTGTTCGGCATCAAGCCTGGCCAGCCGGAGACCGGCTACGGCTATATCGAGATAGCCGGCGAGAAGGATGGTATCTGCGATGTCTCGCGTTTCGTCGAAAAACCGGACCTCGCGACGGCGCGGAATTACCTGGCGGCCGGCAACTTCTACTGGAACACCGGCATCTTCCTGTTTCGCGCCAGCGCCATGCGCGACGCCTTCACGGCTTTCGAGCCTGAGATCTGGAAGGCCACCGAGATTGCCTACCAGGCGGCGACATCGGATCTTTCCGGCCTCTATATGCCTCTGGAGCTCTACGCCGCGATTCCCTCGACGTCGATCGACTATGCCATCATGGAGCGCGCCAGCCACATTGCCATGGTGCCGGCCGGCTTCCGCTGGAACGATCTCGGCTCTTGGCAATCGCTGCTCGATGTCGGTCCGTCCGACAATGACGGCAATGTCATCGTCGGCGATGTCGTCGCCATCGACTGCGAGAACTCCTACATCCGCAGCGACAGTCGCCTGCTCTCTGCCATCGGCTTGAAGGGCGTTGCCATTGTCTCGACCGCCGATGCCACCTTCGTCGCCCCGGTCAGCCGCAGCCAGAACGTCAAGAAGATCGTCGAGCAGCTCGAAAAGAGCGGCCGGCTGGAAACCAGGTTCACGCCCTCCGACGACCGCGTGATCGAAAGCGGCGCCTGGCGGCGCCGTGTGCATCACTGGCTGTTTGAAGAGACGGTGCCGCTGTGGTCCACGGTCGGGGTCGACGAGCGCCATGGCGGTTTTCATGAGGCGCTCGGCTTTGACGCCACACCGCTGAAGAAGCCCAAGCGCATGCGCACCATGGCCAGGCAAGTCTACGCCTTCGCCGTCGCCAGGGCGCGCGGCTGGGACGGGCCTGCCGACCGGTTGATCGGCCACGGCCTCGAATTCATGGCCAGGAACGGCCGCACCGACAATGGCGGCTGGGTGCGCACGCTCAATGTCGACGGCACGGTCGCCGACGCGGCCGAGGATGCCTATGATCATTCCTGCGTGCTGCTGGCGCTGGCGCATGCCCATATGGTCGGCAATCCTGATGCATTGCGGCTTGCCGAAGAAACGTTTTCGTTTCTCGACGCACATCTCGAGGATCACCGCATGACCGGCTTTCTCGAAACGTCGAGCGGCGAGGGCGAACGGCGCTCCAACCCGCACATGCATCTGCTCGAGGCTTTCCTGGCCTGGCATCAGGCGACCGGCGAGCTCGCCTATCTTCGCCGCGCCGCGCGCATCGTCGATCTTTTTCGCAGCCATTTCTTCGATCCGGAAAGCTGGACGCTGGGCGAATATTTCGATGCCGAGTGGAGGCCGGCGGAGGGCGAGAAAGGCGCATGGACCGAACCCGGCCACCATTTCGAATGGGCCTCGCTGCTGGTCGACTTCGCAGAGCGCAGCGGCCAGAGTGACCTGACCGGCTTTGCCAGAAAGCTCTATGCCTCGGCCATTGCCAACGGCCTCAATCGCGCCACCGGCCTCGCTTATAGTGCCGTCTCGCGACAAGGCCTGCCGCTCGACCTTGTCTCGCGAAGTTGGCCGCAGGCCGAAGCGATCAAGGCGGCGATTGCACTGGACGGTTCGGGAGGACCTGACCTCAAGCCCGAGATCGAAGCGCGTGTCGGCCGCCTGTTCCGTTGGAACATCAATCCGGCACCGCTCGGCCTGTGGATAGACCGGATCGATGAACGTGGCCGCTCGCTGGCGACCGATGTGCCGGCAAGCATTTTCTATCATCTGGTTTGCGCGCTGACCCAATATCTCGACAGCACAGTCGGCGAAGCTCGATAGGGCAGTTGACGGAATTTCTTCGATTGAAATGGATGCCAGGCGACGGTGAGTCTTCCGCGCGTCGCCGCCAGAGGTGATAGAGACACGCGCTTGGCCGCAGCGGGAGTGAGGATTTTTGTCGTTCAAGAAACTAAGCTTGCTGGCACTCCTTGCCTTGGCGTTTGCGGTTGGCTTCTTTGTCATTATCGTAAAAAAAGAACGCCTGTTCGTCCGCCAAAGCCGCAAGCGGCACTTGGGGCGTTTGATGGCAAGCTTTTTCATTCCAGGCAGTCGATGATCTTCGCGTCGGCAACCGCAAAATTGTGCTACGCGGCGTGGCGTTTACCAAGCCTCAATCCCTGCGTGCCATCGTAACGGACGCGGGCGCCGGGACTACCAGGGGCTCGCCCTGACTTGCAAGCCGGTCGGCATGGGGACGCCTTGCGACGGCAATGTCGCCTCGAAGTTTGCCGATGCCATCGTTGTGCAATGCCTCACGTCCGATGGCGCGGATTTGGCCGCCAAACTTGCCGAGAATGGCATCTTGTGCGGACAGCCGGCTCAGGCAGGTTCGACCTACAAATCTTGCCTATAAGGGCTCATAGTTCACGCCGACTGCCTGTCATAAAACGAAAGATAGAATGTGCGATCACGCCCACGTTAAACAGAGTCGACCACAATCCCCTGTACCAAAGCATCGGCGCGATGGCCCTCAAACGCCACGAAATAAACTTGCCTTTCCGACAATTTCCACAGGGGCCGGCACGAAAATGGTAGATGCAAGCGAGTGTGTCCAATGAAACACATGAGAAACCAAAAATCATCTCGCATTTGCGAAGCAGGTTGGAATCAATGTTAAAAGCTGTTACGCGCTTGTTAATTACCTTGGTGCCCGGGTGGGGCCGAGGTGAGGCGGGACAAAAAGGATCGAAACGAATGAACCTCACTGTAAAAATTGCGTTGGCCGGATTTGTCGCCTCGATCGGCTTCGGCCCGGTTTCGTCTTTCGCTCAGGATGCGTCATGCACCTGTACGACACCCTATCAGGGAGCGGCGAACTCGATTGGTTCCATCGGGCACGCCAATGGTGACGTAATGGTTTCGCAACCCGCCGGCTATGGCCCGGCAAAAGCGGGAAATGCGCTGGATTTCGGCAGCCGCATAGTGGTCGGTGCCAAGGGGACGGCCTCTGTTAATGTCGGTGGCTGCAACCTGGATGTGCCTGCGAATTCAAGCCTCGACATTTCTCGTGTCGAGAACAATATCTGCCTGAAAGTTGTGGGTTCCGAGCAGACGGCTGCCGCCGTTAGTTCCGAGCATACGGGTCAGATTGGTGCGGGCGGAAACCAGTCCTGGGTCCCGGCCGGTATATTTTTGGGCATGGCTGGCACGGCTGGTATCCTTGCTGCAACGCAGGATGACGGCGACGGCGGCGGCGCCGTCAGCCCTTAAGGCGCCCAGTAGGCAATATAGCAGAGCCATGTGACTAGCTCTGCTATATTGTATGCCCGGTGCCTCTGTGTAGCCTTGGCGCGCCGGCTGGAGTCGGAATATTGATGGAATTCGTCAACCATACCGCTCTATCACCTGAGTCGAACCTGAATGCGCTCCGTCGTGGGCGGATTCGTCTCGCCGGGAGGCACTGTGACGGGTGGTGCGGCAGTGCTGGTAATTGGCTTGCACGCTGTCAGCGAATAGCTTGAATCCTACCGTATTGCACGACTTTGACAAATGCGTCATTCGCTCTGGTGCGGGTGGCGCATTTGCCTTTTGTTTGGGAGAAGTCGTCAGTTTGCTTCAGCGCGGCCGCCTATGATCGATCTGCATTCCCACATCTTGCCCGGTCTTGACGATGGCTCGCCCAGTCTTGCTGAATCGCTGGAAATGGCGCGATTGGCGGTGGCCGACGGAACGACGCATATGGCGTGCACGCCGCATATCGTGCCAGGCGTGTACGAAAACGGATCGGCAAATATTGGCCGCGCGGTTCAAGAGTTGGAACAGGCGCTACGCGGTGCCGCAATACCGCTTGCTCTTTACGTTGGCGCCGACGTGCATATAGCACCGGATCTGCCGGAGCAATTGGCGCTGGGCAGCGTGCCGACCTTGAACAGATCGCGCTATTTTCTATTTGAGCCACCGCATCACGTCTTGCCGCCCAGGCTGGAAGATTTCGCTCTGCGCCTCATAAACGCCGGGTTCGTTCCGATTCTTACCCATCCTGAGCGGCTGACATGGATCAAGACAAATTACGACATTGTTGAGAAATTGAATGCAGTGGGTTGCCTAATTCAACTTACCGCAGACTCGATTGTTGGTGCTTTTGGACGCACGGCGCTTTACTATTCGGAAAAGCTGATTGACGAAGGTAGGGTAGATATTATCGCTTCGGACGCCCATGGCGCCACCCGCCGGCGCCCTGGGCTTTCGCAGGCGGTTGCCTTTGCCGCGAAGCGATGTGGGGAAGAAGAGGCCCGCAATATGGTGTTGAAACGCCCAGGCGAAATATTGGCGAACCAGCCCCTCGAGCCGGTCGGAAAGGCACGCTCGAAAAAGCCAAGCCCCGGCAACGTCGGTCGCTTTGCAGGATTGGGTCGCCTGTTGAAGGGTGGGGCAGCGTAATGGGTGTGTTTCATTTCGCAAAAAATTATACGGGCGCGATATGTGCCTTGCTCGCTTCGCTCTCGATGTCTGCCTGCACGAGCACCTCGTCAACGACATCGTCGTCTTCGCCGACATCGGTTGATGCGCTGCAACTGACGTCATCGTCGGCGCCGCTCTCCAGCGGCGGCGCCCTGCAGGTCGTAAAGGAACTGCCTGCGCCGCAAAACAGCCAGAACGGCAACGAGCAGCCCTTGTCGCCCAATGATGTGCTGGAGGTGAATGTGTTCCAGGTCGACAATTTGAACAGAACCGTTCAAGTCGACGCCGGCGGACAAATTTCGCTTCCACTTATCGGAACCGTCACCGCGGCAGGGAAGACCGTCCGTCAACTGGAGCAGGAAATCGAAACGGCCTACGGCGCCAACTATCTCCAGTCGCCCGATGTGTCGGTGTACATTAAGGAATCGATCGGACAGCGCATTACCGTCGACGGCGAAGTCACCAGGGCCGGTATTTTTCCGGTGTCGAGCAATTCTTCTCTTATCGATGCGATCGCCCTTGCTGGAGGGTTCAACCCCGTTGGCGATGCGAAAAAGGTCTTTATCTATCGCAATATCGGACAAAATACTCTGGTCGCAAATTACAATGTGGAGCAGATCCGCGCCGGCAAGAGCCGCAACCCACGCATCTATGGTGGCGACAAGATTGTCGTCTTCGCCTCGAAATCGAAAATTGCCATGAACAACCTCAAGGACGCCCTCGGCGTCGCCTCCAATGCAGCCCGAATTGCGGTGATCCCGGGTATATAGTCATTGCCCGTCAGAATTCAGGACGCAGACAACCGTAGGATTGCTTCGCACCATGCTCGATCGCAATAGACAGCATCAAATTGCTGGCCCCGGACATGGCCAGGCCTTGTCTGCCGACCTGTATTATGACGGTGCGCAAAACTATAGCCCCTATGGTCGGGATCACTCTGAGCAGGACGAGCGCTTCAATCCACTCAAACTGTTTTTCTACGTCGTCCAGTATCGGTGGCTGATCGTCATGATGGCGGCAGCCGGACTGGTTGCCGGTGTCGTCATTACCATGATGCAGACGCCAAAATATCAGGCGACAACGCAATTGGAAGTGCTGGTTCCTTCGGCCAAGGTCTTCCAGGACATTGAAGTGGTTTCTGAAACCAGCGACCTGCGGGCATTTCAAACCGCTCGGGAAAAGTTGAAAAGCCGGGCTTTGGCGCAGCGCGTGGTGTTCCAACTGGGGCTTAGCGAAAAGCCGGATTTCTTGTTTCCGACCCCGAACTTCTCGCCTAGCAATATTCTCTATCGTGCGTTCGGAATTTCCAAATCGCCTTCCATAGAGGAGAAAACCCCAGAGGAGCGTGAGGAAATCGCGATCAAACGTATTCTGGATGATCTAACGGTCACGCTGGTTATCAATACAAGCCTGCTGTCGATTACATTCGCCGACCAGAATCCGAAATACGCAAGTGATATAGCCAATCAGGTCGCGCAGAGTTTTATCGACCAGCGCCTCGATCAGACCAGCGAGACGTCGGACCTGGCACGGCAATTCATCCAGGAACAGGTTTTGCAGGTAAAGCAAAAGCTGCAGAAGTCCGAAGAGGAACTCGTCGCCTATGCAAAGGATGCGGGCATCACGATAACCGGCGACGACAAGTCGCTTATAGGCTTGAACATCGAGGCTCTCAACACCGCGCTCGCGACAGCAATCCAGGAACGTCTCGATGCTGGACGGATGGTAGACCAGATAGACAAGGGACGCGGGGCAAGCCTCGGCCCAGTCCTGGAGAGCGAAGGTCTGCAGAGGCTCAGCGAGAAATTGGCAGATTTGACTAGTCAATACCAGCAGAAGCTGGGCATATTGAAGCCTGGCTTTCCAGAGATGCAGCAGCTTCAGGCGCAGATCAAGGAACTGCAACGACTTTATGATGGCGGAGTTTTGACGATAACCGATTCACTGCGTCAGAAATACCAGGAGGCCCAGAACAAAGAGGCCGACCTTAAGTCAAAACTAGCGGAAATGGAAAATCAACAGGTTGTCTTCAATGATAAAAATATTAAATACACTATCCTAAAGCGAGAAGTCGATTCGAATAGGTCGCAGTATGAAAATCTTATCGCCAAGCTGAATGAAGTTGGCGTGAGCTCGGAACTCAAGACACAAAGCGCTGCAGTTGTTGATTTCGCGGCGCTGCCCGATCGCCCATACTCTCCTCGCTTGGCCATCAATCTCGTGATCGCGCTGGCTCTTTTCATGGCTCTGGGCGCGTCAATTATCTATGTCATTGAGTTGTTGAACAACACGTTCACCAATCCTGAACAGATCGAAAAGGAGCTGGGATTGGCGATGCTCGGCATCCTGCCGCATGTTGATGACCGGGAATTGATTGCCAGCATCGCCGATCCAAAATCAGGACTGTCCGAGGCCTACCGTTCGCTTCGAACATCGCTTCAGTTTTCCGGGGCCGAAGGCGCGCCGCGGTCGCTGCTGGTCACGAGTTCGGAACCCTCCGAGGGCAAGTCGACCACCTCGTTCAAGCTCGGACAGGATTTTGCCGCGCTCGGCGCCAGGGTTCTCATTGTCGACGGCGATCTTCGAAAGCCCAACCTTCACCGGCTGTTTGGACTCGATAACACAATCGGCCTGAGCAATCTGTTGACGAACACCGTCCGCAAGGAGGATCTGGCAAGCATTTTCAGGGCGACGAAATATCCTAATGTGACCGTCCTGACTTCTGGAACGATCCCGCCGAACCCCGCGGACCTGCTCTCTTCGCCAAAGATGGCGCTGATCATCACCAATCTCGGCAAGCGCTTCGATCTTGTCATAATCGATGCCCCGCCGGTCGTCGGCCTTTCAGATGCGCCCATCCTCAGCCGGCTTGCCGAGGGCACATTGATGGTCATTTCTACCAATCAGGTCACGCGCAAGTCGGCGAAGACAGCATTGAAGCGCCTGCGAGCTGCCGGCGCGAACGTGGTCGGAGCCGCGATGTCGAAATTTGCAGTGAACAAGTTCGATTACAACTACGGCTACAAATACATGAACTACCAGTATTACGACTACGGCACCCCGAAACTTGAGGGCAAAGTCGATGACGGAGCAGACCAGCCCGCTTATGCAAAATTTCCGGCGTTCAGGCGTTTGGTTCGCCGCATTCGCTCTAGCGTTGGCGGCTTCGTCGATCGGGCTAAGTCGGTTTCTTGAAACCGAAACGCCAACCGTTTCCCTCGCGCTGGATCCGTTGAACGTCAATGCCGTGATAGGTGAGATTACCCACGACCTGAACGATACAAGCAATGCGCCCGATCTCGACGCATTGCTTGCCAAGGCCGAAAGCGCGCTGCGTTTTAACCTTGCGGACGCGCGTCTCTACAGCCTGATCGGCGAGATCAAGTACCGAAAGGGTGAAGAAGACCAGGCCTATGAGTTTTTCGACCAAGCCCGAAAATTATCCAAGACCGAAATCCTCGCGCTCCAGAGGTCGATAGGCCGCTCCATCGGAATGGGCGATCTTTCAGGGGCTGTCCGCGACATCGATATTTTGCTGCGGCGATGGCCAGATCAATTTCCTGATATCGCCGAGGGGCTGCCGACAATCCTCTCGAACCCCGATGGATACCAGGCTGTGCTGGCAGCCTTCAGGGCCGCGGCGCCCTGGAGGTCCAATCTGTTGGTCACGCTGGGGAAAACCCCCGACGGGCTCGATTTCGCAAATCGGTTGCTGCTCGATTTGACTGGGTCAAGTGCGCCACCAAACTCGAGCGAGGTGTCCTATCTGATCCACAGCTATTTTGGTCAGAAAAAATATGAACAAGCGTATCGGTTGTTTCTTTTCAGTCTGTCCGATCAAGAACGGAAATTGGGCGGA
Source organism: Mesorhizobium sp. WSM4806 (assembly GCF_055811635.1). Classification (NCBI taxonomy): domain Bacteria; kingdom Pseudomonadati; phylum Pseudomonadota; class Alphaproteobacteria; order Hyphomicrobiales; family Phyllobacteriaceae; genus Mesorhizobium; species Mesorhizobium sp. WSM4806. Next base: position 360,429 of record NZ_JBVVQZ010000001.1, on the reverse strand, counting down.
TACATTTTCAACAGCACATTTGAGCCTGTGTCCGGCGGCAAGCCTTTCGATTGGCAGGTCGGCGATCAGTCGGGTCTCGAAGTTACGCTTGCAACGGCTGAAAATGCGGTTGAAGGTGAGGGGGGGGCGACGGTCCGCTTCCTGAATACACCGGTCAAGAACGCAGCCCTTCAGCAGTATATCCAACTGCCTCCGGGCTCCTACAAGGTTTCTATGGCTGCGTCCGCAAGAAACCTGAAGCTTCCAAAGGAGTTGTTCTGGTCGATCAGGTGCGTGGGGCCTGCTGGCGAAATAGCGCGGTTCAATATACCGGAGGGTACATATAATCGTCAGGCGCTCAGTCAGGAGTTTTCGGTTGGACCGACTGGGTGCCCCATGCAATTATTGAAGCTGGAAACTGCCGCCATTGCCGAGAGCTGGCGCTTTCGCTACGTCGGCACATTGGTAATGCACAAATTGAGCATCGAGAGACTTTCATCTTGAGCGACCGGCCATCGGAATGGGATAAGTATCTCCTCGGATCGGTTCTGTTTATAGCGCTGCTGATCGGTGGTGGCACTACGAGCGGCCTTTACACGGACACGCTGATCGAGGTCGCGGCAATTTTATCGGCGGCGGCGGTCTTTTCACAGGCCTCTGGCCAAAGACTCCCCCATTCTGTTCTGTGGCTGCTTATCTTCGCTGTGGCGCTGGCAGTTGTGCAGATCATTCCGTTGCCTGCGGCGATGTTCAGTGGATTGCGACCGGAACTGCTGCTCGCAGATTCCGGGCTGGTTGGGGAATCCCAATTTCGTTTCGTCAGTGTCGGCGTTGGACGGACGATCGAATGTCTGTTGTATCTGGTGGCGTTGGCGGCGTTTTTTTTGAGCGTTTTGCGTTTGCGTGCTGAGCAAGTCCCTGCACTTCTGCCGTTCTTTTTTATGGGTGTTATCTGTAACGGCTTGGCAGGCGCGATTCAATATTCGCTCTCGGACGACATTGCCATAAAGGGATTGTTGCCTTTCACGATCAATGCCGGGCTTTTTGCCAACGAGAATCATTTTGCGGCGTTACTTTTTGTGTCTATCCCCTTCGTCGCTTATTACGGTCTGTTCCGCGGGCATCTCGTGTCCGGATCGCTCGGGCTGGCCACGCTTTTGCTGCTCCTTTTGGCCGTCGGTTCGCGTGCCGGTGTTCTGATCGGATTAGCGATCACCGTGCTATCCATAGTCTTTCTTTCAACGCGTTCCAGAGCGAGTGGGATTGGCATCCTTGCAGTTTTCATAGGACTTTCAGTGTTTACCATAGGCGCATGGACGAAGATCGAGGCCGACGCGATTGACCCGGATTTCGGGCGAGGAGAGATTGCTCGCACCACCATTGAGGGGATCAAAGAGAATTGGGCAACCGGCGTCGGGTTTGGAAATTTTCAAAAGGCCTACCAGATATATGAAAAGGAAGGGATGATTTTCAGGCAATATGTAAATCATGCTCACAACGAGTATCTTGAAATCGCTTTCGAAGGCGGAGTTCTTGCTGTTCTATTGATGACGCTTTATTTCGTGATTCTTTTTATGGCGCTTGCTAGAGTTCGTCGCGATCCCCTTCAAAAGGCGGCGTTTCTCTCCGTGTTTTTTCTTCTCATTCATTCACTGGTCGATTATCCGTTGCGGACCGAGGCGCTTGCAATGACGTTTGCCTTCATGAACGCCATTATCTTCCACAAAGGATTTGCAGCCCGCCAGAAGAGTGAATTGATCGAGATCGACCACAACGGTGAAAAATTACTTGTTCCCATCGGAACGCCGTCCTAGCGCCTCCTGGCGACGGCCCTGCGATCTGGGCAGGAATTTCCGGGTTCTGGTCCCTGCGTGGAAAATTCTTTCTCGAACCATTCCAGCGCAGGCCTGTCTTGCATTGTTATAGATAATGGCGATCTGCTAGAACGCCTGCACGAAAAGAACATCGTCCAGAGGTGAAGCTTGGACGGGCCGCTGAATAATTGCGCCCGATGCATCGATGCAAGATCCGGGCGGCACGAGAGAACGCTTAAAGTCCATGAACATCGCGCTTACGCATCTGCAGCGGCTTGAAGCCGAATCCATCCATATCTTTCGCGAGGTTGCGGCGACCTTCGACAAGCCGGTCATGCTCTATTCGGTCGGCAAGGATTCCTCCGTGCTGATGCATCTTGCGATGAAGGCGTTTTATCCGGCCAAGCCGCCCTTTCCCTTTCTCCACATCGACACAACCTGGAAATTCCGCGAGATGATCGCCTTTCGCGATCAGATGGCGCAAAAACTCGGCTTCGATCTCCTGGTCCATGTCAACGGCGATGGTGTGCGCGACAATATCAATCCCTTCGACCATGGCTCGAACACCCATACGCATGTGATGAAGACCGTGGCGCTGCGCCAGGCGCTCGACAAATACGGCTTCGATGCAGCCTTCGGTGGGGCGCGGCGCGACGAGGAGAAATCGCGCGCCAAGGAGCGGATCTTCTCTTTCCGCAATGCCCAACACGTCTGGGATCCGAAGAACCAGCGGCCGGAGATGTGGAAGATATTCAACACCCGCATCGCGACCGGTGAATCGATCCGGGTGTTTCCGTTGTCGAACTGGACCGAACTCGATATCTGGCAGTATATTCTCCAGGAAGACATCCCGATCGTGCCGCTCTACTTCGCCAAGGAGCGACCGGTCGTCGAACGCGACGGCATGCTCATTCTGAAGGATGACGACCGTATGGAACTGCGTCCCGGCGAGACGGTTGAGAACCGGCTGGTGCGGTTCCGCACGCTCGGCTGCTATCCGCTGACCGGCGCGATCGAATCGGACGCCGACACGCTGGAGGCCATTGTCGGCGAAATGCTCACGGCGCGCACCTCCGAACGGCAGGGCCGCCTGATCGACCGTGATGAAGCCGGCTCGATGGAAAAAAAGAAGCGCGAGGGGTATTTCTGAGCATGCGCCACATGACGGCCGAGAGCCTCGCCCCCACCGACGGCATTCGCGATTATCTGGCGGTGCAGGAACAAAAATCGCTGCTGCGCTTCCTGACCTGCGGTTCGGTGGACGACGGCAAGTCGACGCTGATCGGGCGCCTGCTTTCGGACACCAAGCAGATTTTCGAAGACCAGCTTGCTGCGCTCGAGCGTGATTCGCGCAAGCATGGGACCACGGGCGACGACGTCGATTTCGCTCTGCTGGTCGATGGCCTCGAGGCCGAGCGCGAGCAGGGCATCACCATCGATGTCGCCTATCGCTTTTTCGCCACGCCAAAACGTAAATTCATCGTTGCCGATACGCCTGGCCACGAACAATACACGCGCAACATGGCGACGGGCGCGTCGACCGCCGATCTGGCCATCGTTCTGATCGACGCCCGGCAAGGCGTGCTGCGCCAGACAAGGCGCCACTCGATCATCGCCTCGCTGCTCGGCATCCGGCACATTGTGCTCGCCGTCAACAAGATCGACCTCGTCGGCTTCGACAAGACGGTGTTCGAACGAATCATCGAGGACTATCGGCAATTTTCGCACAAGCTTGGCTTCGAGACGATCGTGCCCATCCCGATGTCTGCCCGTTACGGCGACAACGTCACCAGCCGCTCGGATAAGACGACGTGGTATTCCGGCCCGACGCTGATCGAACATCTGGAAGCCGTGTCAGTCGATGAAGCCGTTGTCGAACTGCCGTTCCGTTTTCCGGTGCAGTATGTGAACCGCCCCAATCTCGATTTTCGCGGTTTTGCCGGCACGATTGCGTCCGGCTCCGTCTCACCAGGCGACGAGGTCGTTGTCGCCAAATCCGGCAAGTCCGCTCATGTCAGGCGCATCGTCTCGCATGGCGGCGATCTGAGCCAGGCGGTCGCCGGCCAGGCCATCACCCTTGTTCTCGACGACGAGGTCGAGGTCTCGCGCGGCAACATGCTGGTGTCGCCGGCGGCGCGGCCGCAGGTCGCCGACCAGTTCGCCGCCAACATCGTCTGGTTCGACGAGCACGCGCTGCTGCCGGGCCGCTCCTATATCCTGCGGACCGAGACCGATCAGACCAGCGCTACCGTCACCGACCTGAAATACCGCGTCAACGTCAACGATTTTGCCCATGAGGCGGCCAAGTCGCTCGAAATGAACGAGGTCGGCATTTGCAACATCTCGACGCGGGCGCCGATCGCCTTCGATACGTTCGCCGAGAACCGCACGACCGGCGCCTTCATCCTGATCGACCGCATCACCAACGCCACGGTCGGCGCCGGCATGATCCTGCATTCGCTGCGCCGCGCCGAGAACATCCACTGGCAATCGCTCGATGTCGGCAAGCACGGCCGCGCCGATCTGAAGAACCAGCGGCCCGCCGTGTTCTGGTTCACCGGGCTCTCTGGGTCGGGCAAGTCGACCATCGCCAACCTTTTCGAGAAGAAGCTGTTCGCCACCGGCCGCCACACCTACATCCTGGATGGCGACAATGTCCGCCACGGGCTCAATCGTGATCTTGGCTTCACCGACGCCGACCGCGTCGAAAACATTCGCCGCGTGGCCGAAGTGGCGCGCCTGATGGCCGATGCCGGGCTGATCGTCATTGTTTCCTTCATTTCGCCATTCAGCGCCGAAAGGCGCATGGCCAGGGAATTGATGGCCAGCGGTGAATTCGTCGAGGTGTTTGTCGACACACCCTTTGAGGAATGCGCCAGACGCGATCCGAAGGGCCTCTATGCGCGGGCGTTGAACGGCGAAATCAAGAATTTCACCGGCGTCGATTCACCGTATGAAGCCCCGGAAAATCCCGAAATCCATCTCAAGACACTCGGCAAGTCGGCCGAGGAGATGGTAGAGGCCCTGGAACTCTGGCTGAACGAGCGCGACATTGCCGAAAACCAATACGATAGCGGCGGCGGCATCTGACGACGAATCGATGCTCGGGGTGTTCGAGCGCCTTGCCCTGGCGGCGGGGCGAGAGGTGATGCGTGTTTTTGATGCCGGCTGCGCGGTCGACCAGAAATCAGACGCCTCGCCGGTGACCGAAGCCGATCGCGAGAGCGAAAAGATCATTCTCGCCGGGCTGCGCGCCGCCTTACCCGACATCCCTTGCGTGGCTGAGGAAGAGGCATCGGCCGGCATCGTGCCGCCGGACCTCGACGACGCCTTCTTCCTGGTGGACCCACTGGACGGCACCAAGGAATTCGTCCACCGCAGGACCGACTTCACCGTCAACATCGCGCTCGTTCGCCACGGCGTGCCGGAGATCGGTGTGGTCTTTGCGCCATGCACCGGACGCTTCTTTTCCGGCCGGCCGGGCAGGGCGGAAGCAATCGATGTCAATGGCGATTACCAGATCATCGGCCGTCGGCCGATTTCGGCCAGAACGGGCGTGGCGCCACTGACCGTCGTCGCCAGCCGGTCCCACAATACGCCGGAGACCGAAGCCTATATCCGCACGGTGGGCGCTGCCGAGATCGTCTCGGTCGGCTCGTCGCTGAAATTCTGTCTTGTCGCCAGCGCCGAGGCCGACGTCTATCCGCGCTTCGGCCGCACCATGGAATGGGACACCGCGGCGGGTGACGCGGTGCTGCGCGCCGCAGGCGGGATGACGCGCTCGCTCGATGGTCAGCCGCTGGCCTACGGCAAGCGCAACCAGAGCGATGACGTGGACTTCGCCAATCCGCATTTCATCGCCAGCGGCAAGGCTGCGGGCCAGTAATCTCCCCCGTTGAGGGGGAGATGCCAAGTTTTGGCAAAGAGGGCAGGCCAGAGGGGGTCGCCACGCGTGAAGCGCCGACTTCCCTCTTTCGTTTCCATGTGCGTCGCACCTGCTGAGGCTACCCCCTCTGTCGCCTTCGGCGACATCTCCCCCTCTAGGGGGGAGATCGCGCGCCTACGCGGCGGCGATTTGCGCCGAATTCGAGCCGATATAGTTCCGAATGGTCTCGATGATCCGGTCCTGGTCGGCCTCGCTCAGATAGGGATGCATGGGCAGGCACAGGATACGCTTCGGCAGCTCCTCAGAAACGGCAAGACCTGTCGGCGTGCGCGGATAGTCGCGGTAGGCGACCTGGCTGTGCAGCGGCTTCACATAATAGATCACCGACGGGATGCCTTTTTCCCCGAGATGCGCCTTCAGCCCGTCGCGCTTCGGCGTCTCGATGGCATATTGCGCCCAGGCCGAACGGCCGCCGTCCAGATTGCGCGCCGCCTTGACGATATCGCCGAGGCCTTCGGCATACCGATTGGCGACCGCTTGCCGGGCAACCATCTCGTCTTCGAGAATGGCCAGCTTCTCGATCAGGATCGCCGCCTGCAGAGTGTCGAGCCGCGAATTGATGCCGACGCGGACATTGTCGTATTGGGTTTCGCCCTTGCCGTGGAAGGCGAACGAGCGGAGCTGTTCGGCCAGCGCATCCTCATTGGTGAACATCGCGCCGCCGTCGCCATAGCAGCCGAGCGGTTTTGCCGGGTAGAAGCTGGTCGAGCCGACCGCGCCGAACGAACCCAGCATCTTGCCGTCGCTCGAGCCGCCGATCGCCTGGGCGGCATCTTCGATCACCATCAGCCCTTCGCGGTTGGCGATGGCCATGATCGCCTCGTAATCGGCGGCGAGCCCGAACAGGTCGACGGGTATGATCGCCCTTGGCTTCAGCCGGCCTTCCGCCTTGATCATGACAATGGCCGCCTCGAGACTGGCGATGTCGATATTGTAGGTCTGCGGATCGACATCGACAAAAACCGGCTCGGCCTTGGCCAGCGCCACCACTTCCGCTGTGGCGGCGAAGGTGAAGCTCGGCACGAACACCGCGTCACCTGGACCGATGCCGGCCGCAAACAGCGGCAGCAGCAGTGCGTCAGTGCCGTTGGCGCAGGCGACGACATGCTTGGTGCCGACATAGGCGGCGAGCTTATTTTCGAATTCGGTTACCTCAGGTCCGAGAATATAGCGCCCCTCGTCGACGACGCGGTCGATGGCGGCTTTCAGCCTGTCGCGGATTCGTTCGCGCTGCGCGCCAAGATCGATGAACTGCATGTCGGCCTCAAAACGGGACTAGCCAGGTAACCGGCCGCTGGTATCAGAGTTGGCGCGGCCGAGAAAGCTGCACGGACCAATCGACGAATTGCTGAAATGTCGCAGCCTGTTACCTCTCAGTCCGACAGGTTCCCATCAGACGCCGGAAATCCGGGGCTTTGTTGCGCACGACACGGCCTTGGTGTCGCATGCGCTCGGCTGGGCGAAACATAAAGTGATGATGTTTTAGCGCATCTTCAGCGCATCGCCGTCCAATCAGGCGATTTCATGCCGCCAGGGCGGATTGGCGCCGGCGCGCGACACGGTTACCGCCGCAGCCTTGGCGCCAAGCGCCAGCGCCTGGTGGATGGCGTCTTCCGACAGATTGGCGATCGCCTCCTTTGACAGCAGGCCTTGCTCGTGCAGCGAGGCCAGGATGCCGGCGTTGAACGTGTCGCCGGCCCCGACCGTATCGACCACCTCGACCTTGTCCGGCACGGCCGTTACCTTGTGATCGCTGGTGTAGCCGACGGCGCCTTCGCTGCCATGGGTGACGACGATCAGCGTCGGACCGCGACCCAGCCAGTTGCGGACGACGTCCTCATGCGAGCCGGCTTCGCCGAACCAGTTGAGGTCCTCGTCCGACAGTTTTACGATGTCGGCCATGGCCATCATCGAGCGGATGCGCCTGAGATGCCTGGCCTTGTCCGGGATGAAGTTTGGCCGAATGTTGGGGTCGAGCATCATGACGCGGCGGCTGTGCTCGCGCCGCATGAATTCCTCGTAGGCGGATCCGGCCGGCTCCGAGATCAGGCTGATGGCGCCGAACAGCATGGCTTCGATCTCGCTGCCGAGTTTCGGCAGATCGTCGATGGTCAGCATCCGTCCGGCTGTGTTCTCATCGTAGAACGTGTAGGTCGCCTGGCCGTTGTCGAGCCGCACGAAGGCGAGCGTGGTCGGCCGGGGCGATGTGTGCGCATAGGTGGAACTGACTTGGCTTGCCCTCAGCGCGTCCTTGAACTGGCTGCCGAACAGATCCGTCGACAGGCCGGAAAAGAAACCGGCGGGCGCTCCCAGCCGGCCGAGCGCTATTGCCGTGTTGAACACCGCGCCGCCGACATAAGGGGCAAAGGCCGGCTCGCCCTCAGTCGTGGTGCGTGGCAGCATGTCGATCAGGGCTTCGCCGCAACAGAGGATCATGATTTCCTGGTCTCCGGCGGATAGATCACACCCTTGCGGATGATGATGTTGGCGTAGAGCCGCGGCTCGCTTGTCGCGACGATCGCGTGTGCGGACCTGACCCGTTGATAGAAGTCGGCGCCGGCAAGCGCAACCACCTTGCGGCCCGGAGCACGCTCGGCGCAGATCGCCTCCATCTCATGATGAACGGGATCGGAAAGCAGGGGATCACCTTTGACCGAGGCGCGAAACAGCGCCTCCGGCACCGCGTCATCGACAGGCAATACGCTGAGGATGGCGTCGAGCATCGGAGCAAGATGATGACCGTCGGCGCGGATGAGCCGGTGTGCCTGCTCTTTCGCCGGGTAGTTTCCGTCGACAAGGGCGATCTCGTCGCCATGACCCATGGCACGCAGCGTCGCCAGCAGCTGTGGACCGAGCAGCACCGGGATTCCGATCAGCATCGCTCAGGCACTCCTGGAAATCGTGGTCGAGCCGATGAGGAAGCGCTCGGAAAGCGGCAGGCTGGCACCGCCCAGGGCACGTGCATGAATGCCGACAGTCCCCTCGCGCACGGCCGGAAGCTTCAGGCCTTCACCGTCGATCTTGCCGATAGCATCGATAACGGCATCGACGAGCCGGCGCCGCACGGCCTTCGGCATCCATCCGTCGATCACCGCCGCCTCGAAATCGATAACCGATGACGCCGCCACAATGGCATAGGCGAGCGCCTGCGAGGCGCAGGCGATCCAATCGTCGAGCTCGACGCCGATTTCGCCCCAATCCTCCGGTGACGTCCACAGATGTGAGGCTTCGACGCCGCGCGCGTTGAGTGCCTTTTCCAGCATGGCGATCGACGCCACGCCGATCAATTGGGTCGGCTTGCCGTCCGGTCCAGGCACCGGCATCGAACCCAGCGCGCCGGCATTGCCGGTTGGTCCGCCGAAAAGGTGACCGTTCAGCACGATGCCGCCGCCGGCGAAGGCACCGATATAGAAATAGACGAAGTCGCGTGCCGTGCCCGCTTTGCCGAACACCAGTTCGGCGCCGCAGGCAGAGGTGGCGTCATTTTGCAGGTAGACGGGGAATTCGCACTGTGCCTGGATGTCGGCGCGGATGTCTCGGTGGCGCCATTCGTCCATGACGTCGCGCGGCGCACCTGCCGTATCGGCCCAGCTCCACAATTCGAACGGCATGGCAATGCCAAGTCCGGCAATGCGCTTGTCCTGCGCCGGGGTGAGTTCGCCGCGCATCGTCTTCATGCCGGAGGTGACGAACTCGACCGTCTCGCGCGGTGCCGGATAGCGGTAGGAATGCTGCAGCATCGAACGCACATTGCCGAGAAAATCGATCAGAACGAGTTCGGCGCTACGACGGCCGATCTTCAGGCCGATGAAATAGGCGCCATCGGGATTGAGCGCCATCGGAATGGAAGGTTGGCCGATCTTGCCGCGCAGCGGCGCCTGGCGGACAAGAAGGTTGTCCTCCTCGAGCTCGCGCATGATGACCGAAACGGTCTGGGCCGAAAGTCCGGTCATGCGCGCAATGTCGGACTTCGCCAGGCTGCCGTGCTGACGCACCAGCGACAGCACCAGCCGCTCATTGTGGTCCCGCATGCCGCTCTGGTTGGTGCCGCGGTGAATGCGGCTTTTAGCTGCCTCGGGCGAACCGTGCCTTGGTATGCCGGTCTCCACCCCTTCTCCTCCCGTCGTTTCCCTTAATGCTTTTGGCCAGAATGAGCGACCGACGCCACGCTGTCAATAATAAATAAGAGTGATTTAATTATTGACAGGACCTTCAGTCTGGTATTCTCTTGGGCAAGCGTCCACGCTGGGAGAAGTCGCTGGATGCTCATGCGATGCCGGTTGGCCGGCATCCGAACTGGTCCCACTGGGAGGAAAATCGTGACCAAGACAGCACTGCTAAGATCCACCGTTTTTGCCGCGGCCGGACTGGGTCTGATGGCATTCACCTCGGCTGCGTCCGCCGCCGATGTCGGCGCCTGCCTGATCACCAAGACCGACACCAACCCGTTCTTCGTCAAGATGAAGGAAGGCGCGAGCGCCAAGGCCAAGGAACTCGGCGTCGAACTCAAAGCCTACGCCGGCAAGATCGATGGCGACAGCGAGAGCCAGGTGGCGGCGATCGAAAGCTGCATCGCCGACGGCGCCAAGGGCATCCTGATCACCGCGTCGGATACCAAGGGCATCGTCCCGGCGGTGAAGAAGGCACGTGACGCCGGTCTGCTGGTGATCGCGCTGGACACGCCGCTTGATCCGCTCGACGCCGCCGACGCGACCTTTGCGACCGACAATCTGGAGGCCGGCAAGCTGATTGGTGCCTGGGCCGCAGCGACGCTGGGCGACAAGGCGAAGGATGCCAGGATCGGCTTCCTCGACTTGACGCCCTCGCAGCCGACGGTCGACGTCCTGCGCGACCAGGGCTTCATGATGGGCTACGGTATCGACGTGAAGGACCCCAACAAGATCGGCGATGAGGATGATCCGCGTATCGTCGGCCACGACGTCACCAACGGCAACGAGGAAGGCGGCCGCAAGGCGATGGAGAACCTCCTCCAGAAGGATCCTGGCATCAACGTCATCCACACCATCAACGAGCCGGCAGCCGTCGGCGCCTACCAGGCGCTCAAGGCCGTGGGTCTCGAAGGCAATGTGCTGATCGTGTCGGTCGATGGCGGCTGCCCCGGCGTGAAGTCGGTCGCCGAGGGCGTGATCGGTGCGACGTCACAGCAATATCCGCTGCAGATGGCGGCACTCGGCATCGAAGCGATCGCCGCTTACGCCAAGGACGGGACGAAGCCCAAGCCGACCGAAGGCAAGGATTTCTTCGACACCGGCGTCAACCTCGTGACCGACAAGCCCGCGGAGGGCGTGAAGTCCATCGACACCAAGGAAGGCCTCGCCAAGTGCTGGGGCTGATGCCGGTCTGACAGGCAACAGACCGAAGCGGCCAGGGGCTTGATCCCCGGCCGCTTCGGGTGGACGATGCGGAAATCGCAAGCGCGAACAATTCCGGCGGCAGATCGGGAACGGTTGACGGGCGTCGGCGCGTAGCTGAAGCCTCATGGGAGGAAACATGTCTCAGGTTCAGGAATTCGAAAAGGCTCTCGCGAACAGCGAGACAAGCGTTGCTGCTTTTGACGAGCATGGCACGTCGCTCGTCAAGCGCATCCAGCATTTCCTGCATTCCACTCCGGCTGCGGTGCCGCTGATCGTGCTGGTCCTGTCGATCGCTGTCTTTGGCGTCACGATCGGAGGACGGTTCTTTTCGTCCTACACGCTGACGCTGATCCTGCAGCAGATCGCCATCGTCGGTATTCTCGGCGCCGCGCAGACGCTGGTCATCCTGACAGCCGGCATCGACCTTTCAATCGGCGTGATCATGGTGATTTCGGCCGTGATCATGGGCAATTGCGCGGTCACCTATGGCCTGCCGACCTTGCTTGCCGTGGTGATCGGGCTTGCCGCCGGCGCGGCCTGCGGGCTGCTCAACGGGCTGCTGGTCGCCTACATGAAGCTGCCGCCCTTCATCGTCACGCTCGGCACCTGGAACATCGTCATGGCCACGAACTTCATCTATTCGGCCAATGAGACGATCCGTGACGCCGACGTCGACGCCCAGGCCCCGCTGCTGCATCTGTTTGGCCTGAACTTCAAGGTCGGCACGGCGGTGCTGACGTTCGGCGTCATTGCCATGGTCGTGCTGGTGCTGTTCTTGTGGTACGTGCTCAATCACACGGCATGGGGCCGTCATGTCTACGCTGTCGGCGACGATCCGGAGGCAGCGAAGCTGTCGGGCATCCAGACCAAGAAGGTGCTGATCTCGGTCTACACGCTTGCCGGGCTGATCGCCGCTTTCGCTGCCTGGGTCTCCATCGGCCGCAACGGCTCGATCTCGCCGTCCGCTGCCGTCACCGACTACAATTTGCAGGCGATCACCGCGACGGTGATCGGCGGCATTTCCCTCTTCGGCGGGCGCGGCTCTATTCTGGGCACGCTGTTCGGCGCGATGATCGTCGGCGTCGTTTCGATGGGCCTCAACATGCTGGGCGCCGATCCGCAATGGAAAGTGCTGCTCACCGGTGTGCTGATCATCGGCGCCGTGGCGATCGACCAGTGGATCAGAAAGGTTTCGGTGTAACCATGACCCAGGAGCCCATCCTCACCGCGCGCGGCCTCGTCAAGCGCTACGGCCGCGTCACCGCACTGAACAGCTGCGACTTCGATCTCTATCCGGGAGAGATCCTGGCCGTGATCGGCGACAATGGAGCCGGCAAGTCGACGCTGATCAAGGCGATCTCGGGCGCCGTTGTCCCGGACGAGGGGATCATCGAGTTGGACGGCAAGCAGGTGCTCTTCAAGTCGCCCATCGAAGCCCGCGAAGCCGGCATCGAAACCGTCTACCAGAACCTGGCGCTGTCGCCGGCGCTGTCGATCGCCGACAACATGTTCCTCGGTCGCGAGATCCGCAAACCGGGTTTTCTGGGCGACTGGCTGCGCATGCTCGACCGCCCGGCAATGGAAAAGCGCGCCCGCGACAAGCTCACCGAACTTGGCCTGATGACCATCCAGAACATCAGCCAGGCCGTGGAAACGCTCTCGGGCGGCCAACGCCAGGGCGTGGCGGTGGCGCGCGCCGCCGCCTTCGGCTCGAAGATGGTCATCATGGATGAGCCGACGGCGGCGTTAGGCGTCAAGGAGAGCCGCCGCGTGCTCGAACTGATCCTCGACGTGAAGAAGCGCGGCCTGCCGATCGTGCTAATTTCCCACAACATGCCGCATGTCTTCGAGGTGGCCGACCGCATTCACATCCATCGGCTGGGCCGTCGCCTCTGTGTCATCGATCCCAAGCAATATACGATGTCCGACGCCGTCGCCTTCATGACCGGAGCGAAGCTTCCGCCGGAGGCGGCACTGGCGGCCTGATGCATGTCGCCCAAAGCAAGGTGCCTCGCAGAGGCCCAAACGCGACGCACTTTAAGTTGCTAAACTGCCGCAGGGTAAGCTTCCCCGCGGCAATCTAACTCGATTGAACGCATAACAATATGAGCTAGCATGGGCTGGGAGGAATGGTGAAAGCCGGTATGATCTTGGCAACCGCACAAGAGGCAGCATGACGCACGCGATAACGACCGAAGCTCCCATTCTCGAAAACTCCGATCCCAAGGCGCTTGCCGAGGAAGTCTTGAAGGCCCTCAAATACAGGCTCGGCAAGGGGACCAGCGTCGCGACGCAATACGACTGGCTCACCGCCTCGATCAAGGTCGTGCGCGACCATATCGTCGATCATTGGATGCAGGCGACGCAAGAGGCCTACGCCCATCAGGAAAAGCGCGTCTATTACCTCTCCCTGGAATTCCTCATCGGTCGCCTGATGCGCGACGCCTTCTCCAATCTCGGGCTGATGGACAATATGCGCGAAGCGCTGCGGTCTCTCGGCGTCGACCTTGACCTCATCGCCGCCCTTGAACCAGATGCAGCGCTTGGCAATGGTGGTCTCGGCCGGCTCGCCGCCTGCTTCATGGAAAGCATGGCAACCGTCGGCATCCCCGCGCATGGCTATGGCATTCGCTACGCCAACGGCATGTTTCGTCAGGAAATCCATGACGGCTGGCAGGTTGAGCTGCCCGAGACCTGGCTCGATCACGGCAACCCCTGGGAGTTCGAGCGGCGCGAACGCGCCTTCGAGGTCGGCTTCGGCGGCTCGGTGGATTCGATCACCTCAAAGGACGACAGGCTTGAGCGCCACGTCTGGAAACCGATCGAACACGTTTTGGCGGTTGCCTACGATACGCCGGTGGTTGGCTGGCGGGCCAACCGCGTCAACACGCTGCGGCTCTGGTCCGGCATGCCGATCGATCCGATACTGCTCGACAAGTTCAACGCCGGCGATCACATCGGTGCGCTCGCCGAAAGCAACAAGGCCGATGCCTTGTCGCGCGTCCTTTACCCTGCTGATTCCCACAAGGCCGGTCAGGAGCTGCGGCTCAGGCAAGAGTATTTCTTTTCTACCGCATCGTTGCAGGACATCATTCAGCGTCATCTCAGCCAGTATGGCGACCTGCAGTCGCTGCCCGACAAAGCGGCGATCCATCTGAACGATACCCATCCGGCCATTGCGGTGGCCGAGCTGCTGCGCCTGTTGATGGATGTCCACGGCATGGATTTCGACCAGGCCTGGAGCATCACCAAGCGGACCTTCGGCTATACCAATCATACGCTGCTCCCCGAAGCGCTCGAAAGCTGGCCGGTGCCGCTGTTCGAGCGGCTGTTGCCGCGCCACATGCAGATCGTCTACGCCATCAACGCCGAAGTGCTGCTGGAGGCGCGCGCCTCCGAGCAGTTTTCTGACGAGCAGATCAGCCAGATCTCGCTGATACAGGAAAACGGCGAGCGCCGGGTGCGCATGGGCAATCTGGCCTTTGTCGGCTCGCACTCGATCAACGGCGTCTCTGCCCTTCACACCGAGCTGATGAAGGAAACGGTGTTTGCCGAGCTCCACCGGCTCTACCCCGACCGCATCAACAACAAGACCAACGGCATCACGCCGCGGCGCTGGCTGATCCAGTGCAATCCCGGTCTCACCGCGCTTACCCGCGAAGCGATCGGCGACCGCTTCCTCGACGATATAGACGCGATCAAGGAGTTCGATGCCTTTGCTGACGACGCCGCCTTCCGCGACAAGTTCGCCGCAGTCAAGCGGGCGAACAAGGCCAAGCTTGCCAATCTCGTCGCCGACCGCCTCGGCATCAGGATTGATCCCTCGGCGTTGTTCGACATCCAGATCAAGCGCATCCACGAATACAAGCGCCAGCTCCTGAACATCCTCGAAACAGTCGCGCTCTACGACCAGATCCGCTCCCATCCCGAGCGCAATTGGATGCCGCGCGTCAAGTTCTTCGGCGGCAAGGCGGCTCCCAGCTATCACAATGCCAAGCTGATCATCAAGCTCGCCAACGACGTCGCCAAAGTCATCAACCGCGACCCGGCCGTTCGCGGCTTGCTCAAAGTGGTGTTCGTGCCGAACTACAATGTCAGCCTGGCCGAGATCATGATGCCGGCCGCCGATCTTTCGGAGCAGATATCGACCGCCGGGATGGAAGCCTCCGGCACCGGCAATATGAAGTTCGCGCTGAACGGTGCGCTGACCATCGGCACGCTCGACGGCGCCAATGTCGAGATCAAGGAATGCGTCGGCGACGACAACATTTTCATTTTCGGCCTGACCACCGAAGAGGTCGCCGAGCGGCGCAGCAACGGCTACGATCCGCGAACGGTGATCGAAGCCTCTCCCGAACTGGCGCAGGCCGTGGCTGCCGTTTCGACGGGCGTCTTTTCGCCTGACGATCCGGAACGCTATCGCGACCTGATGAACGGCCTCTATCAGAGCGACTGGTTCATGGTCGCCGCGGATTTCGATGCCTACGCCTCAACCCAGCGCGATGTCGACGCCGTTTGGCGCGACAGCCCGGATTGGTACGCCAAGGCAATTCGCAATGTCGCCCGCGTCGGCTGGTTCTCGTCCGATCGCACGATCCGCCAATATGCGAAAGAAATCTGGAACGTGCCCGTCTGATATGATTGCATGAGGCCACGAACAACGTGGTCCGGGTGCCGGGGAGGGTCACTGCCTGATGAGGAAGCCGCGCGCGACCGCTGCGACAAGCGGGCCGGATGGACTGGCGTCGGCCGGTGATGTCGCGGCAATTGTCGCCGGCACGCATGGTGATCCTTTCGCTGTCCTCGGTGTGCACGAGGTCGACAAGGGCTTTGTCGCCCGCTGCTTTGTCCCTCATGCCGAGTTCGTCACTGCCTATACGCTGACCGGCAAGAACGCCGGCGAACTCTCCAGGCGCGACGAAGGCGGCTTCTTCGAGGGCAGCCTGTCGCTCAGAAAGCGTCAGCCGCTGCGCTATCACGCGCGCAATGCCGGCGGTGACTGGTGGCTGACCGATCCCTATTCGTTCGGTCCGGTGCTTGGTCCGCTGGACGACTATTACATCGCCGAAGGTTCGCACCTCAGGCTGTTCGACAAGCTCGGGGCGCATCTCATCGATCACGAGGGTGCGTCCGGCGTGCATTTCGCCGTCTGGGCGCCCAATGCAAGGCGCGTTTCGGTGGTCGGCGACTTCAACGAATGGGACGGCCGCAGGCATACGATGCGCGTCCGCCGCGACACCGGCATCTGGGAGTTGTTCATCCCCGACATCGGCGCCGGACGGCCATACAAATACGAGATCATCGGGCCCGATGGCGTGAGGCTGCCGCTGAAGGCCGATCCGTTCGCTTTCAAGTCCGAACTGCGACCGGCCACCGCTTCGGTGACGGCGCTTCCGCCGGCGCATCAATGGGGTGACGAGGCGCACCGCAATTTCTGGCGCAACGCCGACGCCCGCCGCGAGGCGGTGTCGATCTATGAGGTCCATGCCGGCTCCTGGCAGCTTCACGACGACGGCAGCTTCCTGTCATGGGACGAGCTTACCGACCGGCTGATCCCGTATGTCGTCGACACGGGTTTCACCCATATCGAATTCATGCCGATCTCCGAACATCCCTATGATCCGTCCTGGGGCTATCAGACGACGGGCCTCTATGCGCCGTCGGCCCGCTTCGGCGATCCGGACGGTTTTGCCCGGTTCGTCGACGGCGCCCACCGCGCCGGCATCGGCGTCATCCTGGACTGGGTGCCGGCGCATTTTCCGGTGGACGCGCATGGCCTGGCCAATTTCGACGGCACCGCGCTCTATGAGCATGCCGACCCGCGCAAGGGCTTCCATCCCGACTGGAACACCGCGATCTACAATTTCGGACGGCGCGAGGTGGTCTCGTTCCTGGTCAACAATGCGCTGTTTTGGGGCGAGAAATACCATGTCGACGGTTTGCGCGTCGATGCCGTCGCCTCGATGCTCTACCTCGACTATTCGCGCAAGGCCGGCGAATGGATTCCCAACGAAAAAGGCGGGCGCGAAAACCTCGAGGCGGTCAGCTTCCTCCAGAGGATGAACAAGGAAGTCTATGGTCATCATCCGGGTGTGATGACGATCGCCGAGGAATCGACCTCATGGCCAAAAGTTTCGCAGCCGGTGCATGAGGGCGGGCTGGGTTTCGGCTTCAAGTGGAACATGGGCTTCATGCACGACACGCTGGAGTATTTCTCCAAGGAGCCGATTTTCCGCAAGCATCACCACGGCGACATCACCTTCGGTCTGGTCTACGCCTTCTCAGAGAATTTCGTGCTGCCGCTCTCCCATGACGAGGTCGTGCACGGCAAGGGGACGCTGCTTGGCAAGATGGCCGGCGACGACTGGCAGAAATTCGCGACGCTGCGCGCCTACTACGCCTTTATGTGGGGCTACCCCGGCAAGAAGCTGTTGTTCATGGGGCAGGAATTCGCCCAGCGCCGCGAGTGGAGCGAGGCGCGCGCACTCGACTGGAACCTGCTCGATTTCCGGGCCCACCGCGGCGTCTGGCAGACGGTGCGCGATCTCAACTATCTCTACCGCTCACGGCCAGCGTTGCATGCGCGCGATTGCGAACCGGAGGGGTTTTCCTGGCTGATCGTCGACGACAGCGCCAACTCGGTCTTTGCCTGGCTGCGCAGCGCGCCGGGCGGAAACCCGGTCGCCGTCATCTCCAATTTTACGCCAGTGCCGCGCGACAATTACCGCGTGCCGTTGCCAATGGCTGGAAGATGGCGCGAGATCATCAACACGGACGCCTCCGACTATGGCGGTTCCGGCAAGGGCAATGACGGTGCCGTCGAGGCTCGGAAGGAAGCAGGAGGCATCTCGGCGACGATGCTGTTGCCGCCGCTGTCGACGATCATGCTCGAATTTGCTCCGGACTAGGCGATGTCTCGCAGCGCGTAACTTGGGAGGATAAGAATGGCAGAGATAAAACGGACCCAGCCGCTGGCGCGCGATGCCATGGCCTATGTTCTGGCCGGCGGCCGTGGCAGCCGCCTCAAGGAATTGACCGACCGGCGCGCCAAACCGGCGGTCTATTTCGGCGGCAAGACGCGCATCATCGATTTTGCGCTCTCCAATGCGCTCAATTCCGGTATTCGCCGCCTCGGCGTGGCCACCCAATACAAGGCGCACTCGCTGATCCGCCACCTGCAGCGCGGCTGGAACTTCCTGCGGCCCGAGCGCAACGAGAGCTTCGACATCCTGCCGGCCAGTCAGCGCGTATCGGAAACGCAATGGTATGAGGGGACGGCCGATGCCGTCTACCAGAACATCGACATCATCGAGGCCTACGGGCCCGAATACATGGTCATCCTGGCCGGCGATCACGTCTACAAGATGGACTATGAGCTGATGCTTCGCCAGCATGTCGACGCCGGCGCCGACGTCACCGTCGGCTGCCTCGAAGTGCCGCGCATGGAGGCGACCGGCTTCGGCGTCATGCATGTCGACAAGAAGGACACCATCATCTCCTTCATCGAGAAGCCCGCCGATCCGCCCGGCATTCCCGACAAGCCGGATTTTGCCCTGGCCTCGATGGGCATTTACGTGTTCAAGACCAAGTTCCTGATGGAGCAGCTGCGCCGCGACGCGGCCGAACCGGGCTCAAGCCGTGACTTCGGCAAGGACATCATCCCCTATGTCGTCGAGCACGGCAAGGCGATCGCCCATCGCTTCGCCAAATCCTGCGTGCGCTCGACCGCCGAGAACGAAGCCTACTGGCGCGATGTCGGGACCGTCGACGCCTATTGGGAAGCCAATATCGACCTCACCGACATCACGCCCGAGCTCGATCTCTACGACCGCGACTGGCCGATCTGGACCTATGCCGAGCTGAAGCCGCCGGCGAAGTTCGTGCATGACGAGGATGGTCGCCGTGGCTCGGCGGTATCCTCGCTGGTCTCGGGCGATTGCATCGTCTCAGGCGCGTCGCTGAAGCGAAGCCTGATCTTCACCGGCGCGCGCATCAACTCCTATTCGACGCTCGAGGACGTCGTCATGCTGCCCGACTGCCAGGTCGGCCGCAGCGCGAGATTGAAGCGCGTGGTGATCGATCATGGCGTCAGGATTCCCGAAGGGCTCGTGGTCGGCGAGGATCCCGTCCTCGACGCCAAGCGCTTCCGCGTTTCCGAAAAGGGCATCTGCCTCGTCACGCAGGCCATGATCGACAAACTGGGACTGTCGTGAATGCAGGTCCTGTCGGTCACGCCCGAAATATTCCCTCTGATCAAGACTGGCGGGCTTGCCGACGTGACCGGCGCGTTGCCCATCGCGCTCGCCGGCAAGGGCGTGGCGATGCGCACGCTTGTTCCCGGCTATCCCCAGATCATCGATGCCTTCAAAAAGAAAAAACCCATTCACCACTATCCGCTGCTGCAAGGCGGCAAGGCTTCGGTCCATGCCGTCCAGATCGCGGGGCTCGACCTGTTCGTGCTCGACGCGCCGCATCTGTTCGATCGCCCCGGCGGCCCCTATGGCAATGCCACCGGCGCCGACTGGCCGGACAATTGGCGGCGTTTCGCGGCCCTGAGCCAGGTTGGCGGCGACATAGCTGGCGGCGCCGTCTCGGGTTACCAGCCTGACATCGTCCATGCCCATGACTGGCAATCGGCGATGACGCTGGCCTATATGCGCTACGGCAAGGCGGTCGGCACGCCGTCAATGATCACCGTCCACAATCTCGCTTTCCAGGGCCAGTTCGGCGCCGGCATCTTTGGCGAACTCGGCCTGCCGGCGGCGGCCATGGCGCTCGACGGCGTCGAATATTATGGCGGCGTCGGTTTCCTCAAGGCTGGCCTGCAGGCCGCCTGGGCCATCACCACAGTCAGCCCGACCTATGCGCAGGAGATCCGCTCGCCGGAATTCGGCATGGGGCTCGATGGCCTCATCAACATGCGGGCCGTCGATCTCTATGGCATCGTCAACGGCATCGACACCGAGATATGGAACCCTGAAACCGACAAGCATCTGGTCTCCAGCTACACGGCCAGGACATTGAAGGCGCGGCACCCCAACCGGACCGCCGTCGAGGATCGTTTCAACCTTGACCGCGACGACAGTCCGATCGTTTGCGTGATCAGCCGGCTCACCTGGCAGAAGGGAATGGACATACTGGCAACGGTCGTCGACGGGATTGTTGCGAGGGGTGCCCGCCTGGCGATCCTGGGGTCCGGCGACGCCGGCCTCGAAGGCGCGCTGCTGGCCGCCGCCGCCCGCCATCGCGGTCGCATCGGCGTCGTCGTCGGTTATGACGAGGCGCTTTCCCACACCATGCAGGGCGGCTGTGACGCAATCATCATCCCGTCGCGCTTCGAGCCTTGCGGACTGACACAGCTTTACGGCCTGCGCTATGGCTGCGTGCCGGTCGTCGCCCGCACCGGCGGTCTTGCCGACACCATCATCGACGCCAATGAAGCGGCGATTTCGGCAGGTGTGGCGACCGGCTTCCAGTTCGCACCCGCCGATGCCGGCGCCTTGCTGCACGCCATCCGCCGGCTGGTCGCGGCGCACGCCAACCCTGCGATCTGGACGTCGATGCAGCGGCAAGGCATGAAGGCCGATGTCTCGTGGGATAAAAGCGCAGAAAAATACCTCGAACTCTATCGCTTGCTGCTTTCGAAAAGGGCTTGACGCATGATACGCACCGTCGCCACCAAACCTTATCTCGACCAGAAGCCCGGTACGTCCGGGCTGCGCAAGAAAGTGCCGGTGTTCCAGCAGGAGCACTATGCCGAGAACTTCATCCAGTCGATTTTCGATGCGCTGGACGGGTTCGAGGGCAAGACGCTGGTGATAGGCGGCGACGGCCGCTTTTACAACCGCGAGGTCATCCAGAAGGCCATCGCCATGGCCGCGGCAAACGGTTTCGGCAAGGTGATGGTCGGGCAGGGCGGCATCCTGTCGACGCCGGCCGCTTCCAACATCATTCGCAAATACAACACCTTCGGCGGCATCATCCTGTCGGCCAGCCACAATCCGGGCGGCCCGCACGAGGATTTCGGCATCAAATACAATGCCGGCAATGGCGGCCCGGCAGCGGAAAAGCTGACCGACGCGATCTTCGCCAAGACCAAGGTGATTTCGAGCTTCAAGACCGCCGATATCGGCACAGTTGACCTCGACACGATCGGTACCGTCGAGGCGGGCGGCATGACCGTCGAGGTGATCGACCCGGTCGCCGACTATGCCGAGCTGATGGAAGATCTGTTCGATTTCGATGCGTTGCGTGGGCTGTTCAAGTCAGGCTTCCGCATGCGCTTCGACGCCATGCATGCCGTGACTGGTCCCTATGCCAAGGAAATCCTGGAAAACCGGCTCGGCGCGCCGAAAGGCACCGCCCGCAACTTCGTTCCCCTGCCGGATTTCGGCGGCCACCACCCAGACCCGAACCTGGTCCACGCAAAGCACCTCTATGACGAGATGATGGGACCGGATGCCCCGGATTTCGGCGCCGCTTCCGACGGCGACGGCGACCGCAACCTGATCATCGGCAAGGGCATTTTCGTCACCCCGTCGGATTCGGTGGCTATGCTCGCCGCCAATGCTCATCTGGCGCCGGGCTACAAGGCCGGGCTGAAAGGCATCGCCCGCTCGATGCCGACCAGCGGTGCAGCCGACCGCGTCGCCGAAAAGCTCGGCATCGGCATCTATGAAACGCCGACCGGCTGGAAATTCTTTGGCAATCTGCTCGATGCCGACATGGCGACGATCTGCGGCGAGGAAAGTGCCGGAACCGGCTCCAACCATGTCCGCGAAAAGGACGGGCTGTGGGCCGTGCTTTTGTGGCTCAATATCCTCGCTGCCCGCGGCGAAAGCGCCAAGCAGATCGTCACCGAGCACTGGGCCGCCTATGGCCGCAATTACTACTCACGCCATGACTACGAGGAGGTCGAGACCGACCGCGCCAATGCGCTGGTCGACCAATTGCGGGCCAGGCTCGCTTCCTTGCCCGGCACCAGCGTGCGCGGCATGAAGATCGCCAGCGCCGACGATTTCGCCTATCACGACCCGGTCGACGGCTCGATAGCCAAGAACCAGGGCATCAGGGTGCTGTTCGAAGGCGGATCGCGCGTCGTCTTCCGTCTCTCCGGCACCGGTACCTCGGGGGCGACGCTGCGCGTCTATATCGAGCGCTACGAGCCGGACAGGTCCAGGCACGATCTCGACACGCAGGAGGCGCTTGCCGACCTGATTGCGGCAGCCGAAGATATCGCCGGGATTCGCAGCCATACCGGCCGCGCCAACCCGAGCGTGATTACTTGAGTTTGGTTGACAGCCGGCCGTCTGAGTTCGGCCTGCGTTGCGAAGCTCCCCCTTCTCCCCTTGTGGGACAAGGTGGCCGAGCGAAGCTCGGTCGGATGAGGGGTGCTCCAGCTTGGCGCACACCTTTGCTCGAATCGCCCATGCCTCGTTTCTTCCAGCACCCCTCATCCGTCTCGGCGCTGCGCGCCGATCCACCTTCTCCCACAAGGGGAGAAGGGGTCGCCGTATGAACTCACTCGGTGCCACCGTCACCCGCGGCGGCATCCGCTTTGCCGCATGGTCGTCCGCGGCCGCCCGGCTCTGGGTCTCGATCTTCGATGAGCAGGGGGAGAGGGAGATCGACCGGCTCGAACTCCAGCCGGAAGGCGAGGGCGTTCACGCGCTTTTCGTTGCCGGCCTCGCCGCCGGCACTCGATACGGATTTCGCGCCGATGGCGATTATACGCCCGAGAATGGGCTTTGGTTCGATCCCGACAAGCTGCTGGTCGACCCCTATGCCGTCGAAATCGACAGGCCTTATGTCTATGACGTCAGGCTCGCCGCGCGCCGGGGCGGGGGCGCCGATACCGCGCCGCTGCTGCCGAAGGCGGTTGCTGCCACCCTGCCACAGCCGGTGCCTGCCTTGCCGCCGCTGTTCCAGCCCGGCGGCCTGATCTATGAAGTGCCGATGCGCGCCTTCACCATGCTGCATCCCGACATCCCGAAGCACCAGCGCGGGACGGTTGCAGCCCTTGCCCATCCGGCTACCGTCGAGCATCTGAAAAAACTCGGGGTCGGGGCGGTCGAACTGATGCCGGTGACGGCATCGATCGACGAGCGGCATTTGCCGCCGCTCGGGCTGCGCAATGCCTGGGGCTACAATCCCGTGACCTTCATGGCGCTCGACCCGCGCCTCGCGCTCGGCGGTCTCGCGGAATTGCGGCAGACGGTTGCCACGCTGCGTGGGGCCGGCATCGGCGTCATCCTCGATCTTGTCTTCAACCACACCGGCGAAAGCGACAGGCTTGGACCGACGCTGTCGCTGCGCGGCCTCGACAGCCGCGCCTACTACCGGCATCGGCCGGACGGCAGCTTGATCAACGACACCGGCACCGGCAACACCGTCGCTTGTGATCATCCGGTCGTCAGGGAAATGGTCCTCGACACGCTTCGTCACTTTGTCCGCCATGCCGGCGTCGATGGTTTCCGCTTCGATCTGGCGCCCATTCTGGGCCGGGTCGATGGCGCGTTCGACGCCGCTGCGCCACTGCTCATGGCTATTCGGGATGATCCGCTCCTTGGCGACCGGGTGCTCATCGCCGAGCCATGGGATATCGGCCCGGACGGGTATCAGCTTGGCAATTTTCCGCCGCGCTTCCTCGAATGGAACGACAGATATCGCGACGACATCCGCCGGTTCTGGCGCGGCGACAGCGGGATGGTCGGCGCGCTCGCCACCCGGCTTGCCGGCTCGTCCGACGTGTTTGCCAAGCCAGGCCAGCAGACGAGCCGCAGCGTCAATTTCATCGCCGCGCATGACGGCATGACGCTGGCCGACATTGTTGCCTACGAGCACAAGCACAATGAGGCCAATGGCGAGCAGAACCGCGATGGCCACGACGACAATCTGTCCTGGAACAATGGCGTCGAGGGCGAGACCGGCGACCGGGCGATCGTTACGGCACGTTTCGATGACCGATGTGCGCTTCTGGCCACGCTGTTTGCCTCACGCGGCACGATCATGCTGACCGCCGGAGACGAATTCGGCCGCACCCAGAAGGGCAACAACAACGCCTATGCGCAGGACAACGAGATCACCTGGCTCGACTGGTCCGGGCGCGATCGGGCGCTGGAACAATACGCCGTTTTGCTCGCCGCGATGCGTCGTTGCGTGCCGGCGCTTTCCGACACGCGCTTCCTGACTGGAGAGCCGCCGCCCGGATCAGAACAACCGGACGCGGTCTGGCTCACTGAAACCGGCACGCCGCTCGACAAGGCAGGCTGGCACGATCCGGCGCGGTACCGCCTGGTCATGATGCTCGGCACCGATGATCGCCGCCTTGCCGTTGTCATCAATGGCGATCGCCGGGCATGTATGTTCACGCTGCCGGAGCGCGACGGATTTCGCTGGCAGCCAGCCATCGAAGCATCGGACGGCGCAGCCGGAATTTCACGGCCGGTGCCGGGACGAACGGTGATTTTCATGATCGAACACGAAGCCGCGCAGGCTCAGATAAAGGAGAACCCGAGTGGCAAGTGACCACGCCGAGTGGTGGCGCGGCTGCGTCATCTACCAGATCTACCCGCGCTCCTTCCGGGACACGACGGGGGACGGCAGTGGCGATCTGCGTGGTATCACATCGAGGCTGGCGCATGTCGCATCGCTTGGCGCTGACGCCGTCTGGCTGTCGCCCTTCTTCAAGTCGCCGATGGCCGATATGGGCTACGACGTATCCGACTATACAGCCGTCGATCCGATGTTCGGCACATCAGAGGATTTCGATGCGGTGGTCGCCGAGGCGCACCGTCTCGGCCTGAAAGTCATTATCGACCAGGTCCTGTCGCATTCGTCCGACCGGCACGAATGGTTCATCGAAAGCCGTACGAGCCGCGATAACCCCAGGGCGGATTGGTATGTCTGGGCCGATCCGAGGCCCGACGGCACCGCGCCCAACAATTGGCTGTCGGTCTTCGGCGGCCCAGCCTGGGAGTGGGACGCGACCCGCAGGCAATATTACATGCACAATTTCCTCGCCTCGCAGCCGGACCTCAATTTCCACAATCCGGAGGTTCAGGACGCTCTGCTGGAAACGGTGCGGTTTTGGCTGGAGCGCGGCGTCGACGGGTTTCGCCTCGATACCGTCAACTACTATGTCCATGACCGCTGGCTGCGCAGCAACCCGCCCCTGGCGTCAAGCGTCGCAGGCACCAACACCGAAACCAATCCGTACCTCTATCAGGAGCATTTGTTTGACAAGACGCAGCCCGAAAACCTGGCTTTCCTCAAGCGGTTTCGGGCGTTGCTCGACGAATATGAGGGCCGCGTCGCTGTCGGCGAGGTCGGCGACGAAGCCCGTTCGTTGCAGACGCTCGCCGCCTACACCAGCGGCGGCGACAAGCTCGACATGTGCTACACATTCGACCTGCTCGGTCCGCAATTCTCGGCGGCGCATGTGCGTGGCTGCGTCGAAGCGTTCGAGAGTGCTGTCTCCGACGGCTGGGTCTGCTGGGCGTTTTCCAACCACGATGTCGTTCGCCATGTGACGCGATGGACAAGGTCCGGCGGCGACCCGGAAAGGACGGCGAAGTTCTCCATCGCACTGCTGTCATGCCTGCGTGGATCGATCTGCCTCTATCAGGGTGAGGAACTCGGGCTGGAGGAGGCGGAATTGGCGTTCGAGGATCTGCGCGATCCTTACGGCATCCGCTTCTGGCCGGGGTTCAAGGGCAGGGATGGCTGCCGCACGCCGATGGTGTGGGAGAAGGGCGCCAACAATGCCGGCTTTTCAATCGGCAGGCCGTGGCTTCCAATCCCGGAAAGCCATCGCGCCCGCGCGGTCGATATCCAGAACGGCGAGGAAAAGTCAGTTCTGGCCAGCTATCGGGCGATGCTGGCGTTGCGCAAGCGGCATGCGGCGCTGGTACAAGGTTCGATCCGTTTTCTCGATGCCGAGGGCGAAGTGCTTGCCTTCATTCGCGAAGGCGGCGGCGAGAAGCTGCTGTGCGTTTTCAACTTCGCCGAGGAGCCGGCCAACTGGCCGTTGCCGCAGGGTACGGATGTCGCAGAGACGATCGACCTTGGCGCTGGTGCCGCCTTGCAGGAAAAGATTCTGTCGCTGCCGCCGTTGGGCTGCTTTCTCGGACGAGCCGACTGATCTCTCCAACTCACTGAACAAGCACAGAGCGCCCGCAAGTCGCGCCCATGACCCGGACATCGGCCTCGCCGACGCGCACGCCCAGTGCCCCAAGCACGTTGTAAACCAATTCGTCGACCGGCGCCGTCACGCCGTTCAGCAGCGCCACCACTGCCGGCTTCACGGTTCCGAGCAAGGCGGTTACATCAAGCCCGAGGCCCAGCGCACTGACCGAAAGCGACAAATTGTTTACCAGCGACGTGGTGAGAGATTGCGTCAGGTTCTTCGTCGAGGCGTTCTTTATCGTCTTGCTTGCGATGTCGGTGCTGTTGAAGATCAAGATCGTCGGATCGTTGTTGGCGATCTCAACGGCTGCAGAACCATTCACGCCGATCAGATTGAGGGTGAGAAACAGAAGCTTCACGCTGACCTGCGCGATTTCGGCATTTTGAAACGACTGTGGGTTGCTGAAATCGGCGAAGGCGGAGGGGCTGTTATCGGCATCGCTGGCGCCAAGGTGCAGCGAGGCAAGGCCCGGACGTGCGGCAATGGTAACTTTCAAACTGTCGGGGTGCCCCGTCGGGCAGCTGATGTCGGTCAGCTTGGCTTCGGCAGAGGCCACCTCGACATGCAACGGCAGTTTGACGGCCAGCAGGCTGATGCCGCCACCGAGAGTCGCATTGCTGCCGCCGACGGACGCCACCAGCTTGATCCGCGTCTGCGCCGTACGCACCACAGCACCCTTCTCGCCGATTGTCAGCCATGGCGAGAATTGTGCAGGTTCGCCGATTGCAATGGCAAGCGTGGTGGAGGCAAGCCCCGGAATGGCGGCTCCGAGATTGAGCTCGACCTGCTTCGAGCCGTTGGCCAGTGCAGCAGCGGTGGTCAGCATGCCCATGGCACTGGCGTCGACCGAAAAGCCGGGCGACTTTTGCCCGAGGCCCAACTGGCCCATTGAACCAAGATCGACAAGATGATTGAGCGGTATCTTGACCGTGTTGGTGGTCCTTGACGCGATTGTCTGCAAAGCCAGCTTGCTGGTGCTGCCAACGGGTGAAACATTAGCCATGGCGGTCGCTATCTCGCCCACCGTCGCTTTCGAAGCCAGCACCTCCGAATAGCTGACACCCGTCAGCTGCATCTCAACGGCAAGGGCATCGATGAACGAAAGCAGGTTCACGTCGGCAGCGATCAGAGCGTTGTAGTCCATGACGCTGAGCGCGATGTTGCCGCCCAGGAACTTGCTGAGAAGAGCGTTGAGGATGCCGCCATTGACGCTGAGAAGCCTGGACCCGACCGAGAACATCGCCTGCGGCGCTATGCTGGCCACGGCTTGGGTGCCGATCACCGGCGTAGGGATAAGCGAACTCGCGAAATAGCGGGCAGGAACCTTTTTCAGCGTGACATGGACGGCGTTGTAGGGCGTTTTGCCGGCCTTGAAGCGCTTGTCGACGCCGAGCGACGACTCTGCTGAATATCGGCCGGGGGTGACCGACACGATAGTTTTTCCAAGGGCAGGGGTGATCGTCTGCTCTGCCTTCTGAACAACGATACCCGGCATTCCGTTGTCGCCGAGCGTGGTCACCACCGCGGCTTCAATGTTGTTGATGTTGGAGGCGGCGGTGATTGCCGCCAGATCGGTCATTGCTTGGGCTTCCCGGCGCTCCACATAGATCGAGCCTTCATCGATGGCGAAGGCGGCCAGCGCCAGCGCGAACGGTGCGCACAGCGCCGTCATGACGGCGAAGTTCGCCGTCAGGTCGCCAAGCATCGAGCGGGCGACCCGGCCGACCCTGCCCGCCAAAGTTTGCGACATTCAGATGCCTCCGACCCGGATTGTCGACTGGCCTGAGATCGTGGTGCCAGGCATGGGCAGTGCCGGGAACAGATTCCAGACCGGCAGGTTGCGGGCATCATATTGGATGGACACGACGAACTGGTTTCCGTCGGCGGTGCTGTCCTTGGCCTGGTAGGTCAGCTTGTCGGAATCGACGAATGGATATCCCGCGGCATTGGTGGTGACGAAACTGGTCACCAGCGCCTGGCGCTCAACTTCGTTCAGCCCGGCAATCGCCGTGCGTGCGGCGTCCGCTGCGATCTGCTGCACGGAGTGATTGGCGCCAAAATAAATGCCATATGCAACCATGCCGAGCAGAAGCAGGATAAAAAAGGGCGCAAGCAGTGCGAATTCGATCGCGGACGTTCCGGACGGTTCTCGAAACTGGTGTAATTTGCGTTTTAGCTGACGCGTATTGCGCCGCTTTATAGCTATTGTCCCAGTTTCCGCGCTGTTCATGTCCGTCGCCCATCAAGACATACCGAAGCTCACAAAAGATGTTACCCGTGGTTGCTTAAAGGCGGATTAAGACATTGTGGCAAAGTGGAATCGACGAAAGATTTCCTGCCGGAAGCGAATGCTTGAAGCGGTTCTTCCGCCAAGTCGTGGAATTCATCCGCCGACGCAGCGCCCCGCTTCGACGCCCGACTTCTTCAACAAAAGCGGCGCAACCTGCTCGTTGCAGAGAAAGCGCCGTCGATCCCATCGACCACAACGTAGGGTTTAGTAAGGATACCCCATTGACTTGCATCAATATCATGCGATCCGCTGCAGGCTATTGCCCTTCCCAACTTCCCACGAGGTGCAAGGGTTTTCGCGCAATGTGTAGGATCTGACGTGCGGGTTGTGTCCAAATTGCTGCCGCTAGTTGTAACTTGTGTTTACCACTCACGGGTTAGGGTTTACCCAAAGGCAGTTGGCGGAATGACGGCATCACATTATTTTCTGACACGCTTCGGGAAGCTCTCGCTGTTCAGGCAGACCTGCGTCGTGGTTTTGGCGGCCATCATCGGTGCGGATACTCTCACCCTCGTTTTCTATGGTATCTTCTTTGCCGACCGCCTCCTCTTGGACTTGTTTTTGACAACGGTCATCACCGTCGCGGTTGGATTTCCGCTCGGCTATTTCTTCCTGAGACAGCAGTTGAATCTCGCCTTGATGGCCGCCAAGCTCGACCGGGCAGCACGCATCGACCACCTCACAAGCCTCGCCAACAGGAAAACCTTCTTTGAGGAGGCCGAGGCAATCGTGGGTTCCGAGGCCTTCAAGGAAGGCGCCGTGCTGTTCATGGACGCCGACCATTTCAAATCCATCAACGACACCTTTGGTCATGCCATCGGCGATGCCGTCCTCCAGGAGATGGGCAGCGTTATTCGCAGCTCGATTCGGGAAAGCGACTTGGCGGCGCGCATCGGCGGCGAGGAGTTCGCTGTGTTCCTGGTCGAAGCTGGCCGCGACAAGACATTGGAAGTGGCCGAGCGGATCAGACAGAACATGCGCGGTGTCAGACGGGCAGTCGGCATCGAGGACCGAGAAATCACCGTCAGCATCGGGATTTGCCTGCACGGACCAGGCCAAATCTTGGATGACATCTTGCTGCGCGCTGATCAGAATCTCTATGTGGCAAAGAACAGGGGGCGCGACTGCATCGTCGCAACCGCCGGGTTCGGACCGGTATTCGCATGATCGTGACTGGCACGATGGCTCTACCTATCCAAACCCGGATCGGGATTAGAGAGAGGATGAACGCATCGCCGTTCTCTGCGCCTGCGGTTACGCTCTCGTATTCGCAGACAGGCCGCAGATTGAACGGGTGGCTTGCATGACGCATCATGTGAGGCTAATTATTGCCTCACATGGAATGGAGAGTGATATGCTAGCGCTCGGAAATGTCGCCGACGTGTTGGGGCTGCCCGTTAAAGAGGTGGCGGCGCGGTCGCCTTTCGGGCTGATCTCCCGGATCGAGGATGGACTTCCCTTTGGCGCACTTGAGCGCGTTGCGCATCTTCTGGCGCCTGGCGATGCTCAGTTCAAATACCGGCTGATCCCCAAGGCGACCTACGAGCGGCGCAAGGCGGTACATCGCCTCTCGTCGGACGAGGGCACACGATTGGCCCGCGTCGCGCGCGTCTGGGGCCTTGCTGTCGATGTCTGGCAGAACGAGGAGGAAGCGCGCGATTTCCTGTTTCGGCCGCACCCGATGATTGAGGACAAGCGACCGATCGACGTCGTTATCATGAGCGAGTTCGGTGCCGAAATGGTGGTCGATATTCTCGCAAGTCTGAAGTACGGCAGTGCTGCGTGACGGCGCAGACTCTCGATCGCACTCTCTCGTCCTTTCGTATCGGCGATCCGGCCGGCACCTACCCGATCTTCGATGCGACCGGCTCGACAATCGCGCCAGGGCGGTGGAACACGCCCGGAAGTCCTATCATCTACACCAGCGAGCACTATTCGACGGCCCTGTTGGAAAAGCTGGTGCATGGCAGCGGCCGACTGCCGCCCAACCAACACTACATCGAAATCACAATCCCGCGCGGACTGAGTTACGAGGTCTTTTCCCACCCGTCACTGCCCGGCTGGGACACGATGCCGGCGATGGTGAGCCAGGGATTCGGCGAAACCTGGTGTTTAGAACGGCGCAGCGCCATCCTGCTGGTGCCGAGTGTCGTGGCGCGTCTCGATTGCAATGTGCTGATCAATCCGGCGCATCCGGAGTTTTCAAAAATCCACACAGGCCTGCACCAGCCGGTCTACTGGGACCGGCGGCTGTTTGGCGCGTAACGGGGAGGGACTTTCTCAAGAGGCCTTGGTGAGATTCACCGGTCACGTCGGCGCTGGTATCTGCGAGTCATCGCTCGGCCGAGGCGTGGCCGAGCTGCTTTTGCGTAGCTGGAAGGCTCGGTCCATGGTTTCGACCGCTGTTCTGCCGGCCGCGCAGTGGCTGTCGCTGCGCCTTACTTAGGGTGACCTCACGAGTCTGTTGAAATAAAAAATCACCACGTTACTGTTTGCCCACCAGCTGCCGGAAAGGGAACCGGCGGCGCGCTCAAAGGGGCCAGCTAATCGGCTTCGGGGCGTCAACACTCAAGAGGCGCAGCTGAACGGCCGCCTCGACAGGGAGAACTTCATGCTGAAAAACATGCTGAAGGCGACGGTGTTCGCCACAACCATGGCTTTGGCCGCCGGCACGTTCTACACGCCAGCCTTCGCCGAGGTCGTCTACAACCGCGGCACCGCCGCCGAATCGGAGTCGCTCGACCCGCACAAGACCTCGACAATATACGAAGCCGCTGTATTGCGTGACCTGTTCCAGGGGCTGGTCATGCAAGACCAGAAGGCGAACGTCATTCCGGGCGCCGCCGAAAGCTGGACTGTATCGGACGACGGCACCGTCTACACCTTCAAGCTGCGCAAAGACGGTGTCTGGTCGGATGGTAGCCCGGTCACGGCAGATGACTTCGTCTACGCGTTTCATCGGCTGGAAGATCCGGCCACCGGCGCCGAATATGCTTCGATGCTCTATCCCGTGAAGAACGCCGAGGAGGTGAACACCAAGAAGGCGAAGCCGGAGGAGATGGGCGTCAAGGCAATCGACGCAAATACTCTGGAAGTGACGCTGAAGGCGCCCACGCCCTATTTCCTTGAAATGCTGACCCACCAGGCGACTTATCCGGTCAGCAAGGCGTCCATTGACAAGCTCGGCGCCGATTGGATCAAGCCGGGCAATCTGGTCTCCAACGGCCCCTTTACCCTGGCGGAGTGGGTTCCCAACGACCACATCAAACTGGTCAAGAATCCGAAATTCTGGGATGCTGCGAGCGTCAAGCTCGACGTCGTCAACTACATCCCGACCGAAGATCGTTCGTCGGCGATAAAGCGCTTCGAGGCCGGCGAACTCGACAGCTACGACGACCTCCCGACCGAGCAGCTCGCCGATCTCAAGGCCAAGTTTGGAGATCAGATTCGCGTTGGACCTTACCTCGGCACCTACTATTTTTCGATCAAGACCGACAAGGCTCCGTGGGACAACGTCGAACTGCGCAATGCCATCTCCATGGCAGTCGACCGCGATTTCCTTGCCGAAAAGGTCTGGCAGAACTCAATGCTGCCCGGCTATTCGATGGTGCCTCCGGGCATTGAGGGCTATACGCCGGCAATGGCCAAATACGCGGACATGTCGCAGATCGACCGCGAGGATGAGGCCAAGAAGGTACTCGAGAAGCTTGGCTATACGCCCGAGAAACCGCTGAAGATGGAAATCCGCTACAACACGTCGGAAAACCACAAGAACACTGCAGTCGCCATCCAGGAGCAGTTGAAGCCGCTCGGCGTCGAAATCACGCTGCTCAACACCGACACCAAGACCCACTACTCCTTCCTTGAGCAGAAGGGCGACTACGACGTGGCGCGTGCCGGCTGGATTGCGGATTACAAGGATCCGGAAACCTTCCTCGGCATCTCCCGCAAGGCAAGCGGCAACAACTATTCGAGCTACAACAGCCCGGAATTCGAGAAGGCCATGGACGAGGCGGCCGCCGCCGGCGGCAAGCCCGAAGAGCGGATGAAAGAACTCGCCGAGGCCGAGCGCATCCTCGTCGATGACGTCGGCAACATCCCGCTTCTCTACTATAGTTACAAGGATATCGTTTCTCCGAAGGTTCATGGCTTCGAGGACAACGTCATGGATGTGCATCCGTCCCGCTTCATCTCCAAGGACTGATCCCTTGGCCGGACTGCCGCTCCTTTACAGCGCCGCGCGTCCTTTGGGGCGCGCACAGGGCGCTGTAACGCCTTGATTTTGCACGTGATCCTCTCCGGACCTTCGGCTCGGGTCATGCGTTAGAGGCGGCGGTCCCGGTTTGCTAGCAAAGCGGGGAACCGATGCTGCGTTACGTATTCCGGCGGCTTCTGACCGCCATTCCGACGCTGTTGGTCATCGTGACCATGGCGTTCTTCCTGATACGCGTCGCGCCTGGCGGCCCGTTCAATCAGGAGCGGGGCCTGAGCCCCGAGATCAAGGCCAATCTCGAAGCGCAGTTCGGTCTCAATGACCCGCTCTGGCTGCAATATGTCCACTATCTCGGCAATCTGCTGCGCGGCAATTTCGGTCCGAGCTACAACATGCCGGATTTCACTGTCGGCGAATTGTTTGCCAGGGGCCTGCCCGTTTCGATCCAGATCGGCGCCTCGGCCCTGATCCTGGCGCTGCTGCTCGGTGGCCTCCTCGGCACCATTGCCGCGCTCAACCAGAACAAGCTTGCCGACTATTCGGTGATCGCTCTGGCGACCGCCGGCAGCACCATTCCGACCTTCGTCATCGCGCCGGTTATCCAGCTTCTGTTCGGTCTGACCTGGAAACTGCTGCCGATCGGCGGCTGGGGCGATGGCGCCCTGCTCAACAAGATCGGCCCTGTGCTGACCCTCGCCCTGCCGCAGATCGCCATCGTCGCCCGCCTGATGCGCGGCTCGATGATCGAATCGTTGCGCTCGCACCACATTCGCACCGCACGTGCGCTCGGCCTGTCGGACTGGTCGGTGGTCGTCAAACATGCGCTGCGCGGTGCCATATTGCCGATCGTCTCCTTCACCGGCCCGGCGGCGGCGGCACTGCTCACCGGCTCGATCATCGTCGAGACGATCTTTTCCATTCCCGGCATCGGCCGCTATTTTGTCGAGGCCGCGCTCAACCGTGACTACACGCTGGTCATGGGCACCGTGGTGGTCATCGCGCTGTTCACCATCGTCTTCAACCTGATCGTCGACGTCATGTATGCCTTCGTCGATCCGAGGGTGCGCTATGACTGACATCGCAGCCACCGCTCCGGCCATCGTCGGCCGTTCCCTGTGGGGCGATGCCTGGGCGCGCCTCAAGGCCAACCGCGCCGCCATGTTCAGCCTGTATTATCTTGCCTTCATCGCGATCCTCAGCGTGTTCGGACCCTCTTTGGTGCCGCATCGATACACCACCATCTACGCCGACTATGTGCGCATGCCGCCGAGCTTGTCGGCCTATCCGAAGCCCGACAAGATAGAAACCGCGCTCAACGAGGCGATCAAGCGCATGCGGGTCGACATCAAGCAGTGGCGGCAGGAAGACAATCGCATCTTCGTCACCGTCACATCGCGCAAGCCGATCGACGACCGCAATGTCCGCTACCTCGACCGTTCCGATGCCTTCGACAACACCAAGATAGAGAGCAAAGCGGCTGACGGCCTTGAAGCGGTGATGAGCGCTTCAATCAGGCAGCAGTATTTCCTGTTCGGCACCGACAATACCGGCCGCGATCTCCTGTCGCGGACGCTCATGGCCGGGCGCATCTCGCTGGCCATCGGCCTGCTCGCCGGGGTCGTTGCGGGCGTCATCGGCGTGCTCTACGGCGCTGCGGCCGGCCTTGCCGGCGGCAGGATAGACGAGGTGATGATGCGCATTGTCGATGTGCTCTATTCGCTGCCGTTCATTTTCTTCGTCATTATGCTGGTGGTGTTCTTTGGTCGGAACTTCGTGCTGATGTTCCTGGCGGTCGGCGCCGTGCTGTGGCTCGACATGGCGCGCATCGTGCGCGGCCAGGCGCTGTCGATCCGGCGGCAGGAATATGTCCAGGCGGCGGAGGCGATGGGCATAGGCCAGCGCGGCATTCTGATCCGCCACGTCATTCCCAACCTGCTTGGCCCAGTGGTCATCTATATGACGCTGCTGGTGCCGCAAGTCATCATCCTGGAGAGTTTCCTGTCGTTCCTCGGGCTCGGCGTGCAGGAACCGATGACCAGCTGGGGCGTGCTGATCTCGACCGGCGCCAAGAACATCGGCACCGCCAACTGGCTGCTTTTGTTCCCAGCATTTTTCCTTGTCTCGACACTGTTCGCGCTGAATTTCGTCGGCGACGGCCTGCGCGACGCGCTCGACCCGAGGGATCGTTGAGATGGACACCTCCGAAACGATCCTCAGCGTCAAGGACCTTCGCGTCCGCTTCCGCACGCTTGACGGCGTGGTCGAGGCGGTCAAGGGCATCAACATCCACGTCAATGCAGGCGAAACCGTTGCCGTGGTCGGCGAATCCGGTTCCGGCAAAAGCCAGACGATGATGGCGGCGATGAGCCTGCTGGCCTCGAACGGCGAGGCGACCGGCGTCGTCGACTATCGCGGCCGCAACCTTTTGACCCTGAGCAAGTCCGAGCTCAACCAAGTCCGTGGCCGCAAGATCAGCATGATCTTCCAGGAGCCGATGACCTCGCTCGATCCGCTCTATTCGATCGGCAACCAGCTGATCGAACCGATCCGCCGGCATCGTGGCCTTGGCGCGGCGCAAGCACGCGAAGAGGCGCTCAAGCTCTTGCGGCTGGTCCATATTCCCGATCCCGAGCGGCGGATGAAATCCTATCCGCACGAATTGTCGGGTGGCCAGCGACAGCGGGTCATGATCGCCATGGCGCTGGCCAACGACCCCGACATACTGATTGCAGACGAACCGACGACCGCGCTCGACGTGACCATCCAGGCGCAGATTCTCATGCTGCTTGCCGAGCTGCAGCGCAAGCTTGGCATGGCGATCGTCTTCATCACCCACGATCTCGGCATTGTCCGGCGCTTTGCCGACCGCGTCTATGTCATGCGCTACGGCGAAGTCGTCGAGGAGGGCGAGGCGGAAGCGATCTTCGTCAATCCGCAGCATGCCTATACCAAGATGCTGTTGGCCGCCGAGCCGACCGGAACCAAGGCGCCGCCACCGCCAAATGCGCCTGTCCTGCTCGAAGGCAGGAATGTCGAAGTGACCTTCAAGATCGGCGGCGGGTTTCTCGCCGGAGAGCCGCTGATCCTGCGCGCGGTCGACCACATTTCGATACGGCTGAAACGCAACCAGACCATCGGCATCGTAGGCGAATCCGGTTCAGGGAAATCGACGCTCGGCCGAGCCCTGCTGCGGCTCCTGCCAAGCGATGGGCTCATCCGCTTTGGCGATCGCGATATTTCTGCCGCCGACCGCCAGGCCATGCGGCCGCTGCGGCGCGAATTGCAGCTGGTCTTTCAGGACCCGTTCGGTTCGCTGTCGCCGCGCATGACCGTCGGCCAGGTCATCACCGAAGGGCTTCTGGTGCATGAGCCGACCCTGTCGGGCAGGCAACGCGACCTCCGCGCCGTCGAGGCCTTGCGTGAGGTCGGGCTCGACCCGAATGCGCGCAATCGCTACCCGCACGAATTCTCCGGCGGCCAGCGCCAGCGCATCGCCATCGCGCGGGCGATGATCCTCAAGCCCAAGGTGGTCGTCCTCGACGAGCCGACGTCGGCGCTCGACCGCTCCGTCCAGAAGCAGATCGTCGAATTGCTGCGCAAGCTGCAGGCCGACCATGAACTGTCCTACCTGTTCATCAGCCACGATCTCGCCGTCGTGCGTGCCATGGCCGACTACATCATCGTCATGAAGCAGGGCAAGATCGTCGAGGAAGGGCCGACCGAGGCGATCTTCAGCAATCCGCAGGCACTCTACACGCAGACGCTGATGGCCGCGGCCATTGACGTCACACGGTTTCGCTTGAGTGCATAGCGCGACCGGTCAGGACTGCAGCGGATAGTGATTGAAAGGTCCCGAGGCGAATAGACCGTCGTCTGCAGCCACGGCTGCTATGGCTTCGATCTCGATCATCGCCTCGGGCGTTTAGAGCGCTATCATCTCGACGATCGTCTCCGCCGACAGGGCTTGAAAAAACTGCTTCCGGCGGAGTTCAGCGACCTCCTTGAACTTGCTCATGTCCTGCGCTGGATTCAACATAACGCCCGAAGTTGTCCAGGATCGCCTGCCAGCCGTCACGCTGCATCTCGATGGAGTTCTGCGTCTCGGCATCGAATATGGTCGTCACCTTCGTACCGTTGCCTGCGGCTTCGAAGGTCGTACGCGCCTTGCGCCCGTCGCTCATGGCGAATGCGATCGCCTTGTACGGCTCGACCTCTTCGTACACCGCCTCGAAATCGAAGCCGAAACTGCCGTCCTTGGCTTCCATGCGCGCCGTGTAGCCGCCGCCCACCTTTAGATCGGCTTCCGCGCTTGGGCAGCACCAGTCGTCGGAAGCGAAGTTCCACCGCGTGATATCGCCGGGCGTCGTGTAGGCCTCCCAGACGCGTTCGATCGGCGCGGCGATCGTGGTGGCAATGGTGATCTGCTGGTTGGTCATTTGGTTTCCTTGTTGTCGCAGTCGGACGAGATCACGCAGACGGTTTATTGCGTGATTTCGGGCTCGACGAGGTGAGCAAGCTTGCGCAGCGACTCTTGCCAACCGAGATAACATGCCTCGACGGGGATCAGATCGGGCACGTTCTCCTGAACCACCGTCATCTCCGTTCCGACTGAAACGGCCGTCAGCGTGACGGTCACTTTCATCTCGCCCGGAAGGTTCGGATCATCGAACACGTCGCTGTAGACGAGCGTCTCGCCGGGGACGAGTTTCAGATAGGTGCCGCCGAAGGAATGGCTGTGCCCGGTCGTGAAGTTTCGAAACGACATTCTGTGCTTGCCGCCTTCCTTCGCCTCAAGCTCATGCACAGTACAGGTAAAACCGAAGGGCGGGAGCCAACTCGCGACCGCGTCAGGTTCCAGAAATGCGCGGTAGACCTTTTCGGGCTTGGTGGCGAGAACCCGGTGCAGTTTAACGGTGTTGGGCATGGTCATCTCCATTCGTTGAGTTCACCAGGGCGTCGTTGCCGTGGATCGGGTTAGCCTGCTGCTGCGGCTTCCAGCGCCGCGATATCGATTTTCTTCATCGTCATCATCGCCTCCATCGCGCGCTTGGCCTTGGCGCGGTCGGGACTGGTCGTCAGTTCCATCAGCCGCTTCGGCGTGATCTGCCAGGAGAAGCCCCACCGGTCCTTGCACCATCCGCAGGCGCTCTCGCTGCCGCCGTTTCCAACGATCGCCTTCCAGTAGCGGTCGGTCTCTTCCTGATCTTCGGTCAGCACCATCAGGCTGACGGATTCGTTCGCCTTGAAATTCGGGCCGCCGTTCAGGCCTAGAAAAGACTGGCCGAGCACTGTGAACTCGACCGTCAGTTCATTGCCTTCCTTGCCGCCGGGATAGTCCGACGCGGCCGCATTCAGCCGATCCACATGGCTGTCGGGAAAGGTGGCGGCATAGAACTCTGCCGCCTTGCGCGCTTCGCCGTGGTCGAACCACAGGCAGGTCACGAGTTTCGTCATTTTTAATCTCCTCGGTTCTTGGGTGGTATTTGTTCGTGCCGCGACTATCAGACCTCAGTCGAACCAGCCCTTGGGCGGCTCGCCGGCCTGAACGGGACCGATGAACGCCATCATAAGGTCGGCCTGGATTACATCGACCGCATATGTGTTCGATGATCTAAACTCGCTCACGGGTCTTTCACCTGGTTTCGTTGCTTCGTGTCCACAGGACGAACAAGTGGTGCGCCTCCCGACAGCCAACCTGTTATTTTTTTGCCACGCGGCAAGGCCCACCTAACCCGAGTCGATCCATCCAACCGCCGGCTGGTAAGAGCGGGTCGGCGTAGGGCCGGGCCGTTTGCTTCAGCACCGGTTGTCCATATCACGAGGCGTTCGTGGAGAAGGCGCTTGAGGTCCTCGTTGATGCCCGCAGTTTTCGCGGAAACAAACAACAACCTAAAGCGCGCCGCATGAGGCCGGTCAAACGCGACGCGCTTTAGTCGCCCGCCGTCGTTGAAGGTGCTGGTGCACGCTGATCGGCTGCATCGCCTTCGCGGGCAGGCCGGTTCACGGCAAGCACCGACAATTCATGCCGGCGCCCATCTCGCGCGGTCCACATGATCGACTGTCCGGCCGAGAGGCCGATCAGGGCCGTGCCGATCGGCGTAAGGATTGAAACCTTGCCTTCGGAGATGTCCGCATCGCCAGGAAAAACCAGCGTCACCGTTTTCGCATCACCGGTATCGGGCTTGAACGTCACCATCGAACCCATCTGGACGGCGCCCGCGGACATCAAACCATCGGAAACGATGCGCGCTCGCTCGAGTTCGGCGAGCAGGTCATCGGAAGCCTGCGGATTTCGTGCGGCCACGGTGCTCGCAAGCGCCGATAAACGCGCATGGTCCGATTTCGAGATGCGGATGGTCGGCTTGCGCCGCGCCTTGATGTTACCTTGCATTTTCGAATACTCGTATTCTCAGTTGAGCGGGCTGCCTCAAGCATGGTTTAACGGGCCAATTCGAGGCAGATCTTGCTCAAAACCGATGCCCCAGAGCCGGTGCTGGCCTGCCTACGTTCGATGTCGATTTTATGTGCTTGCCCCGCGGCCCGGGGCACATGGCAGCCGAGCCGGGGGTTACGATCCCGCGATGGGGCAAACCCGGAAAAGAAAATCGCGACGGGTCTTTTTTGTGGCGTTCATATAACCGTAGTTGGTGCCGAGATCGGGGAAGTCAAGACGACCCTGTAGCAAGGCGCGGTGATGCCAAGCCGGAACAATTCGACAGCCGGTGAGTTTCCACGATGAAGGGCGATCTGTTTCGGAGGAAACTGCGATGAAACGCGTCCTTGCCCAAAACGTTGTACGGCTGATGCTGGGCGGCGTAACCGCCGGCTTGCTCACGGTCGTCGAGATTCCCAGCCCGGTGGCGCCATTGTCGCTTGTGTCCGAGGCGAGGGCTGCCACCGACGTTTCCGTTTCGATCAGCACATTTTACGATGAACTGTCTTCCCATGGTGATTGGGTTTCGTACCGGGGAGCGACCGTTTTCGTCCCGGTTGATGTACCTGACGATTGGCGTCCATATACCATTGGGCATTGGGTCTATACCGAGCAGTATGGCTGGCTCTGGGTGTCCGACGAGCCGTTCGGGTGGGCGACCTACCATTACGGCCGCTGGGGCTATGCCGACGACATCGGCTGGTACTGGGTTCCCGGCACTCGTTGGGCGCCAGCATGGGTGAGTTGGCGGCGCGAAAGGGAGCACGTCATCTGGGCTCCGCTGCCGCCGCGCCGCGATCCCGATTTGATTTCGATCGAGGTGACCATCGACACCACGCCGGATTTTTACTGGGTAGTGGTCCCCACCCGCGAATTCCTTGCTGACGACATTTCTGTCGTCGTTATCCGTGATGAGCCGGAGTTTGTGCGCATTGTGGAGGCGGCCGAGCCGGCCGGCGACGTGACGATCCAGAACACCGTGGTGATCAACAAAGTCATTGATGTCGATGTGATCGAGAAGGAGACGAACCAGCAGGTGACTGTCGTCGAGGTCAGCGAGACCGAGACGCCCGAGCAGGCCGGCAAATTGGAAAACAATACCGTCACGGTCTTTGAAGGTGAGGTGAAAGCCGATCCCGATGCCAAACCAGCTGAGCTCAAAGACATCGAGGAGGTGAGGCAGGTTCAGGCCGGCCGGAAATCGAAGCCGACCGAAGGCGCAGCAGCGACCGAACAGGCGCCGGCGACCGGCGAACAGGTTGAGCCGGAAGAAACCGCCAAGCCTGAGAAGTCGACGACCGAGCAGCAACCGGCCGTCGAACAGCAGCAGACCGAGCCGGAACAGGCGGCCAAGCCTGAGAAACCGAAGACCAAGGAGCAGCCCGCTGCCGAGCAGCAGGCCGAGCCGGAACAGGCGGCCAAGCCTGAGAAGCGGAAGGCCAAGGAGCAGCCTGCCGCCGAGCAGCAGCAGACCGAGCCGGAACAGGCTGCCAAGCCTGAGAAGCGGAAGACCGAGGAGCAGCCGGCCGCCGAGCAGCAGCAGGCCGAGCCGGAACAGGCGGCCAAGCCTGAGAAGCCGAAGGCCGAGGAGCAGCCCGCCGCCGAGCAGCAGCAGGCCGAGCCTGAGCAGGCGGCCAAGCCCAAACCACAGAAGCAAGAAAACAAAGCGTGCGATCCGCAAACTGGAGCGAACTGCTAGGTGTGCGGGTACAGACTACGGCACCGCGGTCGTTCCACCGCGGTGCCCGTTGAACGGCAACGCCCGCCACGTCGCTCGCAGTGGTTGATCCCGGTTGCTTCAGGCGACCCACGATCTGAGCGCCTACCTCGGCCTTGTGCCGCGCTGCTTCCAGTGTCTTTGAGGACAGTGCCTGAGCTCAAGCCTTGTCGTTCAACGCCGTTTGCCGTGACCGCTGGTGAGATTGCTGCCACGAGGCCGGGTTTGAACTGGCGTGTTGTTGCGGTTTTCGTCGGTGAGTTTGCGCCAGCGAGCAAGGCGCTCGGGAGCCAGCGTACCAGCGGCCAAAGCTGCTTGTACCGCACAGCCCGGTTCATGAGCATGAGTGCAGTCGCGGAACCTGCAGAGCGGGGCAAGCTCGGTAATCTCGGCGAACAGCGTGTCGATGCCGTAAGCCACATCGCTAACCTGCAGCGTTCGCATTCCTGGCGTATCGATCACCCACCCGCCACCTGCAATGGGGTGCAGAGATCGCGAAGTGGTGGTGTGGCGTCCTTTGGCATCGTGTTCGCGAACGTCTCCGGTCTGTTGAGGCAATTGCTGCGCTGATCCGACCAGCGTGTTCACCAGAGTCGATTTGCCCACGCCGGAGGAACCGACCAGTGCAACTGTTTGTCCAGCGCCGCACCAGGCGGCTAAGGCGATTGCGGCATCAGCCGTGCGGGGGTTCAACGTCACTACGATCAGCCCCCGCTGTAGTGCGGCGGCTTGCTTTTCGTACTCCCGGGCGTCAGCCACGGTATCGGCCTTGGTCAGCAGGATCACTGGATTTGTTCCGGCCTCGTTCGCCAGCGCCAGATAGCGCTCTAGCCGAGCGGGGTTGAAATCAGCATTGCATGAGGTGACGATAAACAACGTGTCGACGTTGGCTGCGGCAAGCTGCGGCACCTTGGTGCCCGTGCGGCGTTCCAGCACTGCCTTGCGCGTCAGGCGGCGGTGCAGCAGGTGGGCATGGGGATCGGCAAGGACCCAGTCGCCAACGGCGTAATCGCCAGTATTCGTA
This sequence comes from Mesorhizobium sp. WSM4806, assembly GCF_055811635.1. Classification (NCBI taxonomy): domain Bacteria; kingdom Pseudomonadati; phylum Pseudomonadota; class Alphaproteobacteria; order Hyphomicrobiales; family Phyllobacteriaceae; genus Mesorhizobium; species Mesorhizobium sp. WSM4806. Next base: position 318,451 of record NZ_JBVVQZ010000001.1, on the reverse strand, counting down.
TGCGTCGGCAGCGTCAGATCCATTTGCCCTGTTTGAGATATGCCGGTCAGGCGATCACGGTGCACCGTTGCAATACGCATTGGGACGAGGTTTGCCTCATGCGGACCCAACTGATCGCCGAAAAAATCCGTCCATCCCAGGCTCGCGAGGGACATTGATCGAGTGGCGGCGGAGTGATCCGTCATGGCTTTGGCCAAAGGCACGGCGTCGCAGACATCGGACAGTATCCTTGGCAAAATGAGGTGAGCGCGAAAAACAGCCACTCAGGGATGGGCGCGATTGTTCGCGCCGTTGTATGGGCGGCATTGGCAAGATTTGGCAATGCTCGTCATCCGCCGCTCTATAACTCTCGACAACACTGCCTTGCAGCTCCCGCTCGCTCATCACGCCAGTCCCGACCTGCAATCTCCTGTGCTGTCGAACGCGAGAGATCGGCAAACATAAGCAGGAGCGAGATTCCTACTTTGCCAGACCAGGACATTTTAACTTAGCCGCTACAGGTCAAAGTTGCATAAAATGCGGATCGGAACTTGGGTCGCCCAGTAGTCTAAATGTTCCCCAGATCGAAACGTGCCGAGCCTTCATTGGTCGGGGTGATTTCTGGCGACGTCGCCGCCCGCCGTAAGCCATCTTGCGTCGAACCAGCGGTCCGCCGGCCCGTCATAGGGCAGGCGCGTGACATCCCAGTGGCTAACGAAGCGCGCGTAGGCTTCCCACACCGGTGGACCGCCACCGATGAAGACGACGCGGCCCGCAAAGCGCTGGAGCGTGTCCTCCGGATCCATGCTGGAGCGAACGACGACAAGTTCCCGATCCGCGCGAGCAAAATCGGGAACGCTCGCGATCGTCTTGGGACCGGCGAGCAAGACGTGCCCTCTGGTGAGGTCGAAAAATCGCGCAACGTCAGCGACAAACTCCGGCGATCGGTTGCCTTCCCAGGGAAGGCCCCCTTTGAGGCCGAGCTGTCCCGCTTGGCCGATGGCACAGACAACTCTAACGACAGTCTTCTTCATGACTACTCCACCGATAGTCGGTCTAATCGCATTCGCAACGTTTGCACGTCATGCGGCGCCACGTGCTTTCGTAAGATGACCCAAACAGCCTCGAACACCGCACCCTTACTCCGCTGCGGTTGGCTGGTCCACCGTCTCGTTGAGGAGGTGGTTTTGAGTGATGGTCGTCGGCGGCCGGACTATGGAATTGGCGCATTCAGGACGTGCGTCGGTTATTTCGGAATCCTCTAATTCAGCGCCGCAGTTTCGAGGACCTGTGCCTTGCCTTGCTTGACAGAGGACTTCTCGCGACCGCAATGTCTCGTGATGCAGACGATTATTTGGAATAGAATTGCGCGTGGTGCGGCCGCCGGGGCAATCGTCCTGATGATTGGCACAAATGTGCCCGGGTCGGCGCGTGCCGACGGCTCACTCCTTCTCACAAGCCCGTCCCAGCCAGGCAATGTCGGCGACGCGATGCTGGCAGCCGCCAATTATCATGATTCCGGCGACTATGATCGCGACCTTGCGGCAGTGGCGAAGCAGGCAGGCGATTGGGTCGTCAAGCGCGCTATGGAGGTGCCTCGCCCCGCGCTGGTGCTCGATATCGACGAGACGGCTTTGGCCAACTGGGAGGTGATCACACGCGACAACTTCGGCCGTCCGATCGGGGGCGCCTGCGACATCGCAATCGACGGTCCCTGTGGCTGGGCCGCCTGGGACCAACTCGCGAAGGATCCGGCCATCGACCCTGTGCTGGAGGTCTTCCGGCAGGCGCGAACGGCGAAAGTCGCAGTATTCTTCATCACCGGACGTCCGGAGGACCAGCGTCAGGCGACCAAACAGAACCTGCAATCGGCGGGCTATGCCGGCTATGAGCAACTTTACATGGTCCAGCCTGGAGCCAAATATGCTTCCGCTGCAGATTTCAAGGCACCCATAAGAGCCGAAATCGAAAAGGCCGGCTACACGATAATTGCCAATATCGGTGACCAGCCATCCGACCTGTTCGGGGGGCATGCCGAGAAGCTGTTCCTGCTGCCGAATCCGTTCTACAGGGTTCGCTGACGGCCTGTATTGCGCAAGCCCGGACGCTAGGCTGCTTGCCGTGCAACGATCTGCGCTGCCCAACGAAATGCATACAATCCTCGGAGCATCACTGGGGAAAAACCAGAGTTGGCGCATTGTGCCGTTTCGGAAGGCAGCAGATAATCGGCGATTAGATCGATAGGCGGGCTGCATTATCTCTGGTCCCTTCCGGGCTTGAACAGCACAGAGCCGATTCACAGAATTTTGCCGAAGCAGAAGTTTCGGCGGATGCCTCGAAGGCAAATCATCGACTTCAAAGGGCAGGGCGCCGGCGATGCCTCCTCCAGCTTCAACGGCCTTAGACGTTCTGGCTAATACTAGGCCGATCCCGCAGTCGTCATCTAATCGCTTTGTCCCATCCCGCACCCGAAGGACGCGTTGGCTGAGTTCCGCCGCGTACTGAAGCTCGGCGGCTGGTGTTCATGGAGCATGGCGGCGGGGAAACGCCGCTCGAGCACACTGCAAAGGCGTCTTGACGGACTGTGGGGCTGGCTCCCGGTGCTGCCATCTGACGCGCGAGCGAGCGTGGCTGATCACGGGCGCCGGTTTCACCATTCATCACCAGGACCCGTGCGACTCTGGCAGCTCGGAATTCACACTTCGTGGGAAGCGCTCCCCGCCGCTGAAACAAACGAAACACTTCGCTGTCGGCGCGGAAAAACGCCTGAAACAGGGATGGTTTAAATGCGATGGCACCGCTGCATCCCGCGGCGCCAATCAATGGAGTGTTGCAATGTCGATAATGCGAGCAGCTTACCGCTCTTTCCGGAATTACCGGATTCACCGTATGGCGGAACGGACCCTTGCGGCAATGGACGATGCCTTCTTGAGGGACATCGGGATCAGCCGGTCCGAAATTGGTTTGGTGGTCCGCGGCTCGAAGCGCGGCCAACAAGACAAGGCGGGCTGAAACCATGAAGCTTTCATTTAGGCTCCCGCTAATGGCCTGTGCCAGCGTGGCCGCCCTTCTGGCCGCGCCCGCCGCCAATGCCCATGAAACGGGCGTTCCGCATCGCCAGGCCCAGGCGGCGGCGGTTGGAGAGGATTCGACAAGTGTCCCGCTTTTCGAAAACCTCGGCAGCCATTCCTATCCTGTCACCACCGCCAACCCGCTGGCGCAGGCCTATTTCGACCAGGGCCTGCGCTGGGCGTGGGCGTTCAACCACGCCGAAGCGCAGCGCGCTTTCAGGGCCGCGCAGAAGCTGGACCCAACCTGCGCCATGTGTTTCTGGGGCGAGGCCTACGTGCTCGGCCCCAACATCAACGCCAGCATGGGCCAGGAGGCGGCCGCGAACGCCGCCGAAGCCGTCGCTCAGGCGCGCAAGCTAGCGCACCTCGCCTCCAGCCGGGAAAAGGACCTTATCGCCGCGCTCTCCAAGCGCTACAGCGCCGATACTTCGGCCGACCAGGGCGCCCTGAACCAGGCCTATGCCGCGGCGATGGCGGAACTTGCAGACCGCCATCCGCAGGATGACGAGATCGCCACGCTCTACGCTGACGCGCTTATGAACCTGATGCCCTGGGACTACTGGCTTGACGGCGGAGCAACGCCAAAGCCGGACACGGTCAAGCTTGTGGCCTCGTTGGAGCGGGTGTTGGCGCGCAATCCGGATCATGCCGGCGCGATCCATCTCTATATCCATGCCGTCGAGGCGTCCGCGACGCCGGAGAGGGCCGAAGCCCATGCCGACCGGCTTGCCGCCCTCATGCCCGGCGCCGGACACATCGTGCACATGCCAGCGCACATCTATCACCAGGTCGGCCGGTGGATCGACAGCCTGGAAATCAACCGCGAGGCGGTGGCAGCGGACGAGGCCTATTTCGAGCGCGTCGGCATAGCACCGGAGAGCACGCCCGGTGTCTACACGGACGGCTATTATCCGCACAACCTGCATTTCCTGATGACGTCCGCACAGATGGCGGGCGACGTCGAGGCAATCGCTGAGGCGACCAAAAAGCTCGAATCCCTGGTCTCCAACACCACTGCCAGGAAGGTGGCCGGGCTGCAGCCGATCAAGGCGGCCGCCTATTTTGCGCACGCCCAGTACAGCGATCCTGAGGTCATACTCGCGCTGCCGGTGCCGGCAAACGCCCTGCCTTACGTCGAGGCAACCTGGCGATATGCGCGGGGCGTCGCCTTCGCCGCAAAGGGTGCGAGCGAGGCGGCGCGCGCCGAGACCGCCGCAATCCGCAAGCTCGCCGCCGAGACCGATTTTTCCACGGAGACGGCGGGAGGACTTCCGGCGCCGGACCTGCTGGAATTGAGCGCGTTGATCGTGGAGGCCCGCATTGCCCAGCACCAGGGCAACCTGCGGGAAGCGCGCAACAAGCTTGAGGCGGCGGTCGCGATCGAGGACGGCCTTGCCTATATGGAACCGGCCTACTGGTATTATCCGGTCCGGCAGACCCTCGGCGCGGTCTACATGGCCACAGGCGAGCACGAGGCGGCCGCGGCAGCCTTCGAGCATGTGCTGGAGCAGACCCCAAACAACGCCTGGGCGCTCTGGGGCCTGCGCGAGGTTTTCCGCAGGACCGGCAGGACAGCGGACGCCGAAGAGATGGACGCGCGTTTCAAGGCCGCCTGGGTGGGAGCGCCGGACTTTCTCGGCATCGAACGGCTCTGACCCGCGCTCAAGGTGCCGGCGTCGTCGGCGCAGGAAACGTGTCGCAGCCTCGCAATTCTGGCGGCTGCGGCACCATCCCAGATCCCGGGTGTCGAGCGGCAGGCTTGGCCTGCATGCCAGCATTTCAGCGCCCACACGTGATAGTGGACGCCAAGGGCAACGCAGCTGGATCCCCGAAATTCAGAAGTTTGAGCGGGGCTATCCCTGGAGCCACAAAATCTCAACACCTAAGCCGCAAGGGGTGAGGCGCTGGTCTAGCCGGGCGGCGGCGCGCTTAAGAATAGAGGTAACCCATGCCGCGGATCGTCCTGATCACCTCCGGCTTGGAGGGATCGACCTCGATTTTCTTCCGCAGGCGCGAAACGCGAATGTCGATGCTGCGATCGAAGGGATCCCACCCGCGGTCATGGGCGAGTTCGAGCAGTTGATCGCGGTTGAGTACGCGTCCGCGATGTTCGCTGAATACTTTCAGAAGCCGGAACTCCATCGGGGTGATCGCTATTTCGATTCCCTCGGCATTGTATAATTTGTGTGCGTCCGGGTCGAAGCGGCACTTGCCGAACTGGAGCTGGTGAGGGCCCGGAGTACTCGCTTTCCCCGCAGCGCGTTCGCTCGCCGATGTCCTGCGCAGCACGGCCTTGACCCGCGCCAGCAGCTCCCGCAGGTCGACGGGCTTCGCGACATAGTCGTCGGCGCCAATCTCCAATCCGACAACGCGGTCGACGATTTCCGCCGATCCGGTCAGCATGATAATGGCAACGTCTGAGTGCTCTCGTAGATATCGCGCCAGGGAGAGGCCATCCTCACCTGGCATTCGGATATCCAATATGACCACATCGACGTGCTGGCTCTCAATAAGTTCACGCAGGGCAGGCCCCGCGTTGGCGGGCGTCACGGCATAGCCATGGTGCTCCAGATATTCCGCTACCGTGTAGCGGATATCCGGTTCGTCATCGCAGACCACTACATGTGCGTGCGTCGTCAAAATCGACCACCGAGCAACCAGCCTAATGGATAAGCTGCCTCTAAAGTGACGTGCAAATCAACGGGTCTGTCAAGCATTGTTGTTGACCAGATTTGAGACAAACGAACGGAGCTCGTTCGGTTTGATCGGTTTCTCAAGGTAGGGCCGTTTCGCGGCGCGCAGGAACATCTGCGCGTCCGGACTGATCGTGTCCCCTGTCAGGAAGGCTAACCTGTCGAGTTCGGCCGGATGGAGCTTGGCAATCTGGTTGAACAATCCCCGTCCGTCCATATCAGGCATTTTCAGATCGCTCAGGATCACCGCGAAAGTGCGGTTCTTGAGGTGCAGCAGCGCTTCTTCGCCGGATTTGGCAATGGTGACGTTGAAACCATCTCGCCTGAGCACCTCAGCAACCAGCTCACCCACTTCCTCTTCGTCGTCCACCACCAGACAGGCAATGCCGGTTGAATTCGGGAGCTCGTCTTCGGCCGTTTCGGTTCCTTCGTCGAGACGGTCCGAAGCAGGCAGCGAAAGTATGAAGGTCGAGCCACCCCCCTCGGGGGATTCGACCTCGATGGTTCCTCCATGGGATTGAACGATCCGATGACAAAAGGACAGCCCGATCCCAGTCCCTGCCCCAATCTCCTTGGTCGTGAAGAACGGCTCGAAAATGCGGGGACGTATCTCTTTGGGAATTCCCGGACCCGTGTCGGCAACGCTGACGACTATGTTGCCGGTTGTGGGATGAAGCCGCGTTGAAACCGTGATTGTCCGTCGTGCTTCCCAGCCGTGCAACGCCTGTTCTGCATTGACAAGCAAGTTGATCAGCACCTGGCCAAGCTGATCGGGATCCGCCCAGATCAGGGGAAGACCAGGTTCAAGATGAACTGAAAGCCCGATGTCCGACGATCGAATCGAATAGCTCGCCACTTCGACCGCTTCGGAAATGATGTCATCGATCGCAACGTTTGAGGTTCGCGTCGGCTGCTGTCTGGCCATAGCCAGGAATGTCTTGACGATCCTGGCGCAGCGTTCGGCTGCCTTGCTTATCTTGTCGGCGCGTTCCACGACCTTGGCGTCGGCAGCGGTCTCCTTCAACAGCGATGACAGGCCAAGCACCACCGAGAGCGGATTGTTGAGCTCATGCGCCACCCCGGCCAGCAATCCACCGAGCGCCGACATTTTTTCGTTCTGGTGCAGCGTCTCGCGCTGCCGCTCCAATTCCTGCTGCATGTCGATACGGTCGGTGAGATCGTAGGCGTGGGAAACGATCACCTTCTCACCGTGGTAATCGATCAGTCGAGACGAAATCGAGCACCAGCAGGTACCACCGTCCTTGCGTTTGAGCTGGGTTTCGAAATCGTCGACCAACCCCGTCGCGAGCAGCCGCTCAACGTATCGCCTCCGCTCTGAAGGGTCGACATAATAGTCGACGGCGCTGGTGACGTCGCCGAGCAGCTCAACGGTGGCGGGGCTGCGGTAAAGCAGCTTCCCGTCATGCGCGCGGGTCATCTGGATGTTGACGGGGCAGGCTTCGAGGACTTTACGGACCAGTTCGTCCGCTTCCTTGGCGGCCTCCTCGGCCCGCTTGCGCTCTGTAATGTCGACACGGGTGACCACGAACCCGCCTTCGCGGGTCGGACAGTTCGAGACGAAAAACCAACGCCCGTCCGTATGACGGAATTCCTGTTGCCGGAATTCGCGGCGGTCCCTTGCCCTCTCGGCAAGCCAGTCGTCGATCTTGTCGGGTGGAACCGGAAACTGGTTGCGCTCTGCGGTCACGCGGAGGAAATCGAACCAGTTCACCCCGGGAATGAGCACATCCGCGCTTATCGCGTGCATCTGGCGGTACCTACTGTTGGCCAGCACCAGGCAATCGTTCCTGTCGTAGAGGGCAAACCCTTCGGCCAGAGATTCGATCGCGTCGATCAGCCGCTCGTTGGCCTTGCGCGTTTCTTGCTGGGCGGTGATCATGTCGGTGATATCAGTCGTGTTCGACACTATCACCTGCCTTCCCTGGAAATCGATCAGGCGAGCGGAAATCGAAGCCCAGAAGGCCTTGTTCTCGGTGTCGTACTGCTGGACCCGAAAATCATCGATCCTGCCCTTTTCGACCAGGGTGCGCTCCAACATTGCGCTGTAGTCTGGATCGACATAATGGTCGGTTATCCGAGGACGGTCGGCGTAGAGATCTCTGGTGGCAGGATTGCGGTAGAGCGTTTCTCCCTCGAACGTGGTCATGCGTATCGGCGAAGGGCAGGCATCGAGCACCTTTTGCAGCAGTGTCGTGGCGTCGCGCTCGAATGCCTCGGCCTTCTTGCGCTCGCTGATGTCGGCGCGCGTTACGACGAAGCCGCCAAGATCGGTGGGATGTATCGATACCGAGTGCCATCTGCCGTCGGAGAGGGGCACCTCGAAATGGGAATGGAACTCGATCCGGCTTTGGATCCGCTCGTCGAGCCACTCATCCTCGCGCCCAACCGCATTGCGGAACACGCCGCGCTTGGCGGATTCGCGAAGGAGTTCGTCCCATTCCACACCCGGTTCGACGAGATCCCGCACCGGGTGGTTCAGCTCGCGGTAAAGGCTGTTGCACATGACCAGGCGGTGGTCTTCGTCGTACAGTGCGAATCCTTCGGAGAGTGATTCAACGGCGTCCGCGAGCATCTCCCGCGCCGCGGCGACTTCACCGTCACGCTTCTTCTGCTTGGTCACATCGGCGATGCCGGCGAGAACCACTCGCCGGCCCTGGAATTCGACGATCCTGAGATTGCCCGTGGCCCAGAACTCCTGGCCGTCGGGTCTTTTGAGGAGCACCTCGCAATTTTCGACGACGCCCTTTTGCATGAGCTCGCGATTTATTTCCCGGTGTTTCTCGGGGTCGACAAAGTAATCGCCGAGCCGCACCGTCTCGCGTTGCGCCTTTTTGCTCCATCCAAGCAGCCGTTCGGCAGCATTGCTCTGGTAGATGAGTTCCCCCGAACTTGCATCGTTCATCCATACCGGCAACGGGTGATGCTTGATCAGGAAACCGAACAGATCCTCGCGCTGCTTGCGTTCCGTGATGTCCAATACGCCGATGATGAGCGAGGGGCGCCCGCCATAGACGCCGCGACGGCAGTTGGTCGAACACCAGACGGCCGATCCGCTTGTGTTTCTGAGCTGGATTTCGTGATCCCGGACGATCTCGCTGTTGCTGGCGAGAGAACTGATTTCATCGAATTCGCCAGAATTCACGAAATGATCCGTCAGGAATTGCGGCTCGTTCGGCGTCCATTTTCGGCCAAGCAGGTTCGACGCATCGAGGCTTTCGTAGAGGATGTGCCCGCTTCCCGCGTCCACCACCCAAACCGGCAGCGGGTGACTGTCCGTGATGCAGCGGAATATCTCGGCGTTCTCCTGGTGCGCGATCTGCGCTCGCTTCATCTCGGTAATGTCGACGCTTACCAGGGCCATGCCGCCATCCGGCCGAGGATGTGCGGTGAGCAACTTCCATCGGCCATCCAATGTCTCGGCTTCAACTGGAGCGTCGTCGATTTGCGTCCATCGCGCTGCGGCGCTTTCAACAAATGCGTTGCCCGGCTCGATGGGGCGGCCGTCGAAACTCTTTAGACGTGATAGGGCTTCGGCGACTGCGGCAATGGCGTCCGTCGGCTGCATCTCGCCGCGGTCGAGCCGCCGGCTTCCAAATATCTGCGGATTGCTGTCGACGAGAACATGGTTGGCGTCAAAAAGGGCATAGCCTGTGTGTGTGGATGGCACCGGATTATCAGGCCGCATGGTCGTTCCCTTTGTTCGCGTGATCCCGCGAGGGCGGATAATAGCCCCTCTTTGTTTCAGCACGCGTTCGGGCGACGCGTGATTTGTTTCAACTGTTTCGGCGCGTGGGAGACATCGCCGGCGCTGACGTGTCGCCTGATATCCCCGTGGGGCGCGCGCTGAAACAAACGAAACACTCCCACCACACCACAGAAAAACGCCTGAAACGAAGGCGGTGTATGACAAGAACAGCCGCAGATGCGGCAAATTCAACCGGCGAAGCGCAAATGTCCAGCGCCCAGGATGAACAATCTAGTCTTGGCGAGTGTCGACGCGTCTTGCTCTGAAACCTGAGGGTTCAATATGGATAAGCCAGTTACTTCGCACGATTTCCCCGACCGGCTCCTCGCGAGCCTCATTGACCAAAACCATCCGGCCTATGAAGAGGCACGCGGGCTCTACAACGCCATGATCGACAAGCGGCCGCGCTGGATCATCCCCTGCGCCGAGGTCGCCGACGTCGTCGCGGCAGTCAATCATGCCCGAGACAAGCACTTGCTTCTTGCCATTCGCGGCGGCGGCCACAACGGTCCAGGGTTCGGCAGTTGCGACGGCGGAATGGTCATCGACATGTCGCCGATGAAACGGGTCGATATTGATCTCAGGACCAGCACGGTCCGCGTCGAGGCCGGCTGCACCCAAGGCGATGTCGACCGCGCCACCAGCGCTCATGGGCTGGCGGTGCCGGCTGGCCTCGTCTCGTCCACAGGCATCGCCGGACTGACGCTGGGCGGCGGCACCGGTCATCTAACACGCAAACACGGCCTCACCATCGACAATCTGCTTGCGGCCGAGGTCGTACTGGCCGACGGCAGCGTCGTGACGGCAAGTGAGGACGAACACCCGGAGCTGTTCTGGGTGCTGCGCGGGGGCGGCGGCAACTTCGGCGTCGTGACGCGCTTCACATTTCAGGCGCATCCGGCGAAGGATGTCTATGCCGGGCCGATCTTCTTCGACATCGCACATGCCGCAGAGATCATGCGCTGGTACCGTGACTTCCTGCCCGGAGCGCAGCGAGAGCTCGGGATGTTCTTCGGCATCAAGACGGTGCCCTCCTGCGACCCTTTCCCGCGCGAGATCTGGGGAAGGCGCGTCTGCGCGTTGATCAGTTGCTACAACGGCGCTGAGGAGGACGGCGTCCGGGCGATGCGGCCCGTGCGCGACGCGCTTCCCAGGCCTCTGATGGACGGTATGATGCAGATGCCCTTCGTCGATCTGCAGGCGCTGTTTGATCCGCTGCTGCCGAGGGGCTTGCAGTGGTACTGGAAGGGCGATTATGTCGACGAGCTGTCCGATGCGGCCATCGCAGCCCATGCCGAGCACGGCTCGAAGACCCCGAGCGTGCTGTCGCTGATGCATCTTTACCCCATCGACGGAGCGGCCCAGGAAGTGGCTCCGGACGCTACCGCGTGGGGAGCGCGGCGAGCGCGCTGGTCCATGGTTATCGCCGGCATCGACCCCGACCCGACGAAGGCGCCCGCACTGAGGCGCTGGGCAAGCGAGTATTGGGCCGCGGTGCACAAGCACAACCCGCATGGTGGCGCCTATATCAACTTCATGATGGATGATGAAGGCGAGGCGCGTGTACGCGCCGCCTACGGCGCCAACTATGAGCGGCTCGTCGCGGCCAAGCGCCAATACGATCCGGCGAACCTCTTCCGCGTCAACCACAACATCCGGCCGTAAGCCGAGGCTGAGCCTGTCTGTCCTTGGGTCGAGCCGAGGCGGACAGGCCTGTGGCATGCGCAAGCCGGTGTCGCGCCATCGAGGACGATCATCCACAAAATGCGTCCCGCCCGTCGCGCGTGCCTCTGAAACAAACGAAACACTCCCACCGCGATGCAGAAAAACGCCTGAAACGAAAGCGGTGTATGACAATAAGATCCGAAGACGCGGAAGAATAAACGGACGGCACGAAAATATCCAGAGCCTAAGACCGAACATCTAGTCTTGGCGAGGGGCGACACGTTTTGCTCCGAAACCTGAGGTTCAAAATGCATAGGCCAGTTGCTTCATACGATTTCCCCGACCGGCTCCGCGCGAGCCTTGTTGGCAAAAACCACCCGGGCCATGAAGGGGCTCGCCGGCTCTTGCAACGCCATGATCGACAAGGGGCAGACGTCAACCCCGCTACGCGACGGCTGATCGGCAACAGCCGCCATTCGTACGGCCGCGCTGACACTGCCGATTGGTGATGATCTCGGCTGCCATTGAGCAGCCCACCGAACAGCGCACGAACGCAACAAGAGACCGTGCGCTGAACAACCTGCCGCCGCACATCCAGGAGGATAGCGGTTGGTCGGTTTGCCCAAAGGGCATGAAAAGACGGCCTCATCGATGCGGTGCGGGGCACGGCGCGTTGAGGCCAAACGCTAACCCTCAAAAATGGAGAATTGAAATGCTCAAGATCGTTCTTGCCACTGCCACCTTGCTGTTTGCCTCCGGCATGGCTTTTGCCGGCAGCGACCACTATGGCTCCGACTACAGCCATGGCTCCTTCTATCCGAAGACCGGTGACCATTCGATGGTGTCCGACAACGGCTACGCGCTCGACCCGAGCGGCACAGCGAGTGTCGACACGACCGACAGCGCACCGACCTCGGCAGGAAAATCGATCTTCGATAAGCCCGCACCGGGTTACGGACAGGGGATGTGGGGGAGCCGATAACAGCGTTCGGCCACACGGTCGGGATTCGACTTCCATGCGGCGGGCTCGCCCGCCGCTTGGAATCACCTCACGCCCAGCGGAGGGAAAATCCTTTTCGATCTCGTAGCGTGGGCTGGAGCGGCCTTGGTTGCGCAGCCCGATCGGGTGCGTTTCAGGAGAACTCTCCTCGGCCCGAGCTTTGCGAGCGGCATCTCATTTAATCTGAAGCCGCGCCCAGTCGTGAGTAAGCACCGCCACGCGCCACCAGTTCATCATGCGGACCTTGTTCGACGATGCCTGTATCGGCGACCACCACGATGCGATCGGCATTGCGGATCGTCGCCAGCCGGTGCGCGATCACCAGCGTCGTTCGGCCCTGCGCAAGCTCTGCCAGCGACTGCTGGATCTCCCGCTCGGTCTGCGTGTCGAGTGCCGACGTCGCCTCGTCCAGGATGAGGATGGTCGGGTTCTTCAGGAACATGCGCGCGATTGCCAGGCGCTGCTTCTGACCGCCCGAAAGTTTTACGCCGCGCTCGCCGATGATCGTATCGAGGCCTTCCGGCAGCGAGGCGATGAGTTCGTCGAGGCGCGCCCGGCGCGCCGCCTCGACGATCTCGCTCTCGACCGCGTCCAGCCGGCCATAGGCGATGTTCTCGCGGATCGTGCCGCCGAACAGGAACACGTCCTGCTGGACGATACCGATCTGGCCGCGCAACGAAGCCAGCGTCATATCGCGGATATCCAGACCGTCGATGGTGATGGACCCGCTGTCGACCTCGTAAAAACGCGGCAGCAGCGAGCACAGGGTCGTCTTGCCGGCGCCGGATGGCCCGACGAAGGCGATGGTCTGTCCTGCTGCGATGTCGAGATTGATGTTCTTCAAAACCGGCCGTTCGCCGCTATAGCCGAAGCTGACGTCCCGGTAGCTGATGGCACCTTTGAGCGTCGGTGCGTCAAATGCGCCGGGCCGATCCGCGATGTCCGGCTCAGTGTCGAGGAGGGCCGCATAGCGGCGAAATCCGGCGATGCCTTTCGGATAGGTTTCAATCACCGAATTGATCTTGTCGATCGGCCGGAAGAACACATTGACCAGGAGCAGGAAGCCAACGAAGCCGCCACTGGAAAGTTCGCCACGCAGCACGAGGTAGCTTCCGGCGATCATCACCACCAGTTGGATCAACCGCATGCTCATGTAGCTCAGCGACGTGCTAGCGGCCATGATGCGATAGGCATCGAGCTTGGTTTTGCGGTAGCTGGCGTTGTCGCGCGCGAACAGGTTGCGCTCGTGGTCTTCGTTGGCGAAAGCCTGCACCACCCGCATGCCGCCGACATTCTCCTCGATGCGAACGTTGAAATCGCCGACCCGCCCGTAAAGCGCCTGCCAGTTGCGTGTCATGCGCGCGCCATAGCGGCTTGTCACCCAGGCGACCAGCGGCACAATTGCCGCCGTAATCAGCGCAAGCTGCGGATTGACCAGGAACATCAGCGCGAAGGCGCCGATGAACGTCATGATCGCGATGAACAGGTCTTCCGGGCCATGATGGGCAACCTCGCCGATTTCCTCCAGGTCCTTGGTGACCCGGGCGATGAGGTGACCGGTCTTGTGATTGTCATAGAAGCGGAACGAGAGCTTCTGCAGGTGATCGAAGCTCTTCCGGCGCATCTCGGTCTCGATGTTGATACCGAGCATATGGCCCCAATAGACCACGACCGCCATCAGTCCGGTGTTCACCACGTAGATGGCAAGCAGGCCGGCCGACGCAGCAAGGATCAGCAGCCACTGCTGAGTCGGCAACAGCTCGTCGACAAACAGCTTGACGGCCATCGGAAACCCGAGTTCCAGCAGGCCAGACAGAACCGCGCAGCAGAAATCCAGGATGAACAGACTTCTCCAGGGGCGGTAGTAGGCGAAAAATCTGCGCAGCATTGGGACGCTTTTCTGTTCGAAGGTCTGGCCTGCCAGGAGCATGGCTACGCGAGGGGCTGTCGCTACAGGCATTTCTTGCGGCGGACTGCTCAGCGACGCCGACTTGTCCGAACGGATAGCTTACGATAAGTGGAGTGTAAACATCATATTATGAGGTCTCGATGCTGACTGCAACCACGCGCTGCGAAACGCCGAATGCGGGCAAATATCTCCAGCAGCTTTGCAAGCATTTCGCGCACAAGGTCGAGGTCGATTATGGCGATGGGCATGGGCAGTGCCGCTTCTCCTGCGGCACGGCTACCATGAATGCCGGTCTCGAACGGCTGGACATAGTGGTGGAAGCGGCCGACACCACCGCATTGACCGAGACCAAGCAGGTCATAGAATCGCATCTCGTCCGGTTCGCCTTCCGCGAAAATCTCCAGCCGCTGGCCTGGCGCGATTGAAGCGTCGTCTTCGCTACGGAGCATGCTCATGAGATGGCTCAAGCCGGTCCTGGCCTTGCCGGCATTGGCGCTTTTCCTCGTTCAGGCGTTCGCAACCGAGATCGAGACCGCGCACGGCCCGGTAACGGTCGGCAAGACGCCGCAAACGCTCGCGGTGTTCGACATTGCGGCGGTCGATACGTTGAACAGCCTGGGCGTGAAGATCGCCGGCTTGCCCGATAAGCTCTATGTGCCCGAACTCGCCGGGTTGAAGGACGGCGCGGAAATCGTCGGCACCATCTTCGAGCCCGATCTGGAGGCGCTGAGCGCGCTGGCGCCGGACCTGATCATTGTCGGCGGGCGCTCATCGCCGCAACTGGCGGCGACCAGCCAGATTGCGCAGAGCATCGATATGACGATGAATGGCGATGATCTGTTCGCGCAGGCGAAGCAGCGCCTGACGGCCTACGGCGCTCTCGTCGGCAAGCCGGCCGAGGCGGCGGCGCTTGCTTCGGAACTCGATGAGGCGCTTTCGTCCACACGTGCCGCCGTCAAGGGCAAGGGCACGGCACTGATCCTGATGACCAGCGGCCCAAAGGTGACCGCCTACGGCAAGGAGTCCCGCTTCGGTTGGCTGCATTCGGCGCTCGAGCTCACGCCGGCGGTCGAGGATGTCGAGGCCGCCACCCACGGCGAAGCGATCTCCTTCGAGTTCCTCCGCCACGCCAATCCGGACTGGCTCATCGTGCTCGATCGCGCCGCGGCGATCGGCTCGGGGGAGCAGAACGCCAGGGCGACGCTGGACAATGAACTGGTGGCCGAAACCACAGCCTGGAAGAAAGGGCAGGTGGTCTACATGCCGGCAGCCGATTTCTACATCGCTGCAGGCGGCGTCCAGTCGACGAAGCGCGTGCTTGAGACCATTCGAGACGCTTTCTCGCGGACCCAATGACCGCCGGATCGCTTGGCTCTCAAGGCTTCGCCTATCAGGCAATCGGCGCCGCAACCCTGCTGGCGCTGTTTGTGGCCAGTCTGTTCGTCGGCGTCGGAGAGCTTGCCATAGGCAGTCTGGCCTCCGATCCGGAAGCCTTGCGGCTGATCATGATCAGCCGCTTGCCGAGGACGTTGGCGGCACTTCTGGCCGGCAGCGCCCTGGCCATCGCAGGGCTTGTGATGCAGACGCTTGCCCGCAACCGTTTCGTCGAGCCTTCGACGGCTGGAACCGCGCAATCGGCGGCACTCGGCATACTGGTGGTGACGCTGGTTTGGCCCGATGCATCGCTTGGATGGAAGGCAGCCGGCGCGGCGGTGACCGCTCTCGCCGGGACATCCGTTTTCCTCATGCTCGCGCATAGGTTGCCGCCGACACAACCTTTTCTCGTTCCGCTGTTCGGATTGGTCTATGGCGGCGTCATTGGCGCCGCCGCGATCTTTGCCGCTTGGCACCTGGACCTTCTGCAGTATCTCGAAGTGTGGATGACGGGCGAGTTTTCCGGCATCCTGCGCGGGCGCTATGAACTGTTGTGGGTTGCGGGCGCACTGGTCGTATTGGCCTGGTGGACGGCCGACCGCCTGACGATGCTTTCGCTGGGCAGGGACGTCAGCATAGGGCTCGGCCTGAATTATGCCGCTATGCTTCGGCTCGGCCTGGTCATCGTCTCGGCCATCACCGCGCTGACCGTGGTCGTCGTCGGTACGATCCCGTTCGTCGGCCTTGTCGCGCCCAACATCGTATCGCGCTTCGCCGGCGAAAACCTGCGCCACACCTTGCCATGGGTCGCCGGCGGTGGCGCGGCGCTGGTGCTTGCCTGCGATATCATGGGCAGGCTCATCCGTTTCCCTTACGAGGTTCCGGTCGGCACGATCCTCGGCGTCGTCGGGGCGGTGCTGTTCCTAGTCCTGCTGCTTGGCCGAAACAGCAATGACTGAAGTTTTGATGCAACGCGGCCTGGTGCGGCACGAGGGCCGCCTCGTGATAATGGCGGCAGTCGCAGTGCTGGTCGGCGTGGCCTTCATGACGATCGGCCTGCGCGGCGATCTCGCCTTCGTGGTCGAACTGCGCGCAGCGCGGCTGGCTGCGATGGTTCTGGTCGGCGTGGCGGTGGCGGTTTCGACGGTCGTGTTCCAGACCGTTTGCGCCAACCGCATCATCACGCCGTCGATCATGGGCCTGGATGCGCTTTACGTCTTCTGCCAGACGGCGCTGGTTTTTGCGCTGAGCGGTTTCGGCTTTGCCGGCATCGATCCCAGCCTGCACTTCTTCGGCAATTTCACGGCAATGACCAGCCTCGCGCTGGCGCTGTTCCTGCCGATGCTTCGCCGGCGGTTCGACCTGACGCTGATGCTGCTGACTGGCGTCGTGCTGGGCGTGCTGTTCCGATCGATGACGACGTTGCTGGCGCGGCTGCTGGATCCGAACGATTTCGCCGTACTGCAGGGTACGGTCTTCGCCAGCTTCAATGCGGTGGAACCCGATCTCCTGCTGTTGGCCGGCCTGATCACCGTGGCGGGTGTCGCCATCGCCTGGCGGGCGCGACATGTTCTCGATGTGCTCGCGCTGGGCACCGACACAGCCATTGGGCTCGGCGTGGCGTGGCGCGTCACGGCTGCCGGGCTGCTGGTTGTTGTCGCCGCGCTCGTGTCGGCGTCGACGGCGCTGGTTGGACCGATGGCGTTTCTGGGGCTGCTGGTGGTTTCGCTCGCTGAGCGCATCGTCGGCACCGACCGGCACGCCATCCTTCTGCCGGCAGCCGCGCTCACGGCGATAATCGTGCTCGTCGGCGGCCAGACAATCCTCCAGCATGCTCTGGGCGGGGAAGGCAGCCTCGGCATCGTCGTGGAGTTTGTCGGCGGCATCGTGTTCCTCGCCATTCTGTTTGCCGGGGGCCGGCAATGATCGAGATTGCAGGCGTCTCCCTGGCTCTTGGCGGCAGCCGCATTCTGGATAATGTCAGCCTGACCGTGCCGAAGGGCGGCGTCACGGCGCTTGTCGGACCGAATGGCGCTGGCAAGTCCAGCCTGTTGTCGTTGATCGCCCGCCTGCGGCCCCTGCAAAGCGGCCGCATCACCGTCGACGGGCTGCCGGTCGATACGACGCCGAGCCGGCAGTTGGCCAGGATCATGGCCATCCTGAGACAGGATCCCGGCGTCGCAAGCCGCCTGCGTGTCGCCGAACTGGTGGGGTTCGGTCGTTTCCCGCACAACCGCGGGCGGCTGACCGCGAAAGACCGCGAAATCATCGCGGCGTCGCTCGAACAGTTCGATCTCAGCGACCTGGCGCTGCGCTTCATCGACACCTTGTCAGGCGGGCAACGGCAGCGCGCCCTCGTCGCCATGACCTTCTGCCAGGGGACGGATTACATCCTTCTCGACGAGCCGCTGAACAACCTAGACATGTTTCATGCAAGAAACCTGATGCGGACACTGAGACGCATCGCCGACGAGCACGGCAAGACGGTGCTCATCGTGCTCCACGACATCAATCATGCAGCCTCGTACGCCGACCGCATCGTCGCGATGAAGGACGGCGCCGTTATCGCATCGGGCGAAACCGGCGACATCATCCGGCCGGATATACTGGAGAGCATTTTTGGCTTCTCGATGCGGGTCGAAAACATCGCCGGTCGGCTGACCGTCCTGCACCACGCCTGAGTAAGCTCCGCGGCTGCAGCGCTCGAACCGCAGCACTTACAACGGCTTGCATAACTGGATTTTTATTATCAAGTTTATTGCCGCAGCGCAACCGATGGGTTAAGGCAGTCCCAACAGTCGCGGTTCGCGCCAGCCGGGGCTACCGTATTCGAGGGGATTTAGCCGATGTCATCAGATCTGTTGCGCGCGCTGACCGTCAGCACCGCGATGTCCATTTTCTTGTGTCCCGACGCGCTGGCGCAGTCTGCCCCCGCCCCGGAGGCGGAAGCCGGAACGAGCACCACCGAAGAAAATCAAGACAGCCAAGCTCCCGCTGGGGGCACGCAACTCGACACCATTCTCGTCGTGGATGTGGGGGCGGGCGCCAACGCGACGGCCGGCGCCAACCTGATCACCATCGACCAGCAGGAGATCGATCGCAAGAAACCGCAGGATTTGAGGGAGGTGTTCTCCGGTGAGCCGCAGATCGCCGTCGGCGGCGCGATCCCCAGCACGCAGAAGATCTACGTCAACGGCGTCGATGAGAACAATCTGGCCGTGACTGTCGACGGGTCACGACAGAACAACAAGGTGTTCCACCACAACGGCACCTATCTGCTCGACCCGGCACTTCTAAAGGCCGCGTCGGTGCAGGCAGGCGTCGCGCCGGCCGACGCCGGTCCGGGCGCACTGGCGGGCTCGCTTGGATTCGAGACCAAGGACGCCGTCGATCTGCTCGAACCCGGCGGCAATTTTGGCGGTTTCGTCACCGGCATATGGGACACCAACAGCGAGACGTTCACCACCGGCGTCAGCGGCTTCGGCCGGCAGGACGGCTTCGAGTATCTCGGCTACATCAACTACGGCCGTGGCGACAACTTCACCGCCGGCAACGGCCAGGAGATGCTGGGGACCGGCACCGATCTGATCAGCGGGTTGGCCAAGATCGCCTACGAGAGCGTCGAGGGCCATCGTTTCGAGCTCAGCCACGAGCAGGTCCGCGACGACGAACTGCGCCCCTATCGCGCCAATGTCTATATCGATAATGGCGCGGAGCCAGTGACCCGCAACTACGATCTGCGCCGACAGAATACGGTTTTCACATATACCGACACCTCACCGGAAGGCTGGTGGGATCCGAAGATCGTGCTTGCATATTCCCGGACCGAACTGGGCACAGAAGTTACGGCCCCTCGCGGTCCCCAGGCAGGCGTCACTGGGCCAGCCTTCGGAGAAACGACCAGCCTCAACGGCAAGGTCGAAAACCGCTTTTCGCTCGACGTCGGAAGCGTCACCGCGGGTCTCGATTTCTACAGCGACAAGGCAGCACTGGATTCGCGCTTCCCCGGTTTCTTCGAATTTGCCGACGAACGCGCCAGCAACGTCGGGGCTTATGCCCAAGCCCGCCTGGAGCCGTTCGATCGGGCCAGGATCTCCTTCGGCGCACGTGGGGACCATCAATGGTTCACCGGCGTCGATGATTCGGATTGGAACAATGCGGGCCTGAGCGGCAACATTTCCGGCGAATACGACCTCGTACCGGAATTCCTGACGGTCAAGGCCGGCACCTCGCATGTCTGGGGTGGTGTTCCGCTGGCGGAGAACTTCATCCAGAATCCAGTCTGGACCTATGGCGAGGGTCCAGAGCCGGTGACATCTGACAACTACACTGCGGGGCTGGAAATGCGTTACAACGGCTTCACTTTCGAGGCCAATTTGTTCCGTACGAACATCGACAACGCACGCCTGCCGGTCTACGGACGCGCGCCATACCTTCCCGGGGATACATCGATCCGAACGCTCGATCTCGATTCGAAGGGCTGGGAAATCGGCGGCCGCTATGATTGGGACGCCGGCTTTGTCAGTGTGAAATATGCCGATATCAATGCCGACGTCGACGGCATGCCGGCCGATACGGAGATCGGCCGCTATTTGACGACACCTCTCGGTCAGATCGTGATGATCGGCGGCGGCTACACGTTCGACGATTGGGGCCTCAACGTCGGTGGCGACATCGAAATCGCCTTGAGGACCGACAGGACCTTGGTGCGGCATGACACCGACCCGACAAGCGCAAAGAAGGAACTGCCGGGCTATGAGGTGGTGAACGCCTATGTCGAATGGACGCCGCCTTCGAAGCCGAACTTCACGCTGCGCGCCGACGCTCTCAATATATTCGACGAAGATTATACGGACCGAGCCGCCTACGGTCAGGATTTTGCGGAACTAGGGCCGGGCAATGAACCACACAAAGATCCGGGCCGCTCGTTCCGTCTGAGCGTCACGGCGCGGTTCTGACCCGGAGCGCCACGGCGCGTCGAAAAGGCTGGCGCGGGAGTGACCTGTGCCGGCCCTGAAACTGGTCTCGAAACGCGGTCGCTTACGCTACGCCGGCGCGAACCGGTGCTTCGCGGTCCGCCCGCAGCAGGCGCATATTGCGGGCGTCGTTGGCGAGTATGTTGAAGCAGTCGCCGCCGAACCATTCCAGCGAGGCATCCACCTCCTCGCGTTCGAACAATTCGTCGAGGAATTGCAGATAGTCCACCGCGCCGTCGAAAAGTGCGGTCATGCCCGTGCGCTTTCCGGCCGCGGCATAGACGTTTGCCGGCTCGAAGACGGCGAGGTCGGCACGCGAGCGGACATTTTTCAGATGATAGTGCCGGATATGCGGCAACAGGGCGCGACGCGCGGCGACCGGATCGGCGCCGCCTTCCCAGACGTGCAAGGTGTCGAAATTGATGCCCAGCGCCGGATGGTCGACCTCCTCGAGCAGGCGCTGCGTCGACGACAGTGTATCGGCAAGCGTTCCCGGATGTGTCTCCACCAGTAACTGGCAGCCCTGGTCCTGCGCCATCATGCAGGCGTCCTTGAGCCGCGCCGACAGTCGCCAGCGCGCTTCGGGCGAGGTGTCGCTGCTTGCCGACTTGCCGGCGAACGTGCGCACCTTGCGGGCGCCCCAGCGGCCGGCCAGGCGGCAGAGGTTCGACGTGGCGTGACGCAGCGACGCCAGATCCTCATCGAGAGGCAGATAGTCGCTGAGCATCGGCACCGAAAGGCCGAACGCCGCCATCCAGTCGGCGTTGCGGTCGGTCATATGCTGCATGTTGCGTGCGTGTGCGCCCCAGAGCTCGATGCCCTGGAAATCGTTCGCCGCCGCCCATCGCGCGATGTCCTCCAGCGACAGCAGGTGATGGCGGAACGTGATCGTGCAGAGCGACAGCCTCATGCCACGGCATCCTCGACATCGTGGCGCGGCGCGTGTAGGAGGCCGCGCGTGTCGCACCACACCCGATAGGTTTGGGCAAGGCGGCGCTTCAGCGAGAGCTCCATTGCGTCCAGCATATCGAGTTTCTCGAACACCCGCGGCGCCAGGGCTTCGTCGCCTGTCTGGCTGAGCTTCATGACGGCGTAGTGAAGCGCCTTGAATTCCTGGATCAGGGATTCGATGTCGTCGCAGATCGTGTCGAACCCGGCGTTGGAAAGCTGCAGCGATCGCCAGAAAAAGGCGAAGCCGTGCTCCAGCGCGTATTTGCGGATCGAGATTACCGGCAGCTCGCGCAGCGCAATCGACAACTCGGGCAGCTTCACGCCGTCGCGGCCTTCCAAATGCGCCCGAACGACTTCGCGCGTTGCGCGCGTCAGCAGATTGTCGTCTTCATGGAAACAGGCAAGGAAATAGTCGCGCAGATCGACGGCGGACGGTTTCCTGATGTCGGCAGCGTCGAAGATGAAGCCGCCGGCAACGGTCGGCTGCATGATCGCATTGATGACTTTCTGCTTCTCGATCCTGCCTTCCCAGCGGAAATCGGGGTCTAGAACCATCCAAACCGCCGGATCCTCGGTGTGTTCCAACATCAGATAGTGCGGGAACGGATTCTGGTTGAACTTGTTCTCGCGCTCCGGCAGGTGGAAGAGATCGAGCATGACCATCAGGTACTCGCTCTGCTTCTTGCGTTCCAGGAGCTCCAGCATCGTCGCCAGGTTCTCTACCTTGGCTGCGTCCGGCCGATACCATTGGCGGACCTTGGCGCCGTACAGGCGCTCGAACCAATCGCGGAAGAAGTCGTGGTTGATTTCAGGCGCGTGATACGCCAGCCGCCAGCTTTTATCGACGGCGAAACCCGCATCCCAGACGCCGAAGAAGAAAGGTCGATGATCAAGCTGCCTTTGCTTCACCGCGTGGCAGACATTGCTGACGAAGCAATGCACCTTGATGTCGACGAAGTCCTCGCCATGCACGCCGATCCGCTCAGCCGCTTCTTGTTCCGCGCAAGCGAGAGCAAGTTCCTTAGCCGGCTTAATCAGTGTTCCATTCTGTTCCGAGGCGTTGACGAACAGCCGCGCCAGGTCGTCCACCGTGTCCAGATCCTGACGGCTGACCACCTCCTCGGGAAGCGCGACACCGTGGTCGAGTTCAAGCGCCAGCATGAGTTCGAGAATGAGCACGGAATCGAGATACAGATCCTCGTTCAGCCTGGCTTGCGGCGCGAAGCCATCCATGTGCTGGTTGTCGAGCCTGTCGCGCAGGACCGTCCCGATCGCGTCGACTATCTGATCGTAGGTCATCAGGCTGCCTCCGTCCGTGCCGGCGCGAATTCGCCCGTGCCGTAGCGCGCAGCCACGTCGCGCCTGCTGATCTTGCCGTTCGCTTGACGCGGGATCCGCTCCACCTGAACGATCTCGGACGGCATCTGGTGTGCTGCAAGCCGCTCGGCGCACCATTGTCGAAGCTGCGACCGGTCGACCGCATGTTCGGCGCTGAACAGAAGCGCGACGCGCTCGCCCGCGAATGCATCCTGCTTGCGGAACACGACCGCGTCGCCAATGCCGGCGAACGTCATGACCACGTCCTCGACTTCCTTCGGATAGACGTTGAGGCCCGAGACGTTGATCAGGTCGTCGAGACGCGACAGGAAGACCAGCATGCCGTCGTCGCGGCGGTAGCCCAGGTCGCGCGTCTCGACGACCACGCCTTTGCGCTCGACGGCAATTTCCTTCGGCTCAATGGCCGTGCCGGCGTCGCGCAACGCGAAGCGCGGCAGCACAGAGCCGATTTCATTAGCCGACTGCACATCAGGGTTGATCGCGATGCAGCCGGATTCCGAGCACCCGTACTGCTGGAACATGTGCCTGGACTTGGCCCTGATCTGCCCGAACCAGGGGTCGGGCAAGAGGGTGCCGGATGTCATCGTTGCGTGGATCTGCTCGCCGGCCGGCAAAAGCCTGGCAAGGGTGTGAAGGATGGCTGGCGACGAGATCAGATAGGGGCGCTCCGTTTCGCGCAGCTTGCGCAGCAGGAATTTTGGGTTCCCGGTGTCCAGTATGGCGGGCGACTGGCCGCGCTTCAGCGCCACCATTACGCCGCAGATCAAGCCATATGAATGGGTGGTTGGGCCGGCGATCAACGGGGTCATGTCCTGTGGCTCGACAAACGCCGAGGTGTAGCTGTCGATCTCGTCGTCTATGTCGCTCCAGGCGCGCGCGATGCATTTCGGCTCGCCGGTCGTGCCAGAACTCATCTGCAGCAGCTGTCCAGCTTCGCTGGCGCGCTCCTCGCAGATCGGCTCGCCATCCAGCCGGTTGTAGAAAAGCCAGTTGCACTTCGCCGTCTCCGCCTGCCGGCGCGCCGCGGCATATGGCGTCGAGGGATGCAGCGGCAGCACGCTGGCGCCGGCCGCGCGCGCGGCAAAGAAGAACGCCAGCCAATCCTGCGCCTCGGAGAAACAGACCGCAAAACGGTCGCCTGCGCGCTTGTCGAGTTGCACCGCGGCCGCAATGCGATCCGCCGCGTCGCGGAAATAGGTTCGATCAAAGACCGTGTCGTTGATGGTGATCATTTTTCTGTCTCCTTACGCGACTGCAAGGCTGTTTGGGATTTCGTGAGCGCATTCGGTGCCCGGTGGCGCGAGCTTGCGTCGCAGCAGCGATTCCGTGCGGATGCGTGGCTGGAAAAGGCCAAGCGCGGCCTGCCGGTGTGTCAGTCCGAACTGCCGGCAATGGTCCTGCAACTGCCTGCCGACGCCTGACCAGAAGCTGTCTTCGTCGAGGCCGTAAAAATGCCGCAGCAGATGCGAGATCTCGGCGAGGTTGTAGACGAACAGCGCGTCCAGGCAGAGCTCGCCGAGCAAATCGGCGCTCTCCATCCAGTAGTACTGGTTGGGCGCGGCGTCACGATAGGCGGGGTTCAAGGCGAGGAAGTCGGGAACAATGGAGGGATTGCGCAGGAAGCCCGGCGCATATTCGACGCTGTCGTGGAAGTCGCGCATCGCCAGCCTCACGGGCAAGCCATCGCGATGGATCAGGATCAAGTTCTGGCCATGCGCTTCCGTCGCGATGCCATGGCCGACGAGCAGGTGAAACACCGGCATCACCACCGTAGCCACAAGCCTGTCGAGCCAGGCGTCCAGCCCGTACTGCTCGACCCAGTCCGCGACGAACGGCTGGCCGTCACTCTCCAAGGCCATCAGCGCGTTGAGCGGCACCGCGGTTTCGCCGGGCTGGAGGCTGCTCGTAACGTCCTCCCGCCAGATCGCGGCGATCTGTCCTGCCAGCGGTCCTTCCCGATCTGCGATCGTGCCGGCATATTCGGCGAGGATCGTGAGCGGATAGCGCGCCTCGAACAGCGTATCGCTGGCGACAATGTCCTTGAGCCAGCGGCTGATCGACGGCGCGCTGCACACCGAATGCGGCTCGATGATGCGCCTGGCCGACGAGCTGACGAGATTCATCGGCAGTTTGAGATTGGCGCGTCGCGGGTGATCGCGATTGAACAGCGTCCGCACGGATTGGCTGGCGCTATAGCGATCGCCGGCATGGCCGAGGAAACCGGCGGAGCCCTCCGCCAGCCAGCGCGACAGCTCCGAGCCCTGTAACGCTTTCCATTGCCAGGGATGCAGCGGCATCAGGCCGAACCGCCTTGCATTGTCGCCGAGCCGGACACGGCGCTCGTCCAGCAGCGCGTAGGTTTCGGTGCCGAGTTCGTGCATCCAGAAAGCCTGCTCGTCCGTGGGAAACGCCGAGTGCAGACGTTCGGGCGCGACCGCCAGCCAGGCCAGTTGGAAGGCGTTGCCTGCTTCCGGGCCGTACGCCGCGTGGTCGGCGTAGTCGAAGCCGGTGCGCGCCTTGAAACACGGATGATAGGGATGACCCTCATCGATCGCGCTGTCGAGTTGCGCAAATGGCAGATCGCGGCGCGGTCTGGGCCGGAGATTGAGCTGGTTCCAGGCGCTGAAATCGAGCGTCCGATCCAGTTCGGACGTGAGTTGCGCGCGCCGTTCGGGGCAGGTGTCTATGCTCGCAAGCAGATCGCCGAGCGTCGCTGGGCGCCATTGGTCGGCGCAGCCCCGCTCGATCGTCTCGGCGACAACCCTGACCCGGCCGAAGGCGCCGATCGATCCCTCGCAGCGTATCGAGGCGCCGCCGCAGCGCCATTCGAAGCGGGCTTTCCCGCCGTCTCGCGACACCGCGCAATCGACCAGGCCCTCATAGACCAGGGCTTCCGCGAGCTGGCGCATCACACGCAGCTCGGGGATGCCGTGGAGATCAAGAGGCAATGGCATGTGCCTGCTCCGCGGCGACAAATAGCCCGACACGGCTGAGTGGATTGGGAAAATGCGTGTAGACGGCGCTGCCGCCCTCGGCCAGCTCATCGACATCCCCGAGTCGGATTGCCAGGTTGGCCTTCGCGGTGATGTGCGGCTTGTCCAGCAGGCTGGTCGCGAACTCCCCGCCCGCGCCAGTGAGTTCTTGCGCCAGCTTCTTGAGCCGCGCTCGCAGGATGGCGAGCAGTTCGGCCTCGCTTGCCAGGCCGTCATGCCCGGCGCGCGCGATGACCGAGAAGATCTGGTTGACGATGAGATAGTAGGAGAGCCGCTCGCGAATCTCGCGGTCGTCGAAGAAAAGACTGCGGATCTGGACAACCTCGGGCATCAGGCCATACCACCGGGCCCTGAAACTGTTCGAGAGGTAGAACCCCTGGCTGTCGCGATAGAGGTATCGGCTGGGCAGCCCCTGCTGCGACAGGTCAAGCAAGCTGTTTTGCTGATGCGCTTCCAGCGCGACGCCGAACCGATCGTAGAGTTTGACCAGCGGATCGAGCGCACAGTCGAGATAGCATTCGAACCAGCGACGGCACGCCTGCCGCACCGAGATATCCTGATCCTGCGCGACGCGCCGGACGACGGTTTCGAACAATGAGCTGTGCCCGAGACGTGGTTCGGCCGTCAGTGCCGAAACGGTGATCACCGGGTGGTCGGCGCGGCCCCGGAACGGGTTTTCGCGGAAGATGACTTCGAAACCGCTCTCGGCCTGCCCGGAAAAATCCAGCGTCACGTATGCGCTGTCGTGGAGGAAGCCGAGGCGCGGCTCGAACATGTCGATCCCGGCGCGCTCGAACAGGCGCGCCACCGCAACGCCCGCCTCCAGCTCGTGCCGCCTGTTGACGCGCTTCGAGTTGGTGATGCGGATGGGCAGCGAGAATTTCGGCATCCAGGCGGCATCATCGCTGTAAACCGTGCGCACCGAAGAAGTCGCCGTGAACACCGGCCCTGCCGGGCCGAGATACCGGATCTGCCCTGAATCCATGAGCGCGCGCACCGCCGGGTCGAGCATCAACGCTTGCGCCTGAAGCGGATGCATGGGCAGGAGCATCTCGCCGTTACCTGCGGCGACCTTGCCGGCGTCATTCCCCAGCAGTGAGCTGACGATCGCGGTCACCGCGATGCCGGCGGAATCCTCGCGGACGAGGTCGGCAGCGGCGGCGAAATAGGCCAGTTGGAAACCGCCGCGCAATTCGGGGGCATAGACATCCTGCTGCCAGTTCGACATGCCCTGCAGGCTCTTGGGCGTCGGATGCAGAGGATGTCCAAAATACAGGGATTGTTCCGCGGCTATAAAGCCGATCGGTGGCGGCGCCCGATCGGCGGCATCGAGGTAACGCTTCGTCGCCTGACAGCTCTGAAGAACCCGTTCGAGGAGCTCCACATCGGCTTGTCGGTGCGTGGCCGATCCGGCTTCTCTGGCTCCCAGCACAAGCAGATGCACGGCCAGGATCGGTTCTATCTCGTGCCAGTTCGGACCTGCATCCTGACGAATCCAGATCTGTCCAAACAGGTGCATTCCGCAAAGCGATCGGGATTTCATTTCGATGCGCAGCACGGCATGCCGCGACGGCAGGGAAATCTCCACGCAATCGAAGTTCCGTTCTCCGATGCGGTGGAACACCGGAATCCCGGAATTCAGCTCACGCAAATAGCTGTTTGCGAAGGCTCGAAACGTTGCCTGTTCTGCTGCAATCTGATTCTTGTCGATCATTTGTTGCGGACGCCATGTCGCACAGACGCCGGGCAGGCGCTCTGCGCTGAGTTTCAAAGGTTTTGATGGCGCCGCGCGTGAAGGGCCAGCCTTGCTGCGGCCGCGGCTAAAACTAAACTACGATTGTCATGTTATCCTAGTCAGCTTCGCGGATCAACCTCCGAAGGCGGTCATCTGGACAATGCCACCGCGGCTCATCTGGACAGTTCGATCTCGGCCGCGATTGCCCTTTTAGCCGAAACGGTTGGCGCGGAAGGTTGCAAGCATGGGATGCGGATTGCCGGAGGCGATTTCTTTGGCCAGCAATTCGCCGACGATCAGTCCAAGCGTGGCGCCGCTGTGGCTAAAAGCGACGTGAAGGTCGGCGACGGTCTCGACGGAGCCAAGCACCGGCTCGCCATCGCCGGGGATAGGCTTCGGGCCAACGGCGTAGGTTGCGAGTTGGAGCCGCGGATTGCCGTCGAGCACGGCGGTAGCTTCGTCGAGCAGTCCCGTTACGGTTTTGTCGTGCACGGTGTAAGTGCCGTCTGAGTTGACCATGACTTCTTCCTCCGACCATGCCGAATCCAAAACAAGTGCGCCATCCGGCGTCGGGCGCACCGCAACACGCGGCGTATTCAGCACGGCACGGAGGTCGGTCTTGATCGGTTTGGTCTTCAAGAGAAGTGAAATCGGGGTGGCGTCGGGGACATGGACTCCGATCTCCGCAAGCATGCAAGGCGTCGCTGGCCCTACGGCAAGGACGACTGCATCCGCCTCGACCGGCGTACCGCCAGCAGTGATGACGCCACGTGCGCGACCGCCTGTGGCAACTATCCGCACGCGTCCAGCGTCCTGAACAAGCTTGCCGCCGCGGGAGCGGAATTCATTGAGCAGCCGATCGATCAAAGACGGCAGGTCGACCCATCCTTCGCCAGGATTGAAGATGGCGCCCTGCGGGGCGATCGCGTTGGCATCGATGCCGGGCGTCACTGCGGCAACTTCGGCAGGGTCGAGCAGAAGCGAGTCATAACCAATATCCTGCTCCAACTGCCACATCGACGCGATCTGGTTCGCCTCGTCATCTGCATCCCAGGTGAGGCCGCCGTCAAAGCGAAGCCACGATGCGGCTTCCGGCCTTGTAGCGGCCAGGGTCCGATAACGATCGATGCCTGCAAGCCTCAAGCGGTGATAGGCAGTGTCCGCGCGTCGCGCTGAGTTCAGCCAGGAAAGTGAACGGCCGGATGCACCATTGGACGGCGCGCCGTCGTTGACAATGGTCACATCAAGGCCAAGGCGGGCGAGGTGCAGCGCGGTCGATGTGCCAAAGATGCCTGCGCCGACAACGACGACATGACGCGGCTTAGGGGATGCAGTCATAGAGAAATCCTTCTACGCGGAAGATGGGCTGAGTGTGAGATCGCCACACGCGCGGCGGGACTAGTAGTCCGACAGCTTCTTCATGTAGCGCCGGCCCTCGAGCATTGGCCGATCGCGCAAACCGGCCAGCTTGTAGGCAAAACGCCATAGAGTGTCGAAGAAGACCAAAGGCACGAGATAGGGTTTGATGTGTTCGGACATACCGCTGAGGTCGAGTTCGGCTCCATCGAGCACCAGGATGTTTTCCCGGCTGCCGTACTCGATAAGGAAATCGCGGGCGCGTTCGGAAAGGCTCCGCGTCTCATCCAAACCCAGCAAGACAATGAAGCAAGCATCCTTATCCACGACTTCGAATGGGCCATGAAAGAACTCGTTCGCGTGTATTGCCTGCGAGTCGTACCACTGCATTTCCATGAGCACGCAGATGGCGTAGGAATAGGCCGCACCGTAGCTGGCACCGCTGGCTAGTGTGTAGATTGCCTCTCGAGGTGCGAAGCGAGGGGCAAACGCCTCGAACCGGTCTGCGTAGGCCCAGTGCGCGCGCTCGATGGCCGGTTGAAGATGGCCCAGGGAGATCAGCAGGTCACCGGTTAGCCCGCCATCCTCCCGAGCATCGATCAAACCGGCGAGCAGCATGTAGAGCACGCCGTAATTGCTGTAGGCTGCATCGATTGCTTTGCCCGTCGTGTACGAAGCCTGGTAGGCAATCGGGTGGTCGACCGCCCGCGCGAGGGGCGATGTCTGGTCGAGCGTCATGCCGATTGTCGTTGCGCCTCGCGTCCTGGCATGATTGGCCGCCCGCACTGTCTCCTTGGTGGTTCCTGTCTGCGAGCAAAGGACAACGAGCGTGTCAGGTCCCAACCGCCGCGGATCTCGGCAGACGAATTCATCCGCGTTGTAGCTGTCACAGGCGAATGTCCCATTGTGGCGGTCGAGGAAGTATTTGCCTGCCATCATGATCGAGAGCGAGCCGCCGCACGCCACGAGAAAGAGGTGCGAAAACCGCCTGCCCGCGGTGGCGTTCAGAGCGCGTTCTACGTCGGCAGGCAGGGCGGAAATCATGAGCATCCTCGTCTCGCTGACAGAGTTGGGGTCGGCGCGCAATTGACAGGTAGCAGTCATTGTGCGAACGTTATCACATCCTATAAGCTGAAAGTCCTGCAATGGTCAAGATTGCCGCGATGGGCGATAACGTGGTCGATTGCTACCTTGATCGCGGCGAGATGTATCCTGGCGGAAACTGCCTCAATGTTGCAGTCCACCTGAGCCGCTTCGGCGGGCAGTCGGCCTATGTTGGAGCGATCGGAAAAGACCGGGCCGGGGACCTGATCTGCACCGCACTGGCGTCGGAGCGCGTTGACATCACCCGATTGCGGCGCCTCGAAGGGCCGACCGCTTACTGCCTCATAGGTCACCACAACGCCGATCGGATTTTCCTGGATTTCGACCTCGGTGTTTCGATGTTCACGCCGACGCATGAAGATCTGGATTTTCTCTCAGGCTTTCAGGCCGTGCATATCGGCCAGTCCAGCGGATTAGACCCGTGGATTGCCTCAGTGTCAGGTAACTCTCTATTATCTTACGATCTTTCTACGCGACGGGAACCGGAGCATCGGCGAAAGATTGGACCTTACTGCTATCTGGCTTCCGTCTCAGGGGATGGTCTCGACGACAAGGAATTGGCCGCAATCGTATCCGAGCTGCTTGCATGTGGTTCAAAGTGGGTTTTGGTAACTCGCGGTCGAGCCGGCGCGGTGCTTCACAGAGACTCGGTCTCCTACCACACTCCGGCGCGGCTGGTCGAACCCGTCGACACCTTGGGCGCGGGCGACACCTTCATCGCCCGAACGCTACTCGGCCTGCTTAACGAAGAGGCGCCTCAGGACATTCTCCGACATGCCGCAGAGGCGGCGGCTGCAACCTGCCAGTACTACGGCGCAATCGGCCATGCGTCAGCAATAGATATCGGGAACATGACGCCCGAGATCCCCCGCGGGGCCCGGCACGCTCCACCCGGGAAAGCTGTCTAGCTGCGAAATTCTCCGAAACAATTGACGCGAGGAACGGATAATGCTAGGGGAAGTGATAACGTTCTCATCCGCTCAACGAAACGCCACCTAAGAGCATTTTTGATGGATCAGACGTCGAGTGGAACCGCAAGGCCGGGTTCGGCCGATTAAGAGGAGAAGACATGCAAACAAATTCGAGCAGGCGCCACCTGGTGAAATGCGGGCTGGCGCTGACCGTCGCGTTGGTGACAGGATTTGGCACATTGGCCTGGTCCACGCAGGCAAAGGCGAGCGACAACCCCTACAATCTCATCGACCCGATGGCGATCAGCGTCGGAACGATGGGCGATGCGAAACCTTACGTCTTCACCGACGCCAATGGAAACTTCACCGGCTTCGATGCTGAACTCTTCCGCGACGTGGCGCGCCGGCTCGGGTTCAAGGAGGAGCAGGTCGTCTTCACCGGCCAGGAATTCTCGGCGCTGCTGCCATCCGTCGCCAACGGCCGCTTCGACGTCGCTGTCGCCGCGATTGGCACGACCGCGGAGCGCAAGAAGACCGTGGATTTTAGCGACGGATATATCGCCGGCTATCTGTCGATCATTTCGGCCGATCCGGCTCTGACGAGCAATGAGAGCACCGCCGGAAAGCGCATCGGCGTCATCCAGGGGACGCTGCAGGAAATCTATGCCGAGAAGAATCTGAAGGGCGACATCGTCAAGTTCCCCGACAACAACACCGCAGTGGCGGCGCTGAACAACGGGACGATCGATGGCCATTTCACCGACTATGAGTCGGCCAAGCAGTATGTAGAACGCTACAAAAACCTGAAGATAACAATGAACGTACCGTCCTTCGATGCGCCAGCCGGGTTCGTCGTCAAGAAAGGCAACGATAACTTCCGCGAGGCACTGAACAAGGCGCTGCGCGAGGCAATGGACGATGGCACCTGGAAACGGCTGCACGAAAAATGGTTCGCGGGCACCCCGATGCCGGATCAATATCTGCCCAAGAAGTGAATTCGAGCGACTTCGCTGTGTTTTCCGGCCGGGCCCGTGAGCAACGGTGCCCGGCCGAGTTATAGATGGACCTGATATGAGCTGGTTCGATACCTTCTCCCGCAGCTTCCTTGATTTCCAGGCGATGGCAGACGTTCTGCCAAACATGGTGATGGTCGGCCTCAAGAACACCCTGATCCTTGCCGTCGCCTCGACGTTTTTCGGGACGCTGATCGGTATCGTCCTCGCCGTGATGGGGATTTCCGAAAACCGGCCGCTGAAACTCCTCGC
The DNA here is from genome assembly GCF_055811635.1 of Mesorhizobium sp. WSM4806. NCBI lineage: Bacteria > Pseudomonadati > Pseudomonadota > Alphaproteobacteria > Hyphomicrobiales > Phyllobacteriaceae > Mesorhizobium > Mesorhizobium sp. WSM4806. The sequence goes on along the minus strand of NZ_JBVVQZ010000001.1, from coordinate 286,365 downwards.
ACGGGTCTACACCGATATCTTTCGTGGGCTTCCCGCCATTGTGACTATTCTGATCATTGGCCAGGGCTTCGCGCGGTTGGGCCGCGATCTGTTCGGTCCATCGCCTTATCCGCTGGGCATTCTGGCACTCAGCCTCATTGCCGGCGCCTACATCGGAGAAATTTTCCGGGCCGGCATTCAGAGCGTCGAGCGTGGTCAGATCGACGCCACCCGTACTCTCGGAATGACGTATGGCCAAGGCATGCGCCTGGTGGTGATCCCGCAAGGCATCCGCCGCGTCCTGCCGGCACTGGTCAACCAGTTCATCGGCAACGTCAAAGACTCCAGCCTGGTCTATTTCCTTGGCCTGCTCGCCTCCGAACGCGAACTGTTTCGTGTCGGACAAGACCAGGCCGTGCTGACCGGCAATTTGTCACCACTCTTGCTGGCCGGCGTGTTCTATCTCGTGATCACGGTGCCGCTAACCCACCTCGTCAACTACATCGACGCGCGCATGCGCGTCGGCAAGCGTATCAGCGGCGTGCAGAGCGGCCTCAAGGAAGTCGCCGAGCTGGCTGACGCCGGTTTACCGGGCGCAGCCAAGGCGCCCGCACGCTTCAAGGGTGGCAGCATCGAGGTCAAGAATATCGACATGGCCTACGGCGCCATCCAGGTGCTCCATGACGTCAGTCTGAAAGTGGAGCCCGGGACGGTCACCTGCCTGATCGGGCCATCCGGCTCGGGCAAGTCGACCTTGCTGCGTTGCCTCAACCGCCTCGTCGAATGTCGGGCCGGAGACATCCTCCTCGATGGCGAAAGCATCTACAGCCAGACCCCTGACCAGCTCCGGCGTCGTGTCGGCATGGTTTTCCAGCAATTCAATTTGTTCCCCGACCGCAGTGCGCTCGCCAACATCACCTTGGCGCTGCGCAAGGTAAGAGGCATGTCGCGCGTGGAGGCTGAGCGCGCGGCCTCAGCGAGGTTGCATGAAGTCGGACTCTTGGAGCGCAAAGACCATCGGCCGGCAAATCTTTCGGGCGGACAGCAGCAGCGGGTGGCCATCGCGCGAGCCCTGGCCCTCGAGCCCGAAATTATGCTGTTCGACGAAGTCACCAGCGCCCTCGATCCGGAATTGGTGAAGGGTGTCCTGAACTTGATGGCCGACCTCGGACGGGGCGGGATGACGATGGTCGTCGTTACGCACGAGATGAACTTCGCTCGCAAGGTTGCAAACCAGGTCGTATTCATGGACGAGGGACGGATTGTCGAGGCAGGGCGACCAGCGGACCTTTTCGACAATCCGCAAAGCCCTCGTCTTCGGCGCTTTCTGTCTGAGGTGCTCTGATTGCAATAGTGTGTGCAACGGCGAGTGCTGCTGTGTTCGGGCTTGCGGGGTGGACCTAACTGCCACTAGCTCGTCGTTACGACGCACGAATGGGCGGCGGAGCTTGCTGAGTGATTCAAAGATCGTCAAAAAACGCAACCATCATAGAGGTTGCTCGCCGGGCCGGGGTCAGTTCCGCCACGGCGGGGCGTGTGCTTGGCGACTACGGTTACAGCAGCCCCGAGGTTCAGGAGAAGGTGCGCGCCGCCGCAGCAGCGCTCGGCTATCGCCCCAATCGCCTGGCAAAAGGTCTGATCACCGGTAAAACGCAGACTATCGGAGTTGTGGTCGGCGACATCGAAAGCCCGTTCTACGCGAGCGTCTTGCGTGGAATAGGAGATGTCGCGCGCCGTGGCGGCTTCGGGGTTATCGTTACGAATAGTGACGAAAATGCCGAACTCGAGCGAGAGGCAGTGCAACTGCTGCTGGAAAAACAGGTCGACGGTTTGATCGTTTCGTCGACCTTCGCGGATCAGCCGGATCATCTTCGTGAGGCAGTCGCGGCCCGCTGTCCCGTGGTGCAGTTCGACCGCATCGTGGCGGGCCTGGAAACCGATACCGTGGTGGTCGACAACGTGTCTGTAACGCGCAGCAGCATCGCTGCGATGATTGAGGCCGGACACAACCGCATCGGCATACTGGCCGAACTGGGTCCGGGCCAGCGCGATGATGTCGTCTCGTTTGTGGCGAACGTCGATCTCTCCAGCGCTGACGTTCGCTACCTCCATCCAAGCTGGCAACGGCTGTTGGGGTATCTGGAAGCCCATCGTGCCGCAGGAATCGAGCCGGATCTGCCGTTGATCCGCCGCGTGACGGTCTACTCCAGCGAGGCGGCCCGCAAAGAGGCGCTCGATCTGCTGACGATGCGCAATGCGCCGTCCGCTCTATTCACCGCCGACGGTGTGATGTCGACAGGCGTTCTGGAGGCGACTTCCGCACTGAAGCTTGCGATTCCAGGAGACGTTTCGCTGCTTTGCTTCGACGATCTCGACTGGATGCAGTTCGTGGCACAAGGTATCACAGCCATCGCGCAACCCGCCCATTTGATCGGAGCGGCGGCGGCGGAGCTTCTCTTGAAGAGGCTGGCGGAGGCCACCTTACCTTTCGAGCACCGTGTCCTGGCGGCCCGCTTGGTGGAGCGCAATTCGATTGCCGTGCATGTCTAAGGCTGGACGATCTGAAGTCCCCTGAGAGGGGAAGAAGGCCCGTCCCTGACATTCAATCCCTGCCTGCCTTGACCTACAACGGTCGTAGGTCATTCAGGAAAGCATCGCCAGGTCAGTTGAAACCGCTGACCTGAGCTTGCCTGGCTGTTCACTCACCAACACTGGCGACCCTAACGGCTTCGGCGCCGGTCCTCGTGAACGAGGACAGCCGCTGCGATGGCGGCGCTTTGTCGTCTCGGCTGGGCGGGTGTACGAGCAGTTGTGAAATATATTTCTGTATGTGAATTTTATTGACACTCGAGCCAACTGCTGCGAATGATCAACCGCTGGGCCTCGGGAGGAGGTTCGGCCTCATCAACCACAAGCGGCGGCACGCAAGTGTCCGACCGCCCAATTGACCAGGCTTCGGCCGAGGGAGGACTCTTGCGCAAATTTTTGAGCATGCTCGCCATTTCGGCAGCCGCCACCACAGTGTTGGGGGCAAGCCACGCCGCTGCCCAGGCCGCTAACCCGTTCAAGTGCGAGCCGGGTGAAAAATACGTGATGAACGTTATGGTTTCCGGCGTCGAATATTGGTTCCCGGTCTACGAGATGTTCAAGCAGGCTGGAAAACAGTTCGGCTGCGAGACCGAATATACCGGGACCCCCGAATACGACGTGAACAAGCAAATAGCGACGTTCGACCAGGCGCTGGCTCAGAAGCCGGCTGGCATCCTGGTCCATCCGATGAACTCCGATCCCTTCATCGAGCCAATTAATCGGGCCATTGAGCAGGGAACGGCAGTAGTCACATTCGCCGCAGACTCGCCCAACTCCAAACGAGTGTCCTACATCACCTCCGACAACGTCGCCGAAGGCACCTATGCTGCCGATGCAGTCGCCAAGGCGATGGACGGCAAGGGCGAGTACGCGGTTCTCGAAAACCCCGGACAGGACAATCACGACAAGCGCATTGCCGCCTTCATCGCCCGCATGGAGGCCAAATGGCCGGATATGAAGCTCGTCGGCCGCGCGGCGTCGAACCAGGATGCGACGAAGGCCTATCAGGCCGTGCTCAGCCTTGCTCAGGCGCATCCCGATCTGGGCGCGGTGTTCATGCCGGAAGCCAACTCGGCAATCGGCGCAGCTCAGGCCGCCAAGGAAGGCGGCGGCAAGATCCGGGTCATGCTGGCCGACGTCAACGCCAAGATCCTCGACATGATAAAGGCCGGCGAAATCTTTGGCTCAGTCAACCCGAACCAGGGCATGCAGGGCTATATGGGGTTCATGCTGCTGTGGATGGCCAAGCATCCCGAACTGATCGACCCGATGAACGACGCCCGGCGGTCGGGATTCAACGCCATGAGCGTGCCCTTCGTCGACAACGGCTTTTCCATCGTCACCGCGGAAAATGCCGACGATTTCTATTGGGACGCCTACCTCAAGCGGCGCGGCACCAAGGGCATCGAGGAGTAAGGCCAGCCGCTCTTCGAGCTCCTTCGGAATGCTCGACCGGACGGGGGGGGGGGGGGGCCCCCCCCCCCCCCCCCCCAAAAAAAAAAAAAAAAAAAAGGGGGGGGGGGGGGGGGGGGGCGGGGCGGGGGGGGGGGGGGGGGGGGGGGGGGAGGGGGGGGGGGGGGGGGGGGGGGGGGAAAAAAAAAAAAAAAAAAAAAAAACAAAGAGGGGCGAGAGGGGGGTGGCGAGGCGGGG